>SLNJ01000102.1 GCA_007133065.1 Opitutales bacterium
CATTCACGATTGCGGAGCGGGCGGTCCATGTGACGCGCTCGATTGAGATTGAGAGAAGCACGTTGCCGGCTTCGGATTACGACCTTGTCCGCAGGTTCTATTCTGCGGTCGCCGACACCGAGCAGGTTCCGGTGGTCCTGGCTCCGGAATCGGGTTAGCCGCCGGTAAAATCAGGGAGCGTCGGAAAGGATCACGGGAAGGGGGTCGGAGCGGCTGCTGCTGTGATGGACCTGGTCGAGACTCCGGCGGACGATGTCCCCCATCGATTCGCATTCGCGGAAACGCTTGTCCTGATAGTGTTCCGCCAGCGATTCGCGTAGTTCGATGACCTTCTCCGTGGTGGAGATCCTGTCCGCGCACATGCACTTGAAGAACGCGTTCAGCCGCAGGTGAGCCAGTTGGGCGCGACGATTGATCAACGCCTGTTCTTCGCGCTGGTACTGACGTGCCGTGGTGTTGTCGAGGTGGCGCAGGCAGAATTCCACGAGCGGAAGGTTATCTTTGAAGAACTGCGGCAGGTAGAACCTCTTCTTGCCGCTGTAGGACTGCTGGTCGAAATCCATCGCGCGGATCCGGACCTGCACTTCCTCGAAGTCGGGAGTCACCTCGACGACAAAGTTGTAGGAGCGCATGTCGCCGAGCAGGCGCACAAAACAGCGCTCGTTGAACTTCACGAGCTCCTTGGCGACGCGCACCTCCTTGAGGTGGGGATCTTCGAGCCAGCGCTCGATGAACACGTCGCCGGGGATGCCGGATATATGCTCCTCGACGAGCGTCTCGCCGTCGGTGAGGTAGTGGATACGGTTGGGGGATAGCAGGTGTTCAAGCTCGAGCCCGTAAATCCGCGACGCGTCGGGTTTCTTGACGTAATAGTAATCCTGATTCTCGTTTCTGGAGTTGACGATCCGGATGCGAAAGGGGTTCGAGTTGCCGAAGCTGCAGTAATCGATTCGGTCCATGTACAGATGTTCGGCGAGGGAGGCGTCTCCCTCGGTTTTCAGGAGCGCGTAGACGAACGTCAGGCTGCGGGCCAGCTGTTTCATCTCCTCGGCCGGGTAGATGACGGTCTGCCACAGGGTGTCTTCGCCGAGGTCGTTGTACAGGGGGATCGATCCGCTCCATTGAAGCAACCGTTCGTAACTTACGGGAAGTTCAACCTCGCGGGCGTACGTCGCAAGATAGGTACGCAACAGCGAACCGACCGGGTAGGTCGGCTTCTTGTTCGTCTGACGAGGATCCGGCTTCTGGATGCTCACATTTTCATGTTGGCACAATTCCGTGTGCTTGGCAATCGTTGCGTGGGAGAGGGGAGGAGATTGCCCAGCCCCCTGTCCCCTGAGCGCTTCAGTGGTGGTGCGCCCGGCGGCTCGGCTCCTCAGCCCCTCGCGGCCGATTCCACCGGGGCGGACGCGGCCGCCTTGCGGCGGTTCTCGACCCAGTCGACGATTTTATCATCATTGTTTTCGTACGTCCAGACCATGCGGAGAAACTCCGCCGGATGGATGTCCGATTCCTTCCAGAACTTCCGGTCGCCTCCGCACCCGTACATAATGCTCGGATCGAGTTGGCCGCGGAGTTTCGCCCTGGCCTTGAAGATGAGGCGCGGGAGCCATGCGATCCCGCGGACCGCCTCCTTCTTCGCGGGGATTGTGGATATGTCCATGGTTGTCCCGCTCGGATGCCCCCGCTGGACTTCCAGGAAGTAGGAGCGGCGGATATCGGTCACCGTCGCAACATTCACGAAATCCGGATCGCCGCCGCCGCAGTAGTCCTCGGCGTAGTCGTACATTTCCTGTGCGGTGAGACCGATGGAGGCGAGGAACGCCGTTTCGTCGCCGTCAAAGAAGGCGTCCGGCGTCCGCTCTCCCGCTTCGTAGCGGTTGACGGCGTTCTTCCATACGCGATGTAGCTCGGACTGGTAAGTGTAGTGCGTGGGTTCGTGTTCCTGTGACATATCGATTCTGTCGTCGTTTCAATACTCGGGACCAAAGGCATAAAGTTTGGCATACCGTCGCGTGATTTGCAACCATGGGCTCGGACTCGCCGAGGATCCGGATAATCCCTGGAAGCGCCATCGGAGGGCGGGAGTCCGCCACCAGAGCCATGGGAAAATGTAGCGGCGACGTACAGGCAGGCGTACGATCCCGAATGTATGCTCCACCGGCGTGAGGCTGGTGGTCATGGGTGGGCGGCGTTTACCGGCGTTGCCGTTTGCCGCCGCCTCGGCGTTTGCGGGGGATTTCGGCAGCGTCGGCGACGGCCTTCTTTCGTGCGCCACGGGACTTGTTGTCGCTTTGATTCGCGCTGCGAGCCGTATTGCCGCCTCTCTTCCGGGCTCTTCCGGCCTGCCGGCCGTTCTCGGTGTCTAAAATTGCGAAATCGATCTGCCTTTTGAAACGGTCGATGCGCGAGACGCGGACGGAGACCTTCTGCCCGACTTCGAACCGCTTCTTGCTCCGGCGTCCGATGATCGCGGTTCCGTCGTCATTGAGGTGGTACAGGTCGTCGCGCAGGGTGGAGATATGGACGAGCCCGTAGGCCATGGACTTGGTGAGTTCCACGAACATCCCGTGGTTCTTGACATCCATGATCACGGCTTCGAATTCGCTCGGCTTTTCCTTTTTCAGTTCGCGCTCAAAGAACTCGAGCAGCTTGACCTGGATAGACTGGCGCTCGGCCTCGGTGCTGTTCTGCTCGGTCTGGCTGAGGTGTTCGGCGATAAGCTCAAGTTGGCCCTGACGATAGGAGACGGTCTTTGGTGTTGCGTCGCGAGGCTCCTTGCCGGCATCGATCCGCCGGATGCCCTCGGAGACCACGATGGCCGGATGTTTTTCCATGAACCGGGCGAATACGCGATGGATCACAAGGTCGGAATAGCGCCGGATCGGCGATGTGAAGTGCGTGTAGTTGGTCTTGTTGAGACCGTAGTGGCCGTCGGCGCTCGCGCGGTAACAGGCCTGCTTCAGGCTGCGCAGGAACTGGATGCGCAGGGTGTAGGCCTGCGGGTGGCTCTTGATTGCACGCAGGAGCTTGGTGACTTCGGAGCGCTTGGTGAGGTCGCCGACCTCGATGCCGACGGTTGCCATGAAGAGGCGGAGTTCGTCGAGCCGATCGGGATCGGGCTTGTCGTGAACGCGGTGAATCATCGGGACGTTTACGCGGCGCAGCTCGCGCGCCACGGCTTCGTTGGCGGCGAGCATGAACTCCTCGATCAGCTGGTGGCTTTCGTCGTATTCGATACGCTCGATCCGGTCGGCGTACCCCTGTTCGTCGACAAAAATCTTCATCTCCGGCATGTCCAGGTCGAGGCTGCCTTTGTCCATCCGCCGCTTGCGGAGGCGCCGGCCGATATCCCAGAGGGAGCGAATATCCTCCTGGAGAGCCTTGATCTCACGGTTGGAGAGATCGGAGAGCGGGCGTCCGATGGCACCGGTCTGGTGCTCGGGGGGGAGGGGTGTGTTGCGGATCTTTTCCAATCGATCCTCGGTCAGGAGCGCATGGGCCTGCCGGTAAGTCAGCCGTTTCCGGCTGCGGATGACGCTGCTGGCAAACCGGGATTCGATTTCC
>SLNJ01000148.1 GCA_007133065.1 Opitutales bacterium
CGGGTCTCCTTGTAAACCACCAACACCAGTTCATCAGCCAGCTCGAACGCTCTCAGTTTCGTGTGATCTCTCATAACCACTTCTTCCTACAGCCTCCAGTCTCCGGCCTCCAGCCTGTTCGCGCGCTCGGGCGGCAGCAGGCCCTTGTCCACCAGAAACGTGATGACCCGCGCCCGGAACAACTCCTCCAGCGACTTGAGGCTCACATTGGGCAGGCAGTAGAACAGTCCCGAACGCACAAACAGACCGTCAGCCACCAGGGCGTGCAGGTGGGGATGAAAGTCCAGATACTCGCCGAAGGTGTGGATCGTCATCACGATACCGGGCAGCCCTTCGGGCAGATCGAGCGTGGCGCGCAGGTATTCGAGCAGGCACTCGTGCGCCAGGCGGCACAGGTCCTTGAGCAGGTGGCGGTCGAAGCGGAAGTAAGGGCGCAGCATCCTGGGGGTTCCGAAGGTGAAATGCCGGTGCGGGACCGGGAACAGGATCGTCTCGGACAGCAGCGCGCCAAAGATTTTGAAATGATGGGGTCCTGAGTTTACAGTTTCACGATTGTGTCACTGAGGAGATTGGCGCGAGCGGATGAGTCATTTCTCCGGTGTGTAACGTCCGCCGTATCCCGGGCGGTAGAGTCGCAGGCCGATCGTCTCGGCCATCAAGTCGAAGTGTGCATCAACTGCGTAAACCCGGTGGTCGTTGTGTAGCGCAACGGTCGCAATGAGCAAGTCGTTCCATGGAATTGTGTGTCCCGTGTCGCGAAGTCGCCAGGAAAGCTGAACGGCCTCTTGCCAGCAGTCGTGGTGCAGCCGGCAATAGGGCAGTGCCTCAAAATACGTCTGAAGGCGCCGGCGATCCTGGCGGCGTGCGCCGCCGAGCACTTCAAGCCATACAGGCGGGCATACGACGGTTTCATACATTTCCAGCAAGGACTCCAGGGCCACCTTTACTTCGACTGCTCCTTTGCGCCGGGCCGCTTCGATCCATACCGATGTGTCCACCAGCACCATGGCGCTTTAGCGGTCCCTCTGTTCGATCTCCTCGTTGCTCCCCGGATAGTCGAAGACTCCCTCCCGCAGCAGGCGGCCAAACTCGCGCGCCCGCCGTCGTTTGACAAATTCATCGACTGCCCGCGATACCGCCCGGCTCTTCTGCTTTTCGCCGGTCAAGATCTGGATTTCCCGCAATCTTTCTTCATCAATGTCCACGGTGATTCTCATATCTCGAAAGTGATGCGAAGTGCATCACATCGCAATAATAAATGATGCTTTTCTTGCCGAAGGAATCTCTTAGTTGTTAACCGCCCCGTCTCCGGGATTCTCTCGACGCGCTCCAGTCCTCCGGCGTCGTTCCTCTCACACCTTAACCCATCCTCCGGTATGCGGGGAGGCGTTTGCGGTACATGCTGAGGGCGAGGGGTTTCTCCTCCGGCACCTCAGCAAGCGTTCCATCAAGGTCCCGGAGAACAGCCATCGTCTGCTCCGTCTTTCTGCAAATCTGTCCTGGTTGGCAGCCAGCCTTGCTTGACCGCCGATTGGATAATTTCCAGCGCGTATTGCCAGAGATCGTCAGATCCGTCCCGAATCGCTTTGTTTCGTTCAAGAACCTGGTCGTAAGAGACCCCGTTTTCTCTCCAGGTGCACCCTCGACTGTGGTAGTTCTGCAGGAGCGGAAAGATGCGATCCAACGCATGGGCAAACAATGCCTCTCTTGTGGCCTTTGCTTCAAACTCGTGCCAGATGCCAAGGAACCGTTCTGCCTGAGGTTCGGGCAGGATGCCGAAAATCCTTCTCGCCGCCCGCTCTTCCTTCTCTTGCTTTCCCGTCTGGTCGGCATAGCAGAAGGTGTCGCCCGCGTCGATCTCCACAATGTCGTGAACGATGACCATCTCCAGAATGCGGGCGAGATTCAATTCGGGGTCAACCATCGGAGCCAGGGTCAGTGCTCCGACCGCAAGGCTCCAACTATGCTCCGCGGAGTTTTCTCTTCGGCTCATCCCGATGGGATAGCTCCGACGCTCGACGCGCTTGAGCTTCTCGAGTTCGATCAGGAACTCGATGGCGTTGGAAATCGTTGCATTGCGTGCACCGGTTGAAGGATGCTCAGGCGGCAGGGCGGCCGCTCGCTGAATTGAGTGCCCGGGCGGACTATTCCCGTGCCGGCTGGGATGGCTGAAAACCGTGTCGAAATAGTCGGATTCATAGTCGTAAAAGGCCTGGTTTTCCACCATCCGGCGGATTTCCGCGGGAGTCGCCCATTTTACGTCGGCCACCTCGTCCGGCTGCAGGCGAATCTCATTCGCAGCGACATCCCGCTCCAGCAACCAGGCGATCCCGATCGAATCACCCCGGAGTCTCTGGAGAACCTGCTCAAGCTCGGATGGATCCGCGTGGATTCCCAGTTCCTCGGCGAGTTCCCGGATGGCAGCCGAACGGCTGTCCTCCCCGGCAACGACAGATCCGGCCGTTGTCGCCCAGATCCCCGGGTGAAACGCAACGTGCTCCGTGCGCTTCTGGATGAGGTACTCCCCGTTCCGGTTGCGGACCCACACTTGAACGACCCTGTGGTATTCGCCCGGCTCCAGGGAATCCCCACGAGAGGCACGCCGTCGAAGTGGATTCCCGTCTTGATCGTAGAGGTCCCAGGCTTCTGCGTGTGGATCGTTCATGATTGCAGGACGGTGTAACTCAGTCAGATGGCAACAAGGTTGGAGTCGGCAGTTCGAAGTTCATGTCGGCGTCGGCGTCAATGGTGGGCAACGCCCAAATACATAAGCAGGTTGAGGAGAAGAATCATTCCCACAGTCACGGATGCGGGCGAGACCAGAAGGGGCAGGAGCCACCAGGTCCGGGCCTTCGTCAGCCCTCTCGTTATAACGACCAGCAATGCGGTCACAAGAAGAATGCCCCCGTAAATCACGGCGGCGGCGCTTCTGTCCGCAAGGAGGAGGGAATCGCAGATGCCGATTGCGACGGCGACAACCAGGTAACCCGCCAGATAGAGCCCGCCGACGAGCCACCAGCGGTTCCTGTCAGAGCGTGATCGGAAATCGATCATATTGACCAGCGATTCCTGCTCGATTCGTGTTCCAGGCATGTTACGGCCCAAACCCTGCTGGCAGGATTACCGGATAGCGCTTGATAGTTTGGCAATGACCTCATCGAGTGCGTTCGTATCAAGCCCCGCGTCACGTCTCCACCCTCACCAGCTTCACTCGACCGGACGCGCCGGCTTTGATGGTGACTGCGGCCCTCGGGCATTGGAAGTGCTCGGCAACCAATGCCACGAGTTCCACGTTCGCCTTCCCATCGACGGGCGGCGACTTCAACCGGGCCAACCAGGTGCCGTCTGGTTCCTGAACGAGCGAGGAAACCCGCGCGCGCGGTTTTACTCTTATCTGAAGCACTTGCGCCCGTCGATGAATTGATAAGAAATCGCTTTTCAGGCGGCACGGGCACCCGCCCGCTGGAACCGGTCTGAATGAGCACTTTCATGGAGGAAATGGAGCCGAATCGGGATGGTGATGTCAAGTCCGACGTCAA
>SLNJ01000136.1 GCA_007133065.1 Opitutales bacterium
GCACACGCTTCCAGATCACGGAATCCAGGCTGTAGCGTCCGGGGCCGAGGGTCCACAGCAGCAACGCGAGCCCCAGGAAGACGCCGGCGTGATGGACCGGAAACAACTCGCCCGTTCCGAGCAGTGCAATCGCGATACTCAGGAGGAGCAACGTCGTCAGCGCGGCAACGGTCCGGCCAAAGAGGCCGAGGATCAGGAGCGTTCCCAGGAGCAGTTCCAGCCACGGCAGTGCGAATCCGTACACCGTGGTCACGATCTCCGGGAGCCATTCGGGCGTGCGGCCGCCAAAGGAGTCCTCCCGCAGAAACGTGCCGAAGCCCTCCCGCAGTTCCCCCGCCGCCTTCCGCCAGCCCACGGCGGCGAAATACCAGCCCAGCGCCAGGCGGTTGAGCAAGAGGACCAACGGCAACATACGTTCCTGCATCGTTCCTGACTTATGGACGATCACCCGGGGCGGGTCACTGCAAAAATAACCTGTTCTTTCGCTGTCTCGGCGCCGAACTGGCATGCCTGGCATCCGCCCGCCCAGGGAAATCTGATGAGGGTGATTTTTTCGTGGCAAGTCGCCATCACGCCATTACACTTTTCCAGGTCCGGAAGATTGAGCGATCTATCTCGAATCACGACGGCCCCACGGCTTCCCACTATGGCTGAACCTTTCTTCGACTGCCCCGTTCTGAATTCCCCGTACGAGTATCCTCGCAGGCACTGGGAACTGGACAAGCAGGGGCAACCGACCCAGCGCATCCTCGAACAGCGTCGCCGCGCGGAATTCATCACCCCGGTTCCCAAACCGAAGAAACGGAAGCGCGCTTCCCCCGCCCAGCAGGACCTGGTATTTGACGAGGGGAAAGGCATATCCACAAGGCAACAGCAGTACGATCCCACCTCGATCATCAACGAGATCCGCCAGCACGTGGACCACTGGCGCGAACTTCCAACTTCGAACCTTTGGCAGGTCACCCCCGAAACCGCCCGCCTGCTGCACCATTGGCGCCATCACCCGTTCATGAGTGTCCGCCCGTTTTTCTGCCAGGTGGAGGCCGTCGAGACCGCGATCTGGTTGACCGAGGTCGCCCCCCAATCCCAATCTGGCAAACGCTACATCCAGTACCTCACCCACGCGAATGCCGACGCGAACCCCGAGCTCCTGCGCATCGCCCTGAAACTGGCTACGGGCGCCGGAAAAACCACGGTGATGGCCATGCTGATCGCCTGGCAGACGATCAATGCCGTACGCAGGCCCGGCAGCAAGCAATTTACTCGCGGGTTCCTGGTGGTCGCCCCAGGTCTCACCATCAAGGACCGTTTGCGCGTCCTCCAGCCCAACGACCCCGACAGCTACTACGCCAGCCGCGAACTCGTGCCCAACGACCTCCTCGACGACCTCCATAAAGCCAAGATCGTAATTACCAATTACCATGCCTTTAAGCTTCGCGAGCGAATCGATATTTCCAAAGGCGGCCGGGCTCTCCTGAAAGGCCGCACCGGCGACGAACTCCACACCACCGAAACCGAGGGCCAGATGCTCCAGCGCGTCATGCCCGACCTGATGGGCATCAAGAACATTCTCGTCATCAACGACGAAGCCCACCACTGCTACCGGGAAAAAGCCGAAGACCCGGATGAAACGGGCCTCAAAGGAGACGACCGAAAGGAAGCCGAGAAAAACAATGAAGCCGCCCGCCTGTGGATTTCCGGAATCGAAGCGGTCAACCGCAAGCTCGGTGTCCGCCGGGTGATCGATCTTTCGGCCACGCCCTTCTTCCTGCGCGGTTCCGGTTATGCCGAGGGCACGATGTTTCCGTGGACCATGAGCGACTTCTCCCTCATGGACGCCATCGAATGCGGTATCGTCAAACTCCCCCGCGTTCCCGTCGCCGAAAATATCCCGAGCGACGAGATGCCGGTCTATCGCAACCTGTGGGAGAATATTCGCAAAGACATGCCTAAGAAAGGCCGCGGCAAGGCAACAAATCTCGATCCCCTCGCCCTGCCCGCCCGCCTGCAAACCGCACTCCAGGCTCTCTACGGACATTACGAAAAAACCTACAACCTATGGCTTGAGAAAGAAGTTCCGGTTCCGCCTTGTTTCATCGTGGTCTGCCAGAACACCTCGATCTCGAAGCTCGTCTTCGACTACATCTCGGGTTTCCGTCAAGAGCGCGAGGACGGCACTTCCACCCTTGTCAACGGACGCCTCGCTCTCTTTCGCAATTTTGACGACACCACCGGCGACCCGCTCCCCCGGCCCAACACCTTATTGATCGACTCCGAGCAACTCGAGGCCGGCGACGCCCTCGACACCAACTTCCGCTCCATCGCCTCCGACGAGATCGACCGCTTCCGCCGCGAAATCATCGAACGCAGCGGCGACGCCCGCGCCGCGGACAATATCACGGACCAGGAACTGCTGCGCGAGGTCATGAACACCGTCGGCAAGCCCAATCAACTCGGGGCCTGGATCCGCTGCGTGGTCTCGGTCTCCATGCTTACCGAAGGCTGGGACGCCAGCAACGTCACCCACATCCTCGGCATCCGGGCCTTCGGCACCCAACTCCTGTGCGAACAGGTCATCGGCCGCGCCCTCCGTCGCCAGTCCTACGACCTCAACGAAGAGGGCCTGTTCAACCCCGAGTACGCCGACATCTTCGGCATTCCCTTCGACTTCACCGCCAAACCGGTCATCGCTCCGCCCCAACCCCCGCGTCAGACCGTCCAGGTGCACGCCGTCCGTCCCGACCGCGACCATCTGGAAATCCGTTTCCCCCGTGTCGAAGGCTACCGCGTCGAACTCCCCGAAGAACGGCTCACCGCCAGCTTCAACGACGATTCCATCCTGGAACTAACGCCTGACATCATCGGCCCCTCCATCACCCGCAACGCCGGGATCATCGGCGAAGGGGTGGACCTCGGCCTGGAACACCTCGACCAGATCCGCCGCTCCACGCTCCTCTTCCACCTGACCCAGCGACTCCTCTACACCAAGTGGCGCGACCCCGGCGAGGAACCGAAGCTCCACCTCTTCGGCCAACTCAAACGCATCACGCGCCAATGGCTCGACTCCTGTCTCGTCTGCAAAGGCGAAACCTACCCGGGCTTGCTCATCTACCAGGAACTCGCCGACATGGCCTGCAACAAAATCACCGCCGGCATCACCCGCGCCCTGGAAGGCGATCGCCCGATCAAGGCGCTTCTCGACTCCTACAACCCCACAGGCTCCACCGCCCATGTCCGGTTCACCACCTCCCGCGAAAACCGCTGGGACACCTCCGGACCCCCACCGAAAAACCACGTCAACTGGGTCATCTGCGACAGCGACTGGGAAGCGGAATTCTGCCGCGTCGCCGAGTCCCACCCGAAGGTCGTTGCCTACACCAAGAACCACAGCCTCGGCCTCGAGGTTCCCTACCGCTACGGTTCGGAAGCCCGCAAATACCGGCCTGACTTCATCGTCCTCGTGGACGACCGGTCCTCGCCTGACGGCGATTCCGCCGGCACGACCCCGACCGCCTCCGAC
>SLNJ01000055.1 GCA_007133065.1 Opitutales bacterium
ACCCGAGTTTCCCGCGTTGTCCGGCTCCGAGGGACGCCGCTGCGATCCGGCGCCCTATCGACGCATTAGCGGCCTTAAAGGTCGCTATTAGTATCGGACGTAATGATCCCGGCCGGTTAGGTTGCGCTTGCTGGAAGTTCAATGGATTGGTATTAAGCTTTAGAAGCCCCCCCCTTAACCACGACCTTCAATGAAAAGATCTCATCTTCTTGTGCTTGCCGTTGCCGCACTGATCTGGTCTGCCGCCGATCGAACCGCGACTGCGGCATATGCCGAGTCTCATTCCTCCCACGCGCTCATCGACCGTCTTTGGCCCGAAGCAACGCCGCTCGCGGATGGTTGGTACGAAGTTGATTGGTACGGATACGTGAGGCCTGCGGGAGACTGGATCTACCACATCGAACATGGATGGCAGTATTGCATGGGCGGAGGCGGGAGCAGTCTCTTTGCCTACGACGCGAACCTGATGGCATGGGGATGGACGGCCGCTGGAACCTACCCGACATTCTACTGGTATTGGCCGGTCGAGGACTGGGCGCTCTACCGGCGTCCCGGGGCGCCGGGCCACCGGATCTTCTACCACTACGGCGAGAGCGCCTGGCGGCACGAGACCCGCATGGCTGATCCGGTCTTCATCTCCGGCGAACTGCGCTCGATTCTCGTCACGGCGCCTTCCGGAGATAGCCCGATCGTCGTGAGCGATGGCGACTCGGGTCATAGCTTTTCCGTGCCTGCCGGTGAGTCGGGAACGATTCGACTCGCGCCGATGGACGTGCACTACCCGGCGCCGCCGCACGACGGGGAGGGGTGGATCATCGAGCCGGAAGGACTCAGCGAAATGAAACTGGTGCTCGAGGCCACGGGCAATGAAGATACCGCACCGATTGTGTATGCCTTTACTGACATGCAGGGAGCGTTCAGCGATTCGATTGGATACGGGCAGATGCGATGGGTGGCACTCCACTGGGAGGAACTGAAGGATGGGCGTTCTGCCTACGCGATCCCGTTTCCGGATTCGGATGGCGCGGAAACAATGAGTGTCGGGAGCGAGGTACTGGCCGATCAGGACGACATGCAGTTGCCGCAGAACTACTGGATTTCACGGGTTGATCCGAATAGCGCGCTGGTTCAACAGCGATCGATGGTCCGGTTGCAGGTGGATCAATACGTAGAATCGATGCTCGCAGAACTCGATCCGGCGCTCCGCTCAGAAGTGGAGACACGGCGCGAGGAGTCGAGATTGCGTTTCGCGTACGGAGGCAACTACTACACCGGCTTCAACAAGCTGCGGATACGCGGTACTGGCAGACGGTTTCGTCCGGTGCTCGCCATCACGTCTCCGACCAATGCCGGCGCGCTCGCCCACGAGACGGGCCATTACATGACGCATCTCCTTGCCGGACACGACGCCTACGATCAACTCGAACGACGCGGCGGATCCCTTTTTTCCGGACAACACGGGATCCAGGATGATATTGGCCGAAACAACCTGCTCGAGGACTACGCGTATTACCTGGAGAGTTTTCTCATCGGGTCGGGAGGGAAGGCCGTACTCGACAACCCCAGATCGACGTTCCGGGATCTCAGTGCGCGAACGCGTGATTTCCCCGGGATCGAGGGGTTTGCTGCTTCCATGTTGGCCCTGCTGCATTATGAGGAGCACACGCTGCGCGACTCATTCAACATTTCCTGGCCGATCGCCCCCTTGGGTCTGACGCGCGGCGCGGTGTTCGCCATCGTGGCACAAGGCCGCACGTCGGTCGAAGCGTTGCGACGGGAGATCGAGCAGAGCCTCGCTCCCGAGCGCAAGAAGGCGTTCCAAGTACTGCTTCACCGGCTCGGGTGGCAATACGCCGTCGAGGGCAGGATCGTCGATGGAGATGGCGCTCCGTTGGCCGGCATCGAAGTGGAGAGCGTGGTCGAGGTGGACGGGCAATCGTATTTCGGCACGTTTACTCGAGTTGTGTCGGACGACGATGGCCGTTTTTGGCTGGACACCTTCGGCGGACACAGCGCGTTGCTCCTCACCACGGGCGCGGGCGGCAAAACAGATGAGTTTCCCGTGACGATCGATTGGAGCGAGGCGACGGATCAGAGGATCGACCTCGGGGAGTTGGTCGTGGATGAAGGCAGCGAGGTCAAGGTCTTCCGGGATTCGTGGCAACGCACCTATACCAAAACAACTTCCGGATGGCCTGAGGGTGTGGAAATCCTCTTTGGGGGCTACTTCACGGCCGTTGTCACGCACACGGATGCCGCATCCGCGAGGATGAAGCGTGTATCGGATCACGACCATATCGTGACCTGGGAAATCCATGTGCCTGTTGGGGCGAAGGTTCATGTCAGCGGCACGTTCCACGTCCTTCCAAGCGCAATGAGCGGGCGGGCCCAAGAGGGCCAATGGAGACTCATCTGGGTTCCTACTGTCGAGTGGAGACTCGATCCGGTGGGGGAAGAGGGCCTGGTGTCTCACTCTGATACCATCATGACGTTCAACTATGAAACTCCGCCGCTGGGAAATCGCGATAGCGCGCTGGCGCGCTTTCACAAACGGGGCCGTTTTGAACGTTATTCTGAATCACAGGATAGTTGGTTCGCGCACGGGTTTGGGAACCTGTTCAGCACGTATGTCCGCCTTGTGATTGAGACCGAGTGACCGGGGTAAAACGCCAATGGCGCCTGCCACTATGACAGCGCCCTTTCAGACCGGTGCCAGCGGGCGCGCACCCGCGCCACCTGTAAAGCGATTCCTTTTCAATTACGATAACGGAATCTCGACCATGGAATGGTTCTCGCCCGACCGGTAAGCCGCGACAACGAGTTCGAGCGCCTTGCGGCCTTCCTCTCCGGGAATATCGGGCTGCTGGTTGGAGGAGACCGCATCGGCGAACCGCTCTACATAGCGCTGAACCGGGTAGTCCTCCTCCGGCATCGGCACGGTGTTCCACTCGCCCGGCTTCAACCCGATATTCTCCTTCCGGGTGAAGACTTTCAACTCCCGGCGCTCAAACAGGATCTGACCGTCCGTCCCGGTGATCCGGTTTCCGTGCGCCACACCACCGCGGGCGCATGAAGCGGCGGTTACCGACCCGATCGCCCCGTTGTCGTACCGATAGGTGGCGGAAACGTAATCCTCCACCTCGGTATCCGTGCAGAACGTATCGAACTCCGCGAACGCACGCACCGCCTCGAGGCCGGTAATGTAGCGAAAGCGATCCATGTCGTGGATGAGGTTCATGACCAGCACCCCGCCGCCGGATTTCTCCCGGGACATCCGCCAGTCGGTCTTCACGCGACCGGTGTACCCACCGGTCCAGTAACTCTCCGGCTTATCCGCCATCACATGAAACTGCAGGCCGATGATGCGACCGACCGCGCCGGCGTCGACCAGTTCCTTTGCCTTCTCAGTCTGTGCAGAGTAGCGGGTCATCAGGTTGATCGAAAGCAGCACGCCCGCGTCACGGCACGCCGCGATCATCCGGTCGGCCTGCTCGAGGGTGCATGCGATCGGTTTTTCGCACATGACGTGTTTGCCCGCGCGGGCAGCCTGAACCGTCAAAGGCTCGTGCAGGAAGTGGGGCGCCGAGATGACCACCGCCTCCACATCCGGGTGGGATAGTACATCGTCCACCTCCGTGGTGTGTGGCACGTCATAGGTTTCCCCGAACGAGGAGGCGACCTCGGCGATCGTATCCATGCCGATCACCATCTCCGCGTTCCTCGAAGCCTGGATGGCCTTCGCTGTTGACTTGAATGCGATCTCGCCGCACCCGATCATCCCGATTTTCAGTTTTTCTGTCATATTCTATGCTCTCCCGTTGGCATCGCGACGCTCCCGGTTTGCACTCATGAATCCGTAAGAACAAACGCCGCCTGCAATCGTCATCTCATCTTTCACCCCATACGGCGGAGGGGTCAAGCCACGAGGAGCTCGTAAACTCCCGATCTGAACGGTCCGAAAACCGTCCTTCATAATGGAAGCGCGACTATCCTATTCCCTCTAACCGAGTGCCGAGGGGGACATTTCGTGCCCCCGTGAGATGCTACCCTGCATGGATCGACCGCGCGGGATTCACCCCAGAATCAAACGGGCGCCGGCCAAGATGACAAACGCCCAGACGAGGACCTCAAAGAGCCGCTGCGGGATAAAGCGGACGATGAACGGCGCGATGGCGGCGCCGAGCATCGCGAACGGAGCGAGCGAAAGGGAAATCCGCGCTGATTCGAAGTGAATCATGTCGAGGTGCATCATGAACGGCACCTTTACAAGGTTTACGATGAAAAAGCACCACGCCGCGGTCCCGATAAACGCCATCTTGGGCAAACCGACTGCGAGAAGATAGAGGGCGGCAACCGGCCCGGCTGCGTTCGCCACCATCGTCGCAAACCCGCCGAGGATCCCGGTCCCCGCCTGGAACCCGAGTGTCTGCGGAACATTCGCCAGAATCCCGTCCGCATACCGGCGCACATGCCAGACGCGCAGGAAGTGGAGCGCCGTCATACTGAGGAGGATCCCTCCGATCAGAGGCGCCATCGCCGCCGACTGAATAATCCACAGCGACGCGTATCCCACGAGAATGCCTGCCCCCATCCACGGCAAAAGTTTTACGAGGTAGAACCAATCCGCGTGCCGTCGATACACCAGCACTGCCACGACATCCGCGGCGATAAGCACGGGCAGCAAGATCCCTACAGAGGCCCGCGCCTCGAAAATCAGGGCGTAGATTGCGACG
Organism: Opitutales bacterium; assembly: GCA_007133065.1. Taxonomy (GTDB): domain Bacteria; phylum Verrucomicrobiota; class Verrucomicrobiia; order Opitutales; family Oceanipulchritudinaceae; genus SLNJ01. Next base: position 4,734 of record SLNJ01000055.1, read on the forward strand.
GTCAGGTTGCCCGCACCCGGCAATCCTCCCTTTCCCAACCCGATCAGCAGCGCACCGACGATACCGAGAATCCATTGTTCCGGGGTCATGCAGGCGAACCCTCCCGACATATAAGTCCCTGCGCAACGCTAAATATCTCCCATTTTTCCGGATTCCGGGGTGTCTCCGTTCCGCTCGCAAAAATCTGCACCTCGGGATCCAGTGCCGCCCAGAATGCGCGGCGGCGTGCCGGATCGAGCTCGACAAGGACGTCGTCAGCCAGAACGACCGGACGCTCACCGGTCACCTCACGCACCCACTGGGCCTGGCCGAGGCGCAGTGCCGTCACGATCCCCCGCTGCTGACCCTCCGATGCAAATGTGCGGGCGGCCCGGTCGAACAACCGGAACTGGAAATCATCGCGATGGGGTCCCTTGAGTGTGGCGCCCCACCGGCGGTCTCGCTCCAGGGAATCGCGCCACACCCGCAACCATTCCTCCTCGGTCTCCGCCTCCACATCGGGACTGTAGACGAGCACAGGGTGCTCGCCCCCCGGTGCGAAGCGTTGGTACTTCTCACGGAAACAGGCATCGAGCGTTTCCAAGCAAGCCCGCCGCTTGCGGACCAGAAGTGCCGCGGACGGCGCCATTTCCCGGGAAAACGCCGCCACTTCCGCAGCACCCGCCCCACCCTTGAGCAATCGGTTCCGCGCGACCAGCCCCCGATGGTAGCCCCGCAACGCCGCAAGATAGCCGAAATCGACCCCCGAGAGACAGATATCGATGAAACGCCGGCGGACGGACGGACCGCTGCGGAGCATCTCGATGTCGTGCGACGAGAGCGCCACTGTCGGGAACAACCCCACAAAATCCCCGAGACTGCGAAGCCGCTCGCCATCCAAGGAAACCGATGCGCGCGCGCCGCGCAATGCTATCTCGACCGTGCTCACTCCCTGCTTGTCGTGATCGACTCGATAGTGCACGGCGGCGGCGGCGGCGTTCCAGTTCACGAGGGTTTTGCGCTCAGCCACACGGAACGAGCGCAGCGCGCTGAGCAAGCCGATCGCTTCGAGGAGATTCGTCTTACCCTGCCCGTTGGCTCCCACCATGAAATGGGTCGATCCGCTGAACTCCAAGCGCTGGTCCTGCAGGTTCCGGAACCCATGCACGTTGAGGGCGATGATTCGCATATTCAGACTTCGATGACCTCGGAACCTCCGTTCTGGGACTCCTCGGCCCGCAACGCCTCCCAGACCGAGCGATAGGCGGCAGCGAGCTCCCTCCAGTGCTCGATCCCGGTGGCATGCGTCCCGCTGAATCGAATCGATCGCCGGGCCTCTTCCGGCTCGAACCCCATGGCGCCGAGCACGTGGGAGGGGCCCTCCTTGCCGGTCGCACACGCCGATCCAGTCGAAGCCTGGAACCCCGCACGATCGAGTCGTGAGACCCACCGGTGGTTCGCAAAACGCGGTGGAACGACCATGATCGTATTCCACAACACCGCCTCCCGCGATCCAACGAGACGGGTGCCGGGCACCGTCTCCTCAAGCAGGCGTGCCGCATCCCCGCGCATCCGCTCCCGGTCCCCAAGGTCGCCCCGCTCCCCCGCACACGTGCGCCACGCAGCAAGGAACCCGGCCACCGCCGGATAGTTCTCGGTGCCACCCCGATGCCCGCTCTCCTGGGCGCCTCCGTATTGGACGACGAGGCCCGGGTCCGAGACGGGGACCCGGAGGAACCCGACTCCCTTTGGACCGCCGATCTTGTGCGCACTTCCCACCACGTAGTCACAGCCCGCCAACCCGGAGGCCGGCAGCTTCCCCAGCCACTGCACCGCATCACAGTGAATCGGGACGCCTCGCGCGCGGCAGCGATGCGCCACCTCCCTCCACGGCTGCAGCACCCCGGTTTCATTGTTCGCGGCCATGAGGCAGACCAACGCCGGGCCCTCCGCCACGATTGCGTCGGCCGCGTCCGGGTCTACCCGACCGTCTCCCGCTACGGGGATCCGTCGCACGCGGTCCCCGAAATACGCCCGCGCCGCCTCGAGCACGGACGGGTGCTCGACTGCGGATACCGCCACCCACCCGTCCGGCGAACGCTCAGCCGCGTGGCGCAGCACCGCGTTGTTGCTCTCCGTCGCCCCGGAGGTGAACACAATTTCTGGCGGATCGACCCCGAGCCGCTCGGCCAGTTCCTCCCGGGCGAGTTCAAGGCGAGCCCGAACCCGGGCACCGGCTCGAAAGGGGCTCGACGGATTCTGCCATGCCTCGTCCAGCGCCTCGTCCATGGCCTCGCGTACCGCCGGCTGCAACGGCGTCGTGGCGTTGGCGTCAAAATACGGCATCGCTCATGGGATCCACAGCTCCTGCCCCACGCGCAACGCATGCGGGCCGGCCAACTGATCCCGGTTCGCTTCGAAAATTTCCTCCCACCGCCCCGGGGTCCCATAGATCTCGCGGCTGATTCGCGTCAGGGTGTCTCCCGGTTGAACCGTGTAGGTCCGCGGGCGTTCCGAATTCTGCCGCGTGTCAACCGCCTCGCGGCTCCCGGGGCTCTCTCTGCCGCGTTGCGCCGGGGCTGTGGTTCCGGCGACACGCGATTCGTCTGCTTCGGCGGTCCGCGTACGCTCCAGCTCGCGGCGCACATCGGCAATCTCACGGTTGGCGGCGGCGAGACGGTGTTTCAACTCCAGGTTCTCCTCCTGCGCCTGCTCCAGGCGTACCATCAGGTCGACCCGGTCGACGTAATCCTCGCCCGGCTGGCCGGGCAGATGCCGTACAAATTGCTTCTCCGCGGTCTCGATGAGCTGGCGCACATGCTCCGCCCGGTCCGATTCGGGATGCAACTCGAGGTACTTCCGGAAATGGTAAATCGCGGGTACGGGATCGCGGATATGGTCGAGATAGAGACGCCCGGCATTCAGATGCGACTCAGGAGCTTCCCGGCGATTCTCGGTCACCCGGAGAAAGGCGTTCAATGCTTCCGCCTTTCTCCCTTCGCGCAGCAGACTCTCCCCGCGCCGAAACGCGGTCTCATCCCGCTCATCCTTCAGCGCAATCCCATCGCCTCCGCATCCGACCACGACGAGTGCCAGGCACGCAATGGCCGACGCCAGAGACCGCTGAAACCACCGACCCGGCGTCGCTCCGCTTCGACCGCCATTATTCGGTTTATGGATTGTCAGCATCGCCTTATGCCTTTCATTATAACCTATCAGCAATATCATCATGACCTTTGATCGCAAGGTGATCCTTGAAAAAGCACGGCTCTGCTTCGATCGCGAAATCGCGGCGTTGCGCACCACTTCGGAGGGGTTGGACGACTCCTTCGTCGCCGTGCTCGAATGTATCCAATCGACCATTCGCCACGGGGGAAAGCTGATTTTCACCGGTGTCGGAAAAAACACCCCGCTCGGAGCGAAACTCACCGCCACGTTTAACAGCACCGGCGTGCCCGCCCATTTCCTCGATCCGAACAACGCCCTCCACGGCGACCTTGGGATCTGCCGCGAAGGCGATCTGGCGTTCTTCATCAGCAACAATGGCGAGACGGAGGATCTGCTGCGCCTGGTTCCGCTCGTGCAGCGCTTCGGTTGCAGCACCGTGGCGCTGACGCGATCCGCCGACTCCACCCTCGCCCGCACCGTCGATCATGTTCTCCTCTACCGCGTTGAGCGCGAGGCCTGCCCGCTCAACCTGGCGCCCACAGCAAGCACCGCTGCCGCACTCGCGCTCGGCGACGCCCTCGCTATGGTGTTTCTCGAAGTGCGCGGGTTTACACGGGAGGATTTCGCCCGATTCCATCCGGCCGGTACGCTCGGGAAGTACCTCCTTCTGCGCGTCCGCGAAATCATGCGCACCGGCGAACGCTTTGCCTGCGGCGCTGCATCCTCCTCTGTCCGGGATGCACTGATGGACATGACCCGCGCCCGTTGCGGAACCATTGCGCTGACCGGTGCCGACGGCACCCTCGCCGGCGTTTTCTCCGACGGCGATTTTCGGCGGGCATCCCTCAACGATGAAACCATTCTCCAGCGCGAAGTCGAGGAGGTTATGACCCGCAACCCGGTCACCGTCGAGGCAGAAGCGCTCGCCGTCGACGCGTTGCGGATCTTCGAGCACAACAAGGTCAACGACCTCGTCGCGGTCGACAGTGAGAACCGTCCGGTGGGCCTTCTCGACGGACAGGACCTGCCGCAGCTGAAGATTATCTGACCGCAATCGAGCCTAACCGGGTTCCGGACGGATCATTTTCATCGGGTCGAGAGCGGCGTCGAGGGCGGCCTCGTCGAGTAGCTCTTCTTCCAGCACGACCTCGCGCAGGGTCTTGCCTTCCTGAAAAGCGCGCTTGGCAACCCGGGCGGCGTTGTCGTACCCGATATGTGGATTCAGGGCGGTGACGAGCATCAACGAGCGCTCGACCTGTTCGGCGCAACGCTCGCGATTCGCTGAAATTCCCGAAACGCAGCGGTCGGCGAACACACGGCTCCCGTTGGCCAGGCAAGCGATGCTCTGATGCAGGCAATGCGCGATGAGGGGAATCGTAACGTTCAGCTCGAAATGCCCGTCCCGACCGGCGGCCGCCACCGTGTTGCACAAGCCGTGGACCCAGAGCGATACCTGCGCGAGCATCTCGCTCATCACAGGATTCACCTTCCCCGGCATGATCGACGACCCGGGTTGCGTCTCAGGGAGTTGAATCTCCCCGATCCCGGAACGCGGACCACTCCCCAGCAGGCGAATATCGTTGGCGATCTTGCCGAGACTGGCGGCGATCGTAATGAGAATCCCCGCCACCTCCACAGCGTCGTCGCGCCCCCCTTGCGCTTCAAAATGATTCTGTGCCTCGCGGAACGGGATTTCGGTTCGCGCCTCGAGGATCCGGCAGACTATCCCGGGAAACTCCGGATGGCAGTTGATTCCAGTGCCGACCGCAGTGCCGCCGATCGCCAGCTCATGCAGCGTCTCGACGGCTCGCCGGGCGCGGGCAACGCCCTTGTCGATCTGTGCCGCATACCCGCTGAATTCCTGGCCAAGGGTCAGCGGCGTCGCATCCATCAGGTGTGTGCGCCCGATTTTGACGACCGATTCGAACTCCCGGGATTTCTCTTTTAGAGCGGCGTGCAGGCGCTCCAACGCGGAAACCAGCTCCGCATGAATCACCACGGCGAGACTCACGTGGAGCACTGTGGGGATGATGTCGTTGGAGGACTGCCCCAGGTTCACATGATCGTTCGGATGGACCGGATCCTTGGAAGCGATCGGACGGCCGGCCAGCTGGCTGCAACGGTTTGCGATCACCTCGTTCACATTCATGTTCGACGAGGTCCCGGAACCGGTCTGGAACACGTCCACGGGGAAGTGATCGTTGAGTTTGCCCTCGTATACTTCCTCCGCGGCCTCCCGGATCAGACCGGCCCGCTCCGGATCCAGGCGTCCGAGCTCCTCATTCGCCGTGGCGCACGCCGACTTGACGAGCCCGAGTCCGCGGATGAATCCCTCCGGCATCGACTGCCCGCTGATCGGAAAATTCATGACAGCGCGCTGGGTGGACGCTCCGTAAAGCGCTTCCTCCGGCACCTCCATCGCTCCCATCGAATCGTTCTCCGTTCTCATCGGTCGGATTTACCGTTGGTCGAGGGAAAAGCCTTGTCAATCACGCGTGCGATTCCTACGGAGCGGAGTCGTCGATCGCCTCGTTCAGAATCGCATCTGAAAGCCGTTCGATTTCAAAACCCGTTGTGTCCGTTTCGGGCAACTCCTCCAAACCGGTCGTCACGGCGGGGTCGAAGGGGATCTCAAGCGGTTCGCTCTCCGGACGCGCGGCGAGTCGCACGTTAAACGATAGCTCCTCTCCGTCGCGAAGCACCCGCACCCGCACGTACTGACCGACCCGCGTGTAAAACACCGCATTGCGCAAATCGTCAACGGTCTGAACCGTGAAATCGCCCACCTGCAATAATACATCGTCCGGTTGCATTCCAACCTCCGCAGCCGGGGTGTCCGGCATGACGATGGAGAGCACGACGCGCTTTCCGGTGCGCACGGTGACCTCCTCCCGCACTTCGAACCCGATCCAGCCGTAGGTAACCTCTCCTGTGAACAACAGGTCATCGCGAATCCGTAATGCCGCCCGGGCCGGCAGAACGTAGGTCGATCCGATGTCGGGCAGTGATCCGACCTGGATTCCCACCAACCGCCCGTCCAGATCGAGGAAAGCGGCCCCCCCCTCCCCGGGTCCGGCGGGAAGATTCGTTCTGATGTACGCGCACGGGAAAAATCGCTGCCCAAAACGACTCTCCTGGCCACTGACCAGCCCGAGATCGGGAGAGGGGTCGAATTCCAGGGGCGCGCTCAGCCGAACAATCATCGATCCGATCGTCGGCATTCCGGAGCTGTCCGCCACAGGGAGGAAACTGAACCGCGACGGCACGTTCTCCAATTTCAGCAACGCCAGGTTCGACGGTGGATCCTCTCCGATGACGCGAGCGGCGAACGCCACGCCCCGATGCTCAACCCAAACCCGATCCGGGCGATATACGATGCTCGCATTCGTGAGAACGTGGCCTTCCCGGCTGATGAAAAAGCCGGTTCCAACGATGACTTCGGGCTTCTCCCCCTCCTTGACAGCGGAGTAGGCGGCTTTGACTCGGACGATAGCGCTCTTGTGTTCTTCAAAGAGTTCGATAACACGCTTCTGAACACTCAAAAAATCACTGGCAGCCAGAACCGGAGCGTTCCAGCAGAACGCGGCAGCCGCGATGACCAAAACGAGCCGCATGGCTTCAGAAGTGCGAAAACTCCGATCTGGAACCAGCCGACTGAGCCTGGTGGGGCTCCGAGATTGGATCGGCTACGTACCGTGTCGAGCCTTGGATCGACGCGGTAAAGGTTGGGGAAGCCATCACCTTCCTGAAACGCGCATCGGTATCTCGCGAGGGAGCAAATGCATCCATGACAAACCGGGTTTCCACCGGCACGACCTCCTCGCTCGCGGACTGCGGGAAGGAAAGCTCCCGGGCGGCGCGAGAGATCTCAGCCATGAAATCGCTCTTGGAAACAGTGGCGGTCTCCTCGGCGGTCTGGGGGCTGCCGCTCTCCCCGGCGGGGGATGTGGCGGGACGAGGCGAGGCCAGCGCGATCACGAGCAGCACGGTTGCGGCAACAGGGAAACCGGCGTAGATCCACCGTGCCGGCCGTCTCAGTCGAACAAGCCACGACTCCGATTTCACCAAATCGCCGAGTTGTCGCTGCTGCAGTGCATCGTTGAACGAGTCCCAAAAATCCGCAGGAGGCTTTTCCGAACGCTTCAACCGAAGCAATGCTTCAACCGTGATCTCGTTTTTGGATCGTTTCGCCATACTAATGAACGCAAATCTATTGAAGATAATCCTGCAGGTGGGCCTGCAATTGCTGCTTCGCATAGTGTAATCGGCTCCGGACAGTTCCGACGGAGCATCCGACTACTTCGGAAATCTCCTGGTGACCCAGCCCTTCTATTTCGAATAATACGACCACAACCCTTTGTTTAGGAGACAGTTTTTGCAGCGCTTCGTTCAATTTTTCCTGCAACTCCTTGACCAGAATCGAGCGCTCGGTCCCGGTTTTCATCGAAAGCGATTCAATGATATCGGAGGCGGCGAGTTCCTCATCCACGTTGTCGAGGCTGAAAAAACGGCGCATGCGGTTCTTCTTGAGCTGGCTCAACGTCGTGTTGACCCCGATGCGGTACAACCAGGTAAAAAACGAGGCGTTGCCCCGAAACCGCTGAATCGACCGAAAGGCCTTGATGAAAGCCTCCTGCGTCAGATCCGCCGCGTCCTCCCGGTTGGAAGTCAGGTTGTAGATCACAGAATAAAGGCGCTCGCGGTAACGCCGAACCAGATAGTCAAACGCCGCGACGTCTCCCTCCTGAACCCGGCGCACGTACACCATGTCCGAGTCCGCTTCGTCTGCCACCAGATGAGCGCGCTCAGCGACCGAACCTTCTAATGCGCCGATTGGATTCACGCCCCCACGATGACCGGAAGTCGGGGGCGTGGCAATGGCAAAACTCAACGAGATGTGGAATCGAGCGAAACCCCGTTGATTCGCTCGGTCTGGAGTCGAACATAGTCGCTCAGGAGAAGCAGCCGGGTCGCGGCTGCATGGCCGGGAAATGCGGCCAACGCCGTTTCCGCAGCCTCGATCTCTCGTTGAAAGTACCCGGCCACACGGTTGTAGATCTCGTGTTCGCGCATGCGCTCCCGAAGGTGGTTCAGCGAAACCGTGCCGTCGCGGAGCCCTGCCACATGGCGCTCGCGTTCCACCGGCGCGAGATCCTCCAGGAGCAAGAGCAGCGGCAGGGTGAATTTACCGCCCGCGAGATCCGTTCCGAGCGTCTTTCCCGCCGCCTGCTCGACTCCCAGGTAGTCTGCAAGATCGTCGAAG
>SLNJ01000098.1 GCA_007133065.1 Opitutales bacterium
CGCGCATTCGTCAGCGTGCCTCCGCACGCGCATCTTGTCGAGCGCGTGGGAGGCGAGCGGGTCGATGTCCGAGTTCTCGTTGAAGGCAGCGCGAATCCGCACACGTACAGCCCGGCGCCATCACAGGTGAACGCCCTGTTGCGCGCTCGCGTATTCTTCCGTACAGGCATGCCCTTCGAAGCGATACTCCTCAGCCGCCTGGGCGGGGGCGGGACCGACCTCCGGATCGTTGACTTGCGCGACGGTGTTGAGCCGCTGGATGGTACGTGTGGTTCCGGGATGGCGGGGAGTTCCTCCACGTCGGGTGGCGATCACGACGACCATGGCGGGGAGGATCCTCACATCTGGCTGTCCCCGCGTCTTGCGATCGAGCAGGCGGGGAGTGTTCGAGATACGCTGATCGCCCTGGACCCGGATCACCGGCTGGACTACGAGCGTCGTCACGACGTGTTGGTCGCTGAGCTCGAAGCGTTGCACGGGCGGTTGAGCGAGCAGCTCGAGCCGTTGCGTGGCGGGAGCATTTTCGTATATCATCCGGCATTCGGGCACTTCTGCCGGGAGTATGGATTGCGGCAGGTAGCGGTGGAAACCGGGTCTCATGGTCCGGCGCCGCGGGCGCTGCGCTCGTTGATTTCCCGGGCCCGTGCCGAGGGCGTTCAAGTCATTATCGTACAGCCGCAGTTCAGTGCGAAGAGCGCCGAGATTATCGCGGAAGCGATCGATGGAGTGGTGGCCGTGGTGGACCCGCTGGCGCGTCATTTTTTGAACAGCCTTGAGGAGCTGGGCCGAACCGTGGAACGCTACGCGGCCCCGAGGTGACATGGACGCGCAGGCGGCAATAGCGATCGACGACCTGTGGTTTTCGTACGACCGGGCACCGGTGCTCGAAGCGGTGACGCTGCGGGTCGATCCCCGGGACTCGGTATGCGTGGTCGGGCCCAACGGAGGAGGGAAGACAACCCTGTTAAAACTGATCCTCGGATTGCTGGAACCTGACCGGGGCCGGGTTCGGGTGTTGGGAGAGCCGCCGATCCGCGCGCGGGGTCGTGTCGGGTACGTTCCACAGCACATGCATTTCGACCCTCTTTTTCCGATTTCGGTGTTGGACGTGGTGTTGATGGGCCGGATCGAGCAGGGAGGTATCTTGCGCGAGCGGCGGTTGCGGCCCGCGGCGATGGAGGCGTTGGAGGAGGTCGGGATGGCCGGGCGCCTGCGCTCGGTCTTCTCTGAGCTCTCCGGGGGGGAGCGGCAGCGCGTGTTGATTGCGCGGGCCTTGTTCGGAGAGCCCGAGATCCTGCTGCTTGACGAGCCGACAGCGATGGTCGATCTGGCGGTGGAATCGCGCCTGATGAGAACGCTCAAGGGGCTACACGAGCGCATGGCGATTGTTCTCGTTTCGCATGATCTCGGATTCGTTTCGAAGCTGGTGAACTCCGTGATCTGCGTAAACCGGCGGGTTGCGGTCCATCCCACTTCCGAGATCTCCGGGCGCATGATCGAGGAGATGTACGGAAGCGATGTCGCGATGGTTCGCCACGATCACCGATGTGCGGTTGAGGAGCACCGACATGACTGAATTCTGGCAGGCCCTTGGCGACCCGGACATCCGGTTTCTGCGCTACACGCTGATTATCGGCCTGATGGCGAGTCTCGCATTCGGCGTGGTTGGCAGCTACGTGGTGGTGCACCGGATCACGGCGATCGCCGGTGCGATCGCGCACTGCGTGCTCGCGGGAATCGGCGCGGCTCTGTACAGTCAACGTGCGTTGGGATGGGAGTGGTTTCATCCGATGTTTGGTGCGTTGGCTGCGGCGTTGGTTGCGGCCTATCTCCTTGGTCTGGTGAGCCTGCATGCGAAGGAGCGGGAAGACACTGCGATCGGTGCGTTGTGGGCAATCGGCATGGCGATCGGATTGCTCTTTCTGGCCCGAACGCCCGGCTACGTGGATCCGATGAGCTATCTGTTTGGAAACATTCTCATCATCGGCGATCGGGAGATTTGGATCGTCGCGGCGTTGGACGTACTGGTCCTGGGCGTGGTCTTTGCAAACTACCGTCGGTTTCAGGCGCTTTGTTTCGATCCCGAATTCGCCCGGCTGCGGGGGTTGTCTGTGGAGCGTTATTACCTGCTCCTGTTATGTCTCGTCGCGCTCACGGTGGTGCTGCTCGTACACGTGGTCGGTATCGTGCTGGCAATCGCTCTGCTGAGTATACCGGCCGCGATCGCAGGCCGGCTGGTCCGGCATCTCTGGCAGATGATGATCGTAGCCGCGTTGCTCTGCATGGTCTTCGTTGTGGGTGGTTTAGGGGTATCGTATCGATGGGATCTCCCCACCGGTCCGACGATCGCACTGGGTGCCGGGATCGTGTACACCGTTGTTTTCGTGATTGCGGCGCGCCGGCGGGCGGGTCGACGGGGTCCGCCCACGCAGGACGTAGCCGCGGGGGAGGCCGGAGCCGGCAGCCGCGGGGCCTGACAGCGAGTGTTCAGGGTTGTTCGGGATCGGCCGATATCCTTCGCGACCGGCGCGCTCACTGAGCGGGAAACGCGCGACGCCAGCGCTACTCGCTTGCCACATCCGCCGAAGCCCTGTATTGATCCCGGCATCCACGCACTGGAGGCGATATGACTACGAGTAAACAGCAGATCATCACGTTCAAGGCCGATCCGCAGCTGGCGGAGGCGATACGTCGCCTCCCGAACGCTTCCGAGTTCATCCGGCATGCCATTCTTTCCGCGATGAAGCACTCCTGTCCCTTGTGCCAGGGGACGGGGATCCTCAGTCCCTCGCAGATGGAGCACTGGAAGCGATTCGCGCAGGACCATCCCCTGGAGGAGTGTGATCATTGCCACGCGCTGCACGTGGTCTGTTCGTGCGACGGGACGCACGATGAGGATGACCCCCATGCGGCGCACTGAAGGGGAACGCCGCAGAAAAAGACTTGCATCCGGCGGGATCGCTCTGTTTGTTCAACCGTTTCAACCGGGACTCAGCCCCAGTTTTTACAGCATCATGTCACAACATCCCAGTTTCAAGAGCGGAGGGCTCAGCTCCAAGAAGAAGCGCAACGTCCTCAAACGTTTCGAGCGCGTCGCCCTGCTGCGCCGTCGAGGCAAGTTTCAAGATGGCAAGGACGCCCGCGTCACGGCCCTGCCGAAAACCACGCCCGATGTCTGACCGGGCGCCGCGGGCGTGTCTCAGGACGATTGCGTCCACTTAAGGTATTCCGGATTGACCCGGGCCGCTTCCACGACGACCCATTCGGGCGTATCGTAGGGGTGGTTGGCGAGGATCCAACCTTCGAGTGACGCGAGTTGGCTTTCCGGGAATTTGAACAGCAAGCGCCACTCTGAAGCGGTCTCCACTCTCCCTTCCCATCGAAATACGGAATAAACGGGTCCGTCAATCTGGACGCACGCCGCGCGCTTTTTGTTGACGGCTGAGCGGGCGAGGCGTTCAGCTTCCTCTCGGC
>SLNJ01000122.1 GCA_007133065.1 Opitutales bacterium
TCATACCGAGTCCGTGGCCACCTCCGAATTCGTCGACGACCTCGGAGACCCCGTACACCGGCGCACACGTGCATTCCACACGCCCAGGAGCTATCGCTTCAGCCTCTCCCTCGACTTCTAGCAGGCTGTTGGAAAACCGGGGCGAATCGTCCCGGTTTTTCAACAACCTTGCCGGCCGCTCGAACAGCAGTGGATGGTTCGAGGTCCCGCCGCAGCGCAGGGGCAGCAGATTGGCAACCGTATCCTCGTCGCGCTGGAGCTTTCTTTCAACCTACGCAACAACGCGCGTGACATAGCGGCGTGTGGTATGGTAGTTGTAGCCCGTGAAAGCCATTCTCGTCGCATTCGACTCTCTGAATCGCAAGTACCTGCCCCCCTACGGGAACGACTGGGTTCAGGCACCCAATTTTCAACGGTTGGCAAACCGAACGCTGACCTTTGACCGGAGCTATGTCTGCTCGATGCCATGCATGCCGGCGCGCCGGGATCTGCAGACCGGCCGGCCCAATTTCCTCCACCGCCCCTGGGGACCGATGGAACCGTGGGACGATTCGCTGCCGGAAATCCTGAAAAAGGCGGGCGTGTCACCCCATATCGTCACCGATCACTACCATTACCTCGAGGATGGCGGCGCAACATATCATACCCGCTACGAAACATGGCAGTGTTTCCGCGGACAGGAGGGCGATCCGTGGATCGGCCAGGTCGCCGAGCCGTCCATTCCGCCGAACATCAACGGCAAGGGACGGCGACAGGACTGGGTCAACCGACAGTTTCTGCGCGACGAGAAGGACTGGCCGCAGGTCCAGACGTTCGATGCCGGGCTCGACTTCATCGCACGCAACCACGACGAGGACAACTGGTTCCTGCAAATCGAGACTTTTGACCCGCACGAACCGTTCACCGCACCCGACGGATACAACCGCCGCTACGAATCCGCAGGCGGCGAACCGATCTTCGACTGGCCTGACTACGCAGACGTGACCGAGACACCGGAGGAAGTCGAACGCGCCCGCCATAACTACGCCGCGCTTGTTTCCCTGTGCGACGCACAGTTGGGGCGGGTGCTCGACGCCATGGATGAGAAGGATCTCTGGAAGGATACCATGCTGATTGTCTGGACCGACCACGGATTCCTGCTCGGGGAGCACAATCGCTGGGCGAAGAATGTCCCCCGGATGTGGGAGGAAATTTCCCATACTCCGTTTTTCATGTGGAGTCCCCGGTGCGGTGCGGCGGGCGAACGCCGAAGCGCGCTCGTACAACCCTCGCTCGACCTCGCCCCGACTCTCCTCCGGCACTTTGGAATCGATCCGACCCCGGACATGACGGGATACGATCTCGCCCCGGTCTGCGCCGAGGACAAACCCGTTCGCGAGATTGCGGTGTTCGGTCACCACGGCATGCCGATCCATGCCACGGACGGACGTTTCGTGTACATGCGCCAACAGACCGACCCCGAACTCCCCTGTGGCGTCTACACTTGGATGCCGACGCGCATGCGGGGATTCTGGAAGCCCGAAGAACTGCAACGCGTCCGCGGCTTCGAAACACTCCCGTTCAGCAAGGGGATTCCGGTGCCGTGCTTCGAACAACCGCGAAAGCCCGGAGCTGCCGATGCCGAACCGGAACCACACCTGCTCTTTGACCTCGAAAACGATCCCGATCAGGAGGCGCCAGTTCATTCGCCGGAGGAGGAAGATCGGATCATCGAGCTCATGAGATCCGAACTGCAACGGGTGCATGCGCCGACCGAGTACGCCGCCCGGTACGATATGAAGCTTTAGGTCATCGACCGCACGATGGCATCGCCCCCCGGAGACCGAAGGATCCGGGGGCCACCCGAGACAGATTCCTCTGCCTCCAACCGGTCAAGCTTTCCGAATGTGTTCGGCCAGCGCGGCACCGCGGTCCCGACTGCGGGCCAGCGCTCGTGCAACCTGCTCCGCCCCCACGTCCGGAAACTCGCGGAGAAACTCCGCCTTGGTCAACCCCGCGTTGAGATACGCCACGATATCCTCGTCGCGCATCGGATCGCCACGCTTGAAGCGCCGGTCGGCGGCAACCTCCGCCTTGATTCGCTCTATTCGCGCTCGATTCATGCCGCACTATAATAGTCGATGTGCTCGTTGTCTATCTATTTTGGTCGAAAAAAGGCGTTGGTTTTCTTCAGACGAAATAGCCGTGAGTCTAACGTTTTGCTCCTTGAAAACACATTCGGAAAATGTTTCTCTCAAAGGCATTATGCGGAACTCGTTCTCACTGGACAACTCATTGCATAACAACGTCTTTAACTGAGCATAACCCCTGCTAATGGCCAGTTCATACCAAGACCAACCACGCCCTGCGGAGGGGCGCTCTTTCAAAATCGAGCCGCCCGGCATTGGCGCTCCCGGAAACAAGAGGTTCCGGACCGGTGTGCTGATCCTGGGGTGCCTCGGCCTCGCCCTCGCCAACCTTCACGGACACACCCTGATCCTCAAGAATGGAGACGAGGTGGCGGGAGAATACCTGCACACCACCGAGGGCATTGTTTACTTCGACTCACACTCGTTCGGAAACCTCCAGATCGGTCGTGAAGCGGTGGCCGCGGTGGAGGGTGTTGACGAGGATACGTGGAAGGCGTCCGAAGAACCTGTGCTCCCCGATATTCCCGACGTGGCCGCGATTCCGGGAAGCCCCGAAACGATCGCGGCGGAACGCGAGGACGAAGCGACCGGAAGGGGAGCCACGGCGGTAATTCTGAACCTCGTCGATCGGATCAACCCCTTTCGCCACTGGTCATCCAAAGCCACACTCGGCTATGTTTGGATCGGAGCGGAGAACCGACGCCAGGATTGGCTGCTGCTCTACGAGGCACATCGCAAGGGAGAGGCCATGGAGTTTAAATTCGCAGGACGGTGGGACTATGCGACCAGCAAGATCGGTGAGACGGAAAGCAAGAAGGAACAGGACCGCTACCGTGTGATGCTCCAAATCCGGCAGAACCTCAGCCCCAGGGTGTTCGCTCAGAGCCGCACACACTATGTCAAGGACCTGATCCGGAAAATCAACCACGAGCTCGACCAGAGCGTCGGACTGGGATGGCGTTTGGTTGAGCGCGACCGCGTGAGCCTCTCATTCGTTCCCTCCGCAACCGTGCGATATGTTGAAGTCAACGGATTCAGCGAAGGTTGGGAGAGTCGCATCACCTTCTTCCAGGATTTTGAATGGATCCTCTCTCCTCGCGTCGCCTTTCGGGAAGAGTTTGCGATGAGCTTCGAGCCACACAATTCGGGCGACTCGGACTACGAACTCATATTGATGCTCGAGAATCGCATCAGCGAACGGCTGAGCCTTGATCTTCGCTATGAGTATTACTTCGAATACGGAGTCGGAGTCGGAATCGAACGGAAGACGCAGAAGTTCATCACTTCCGTCGGATACTTGTTTTGAGGATACGGGCTGAGGGACGCCTGGTCACAGGCGCTCA
>SLNJ01000082.1 GCA_007133065.1 Opitutales bacterium
CAACGGCAACCCGGCAACATTCCATATCGACCTCTCGCTCGACGGGCAGAACTGGACGCGTGTCGGCACGTTCACCTCATCCGGACAACTGGACGATTTCGAGACCTACACCTTTGACGCCACCGAAACCCGCTACATTCGCTACATTGGCGAGGGCCGCGAAACAAGTGACTGGAACAGCATCGCGCGAGTGGCGTTTGTCGGAGTTCCCGCCGAACCGGGCCCCGGTCCAACGCCGCCGTCGATCACGGAGCACCCGCAGAGCCAGACCGTCGAATACGGCGATCCGGCGCAGTTCACCGTATCGGCGACCGGCGATCCCGAACCGAGCTACCAGTGGCGCAAGGACGGCGCCGAGCTTTCCGGAGAGACTTCCGACACGCTTGCAATCGCCAGCGCGGAGTTTGTCGACGAGGGAACCTATGATGTCGTCGTCTCCAACAGCGAGGGCAGCGTCACCTCCGATCCGGCAACCCTCGCAGTCCAGGATACCACCCCACCGACGGCCCCTGGGAACCTTATCGCCACAGCCATCTCCGCGACCCGCATCGACCTGGAATGGGAAGCCTCCACCGACAACGTCGGCGTCGCCGCATACGAGATTCACCGCGATGGGAACCTTCTGGACACCACATCCAACACGGCCTACTCCGACACCGGCCTGCAACCCGAGACAACGTACAGCTACCAGGTGTTCGCATTCGACGACGCGGAGAACCTCTCGGATCCGAGCAACACCGCACAGGCAACGACCCATGAAGAGAGTGACGTGGCCGCATCGTGGCAGGAGGCGTGGGATTCCTGGGATGAACCGACGATCATCGCATGGTTCGAAGCCAACACCGGTCCGGGCGCCATTGGCATCTCCGAGTCGCAGATGTGGAATCCGACCCCGAACGGATTGACCATCACGCAGAGTTGGCTCGAATCGAATGAAGGGAATGGTCACGTCTTCCAAGAGGACGGCCGATGGATCGTTGAAGCTGTCCAGACGGGCTGGTTCGTGGTCGACGCCAACGATGTAACACTGCGCGGGTGCCTCGCCCTGGTGCCCGACGATACGCCGGTAGCGGGGATTCGCAGACCCGGCTCCGTCTCGGAACCCGGACCGACCATCATTGTTGAGTATTGCCGGGTCCGCGCCGCCGACGGCGTTACGCCGAGCTCCCGCGGTGTGGAAGGGTCCAACTTCATCGTGCGCCATACCCGTGTGGGACCCGGATTGCACGACGGCACCGGCCTGCGGATGTGGAACGACAATCTCATCGAGTACAATTGGGTTCACGACCTCACCGGGCATTTTTCCGGAATCGGAATCCGCGGAAGCGATTCGGTCATCCGTCGCAACTACACGGAGACCGGAAGCTCCGCATCGATGTTTATTTACGCCCACGACTCCGGGGCGCCATCCACGGGTCTTACAAACCTTCTTCTTGAGGAAAACTACCTCAACTCGCCAAGCGCGTGGTACGCGATGAACCCGGGTGGCAACGACAATGATCAGGCGCTTTCGTCCACAAATATCCAAGTCATCAACAACCGATGGGGCGCGCAGTGCTTCTGGCCCGGCGACGAATCCGAAAAGGGCGGATCCCATCACTACTGGCTCGGCCGAGCCGAACCGGGCGAGTGCGAAGACGATCAAGGAAATATCTGGACTGGAAACCACTGGATCGAGACCGGTAACTATATCGCACCACAAATCGGCCAGTTTGCCTTCGACCACCCCGACGATGTGTACGATGATCCGTGTGTGGAAGACCCCGGCGATCCGGGGGAACCGGATGGGTACAGCGACACCGTGCTCGCGGACAATCCGATCGCGTACTGGCGCTTCGAGGAAACCTCCGGCACCACAGCATCCGACAGCGCGGGAGCGCATGCGGCGACGCTGGTCGACGATCCACAGTTGGATGTCGCAGGGCGGCTCGGATCCGGCATCCGCTTCATTGAAGCGAACGGGAGTTTCGCCGAAGCCCCCGACGACGTCGATCTTGATCTGACCGGGTCGCTTTCGATTGCGTTTTGGGTGAACATTCTGGACGGGTGGACGGGCACAGCCTGGGAAGCCCTCATCGGAAAAGGCGACGACACCTACCAGGTTCGCCGGTCCGGAAGTGGCGGTAACCTGCGATTCGATCTGCGCGGCGGCAGCGGCGGAAATGTTTCACTGGACTCCGGTTTCACGATGCCCACCAACGAATGGGTCCACGTGGTCGCGGTATACGACGCGGATGCCGGCGAAATGCGCTTCTACTTCAACGGAGAGCAGGATCCGAATACGGCATCGCGGTCGGGTACAGTCGCTACCAACAGCCACGGATTGCAGATCGGAAGTAATTTCAGTGGGACTGAATACCGCCGATTCTTCGACGGGAAGCTCGACGAAGTCGCGGTTTTCGATTACGCACTCTCCGGGGAGCAGGTTGCGGCACACTACGATGCCGCGTTTGCGCCCGACACCGAGCCGCCCACCGCGCCCGGCAACCTGAGCGCGACGGCTATTTCTGAGAATGCAATCGACCTGGAGTGGGATGCCTCCACCGACAACGTCGGTGTCGCCGGATACGATATCTACAGGGACGGGGCGTTCCTCAACACCACCACCACGACATTTTACCCGGACTCGGGACTCGAACCGGAGACAACGTACACATACGTAGTCTACGCCTTTGACGCGGCCGACAATGTCTCCGAACCGAGCAACGAGGCGCAGGCAACAACGTTTGAACCAGATACCGAGCCGCCGACCGCGCCGGGGAACCTGACCGCAACGGCGGTCTCCTCGAGCCGGATCGATCTCGAGTGGGATGCCTCGACCGACAATGTCGGAGTGGAAGGATACGATATCTACCGCGACGGCGCATACCTCAATACCACGGCCGAAACGTCTTATCCCGACACCGGGCTCACACCGAATACGACGTACAGCTACGTGGTCTACGCCTTCGACGCGGCCAACAACGTGTCGCCACCCAGCAACGAGGCGCAGGCAACCACCCTGGAACAGACCGATGTCGACGCCTCCTGGGAACAGGTCGTGGCAGTCTCCACGGACATCGACGAGATCCGTGGGTGGTACCAGGCGAATACCGGGCTCGAGACTTACTTCTGCCCCGACCTCGGACGGACGATTACCGAAGACGATCTCGATACGATCAGCGGCTATGACATCTGGGAGGACGGCACCGTCCTCGAAAAAAAGCGCATCACCGGGCGCATCCGGATATTCGCAGACGATGTCGTCATCCGCGGATGCAAGTTCGAGATGAGCGGCTACACCAATGCCATCCACATTGTGAACTCGCCCGGCGCCGGCCCCGGGGGCGACACGGCATATGCCGGGTCCAACTGGACTGTGGAACATGTCACAATCGTCGGCAATCCGGACAACTTCAGCAACCGGGCGATCATCGCAAGCACCCCGGGAGAGGCACGGTTCGTGAAGGTTCCCGACGGGTTCAGCTCCGGCCTGCGGTCGGAGGGCAGTACGGACCAAGTGTGGGAGTACTGTTACGTCGACCGGATCGTTACATCACCCGGCTCCCACAACACCGCGTTCACGCTCCGCTCGAATGACGGCGGATCTGCCACCAAGCGGATCACCGTCCGGCGCAGCCTCTTCATGGACGGTACGTCTGCGGCACTGAGCAACTATACCCGAAGCGACCAGTTGCACGAGGACCTCCTCTTCGAGGAGAACATCTTCGACATCTTCTATCCGGACGAACGCTCGGTCAACTACTGCACGAACCGCGGCGACGGAAGCGCCAGTTACGTCAACGTCCGTTGGATCGGCAACATCTTCGGCCAGTCGCAGACCACCATATGCGGCACATCTGGACCGTACGCGGGAGGCATGGCGTCCGAATGGACCGATAATCGCTATGTTGACGGGGGTCCTTTGTAATCTTCGGATTATCGTTACCCGATTAGTGATTCAAATCGCGAGGCAACCGGGACACCGAATCCGTGTTCCGGTTGCCTCTGCGAAGTTCCGACTGATGATCAATGCATCTCCCGCAAATGACTTGCCCCATGGCGCAACGCGGTCACGATCGGCAGCCATGCGTTACCTCAGTCCCGAACAAATCGATCATTTCCTCGAATACGGTTACATCAAGCTGGAGCGGACGTTCCCGGCCGGGGAGGCGGAGCGACTCGTCGAGCGGGCGTGGGTCCGGCTCGGATACGATGCGGACGATCCATCGACATGGGCCGAACCACGCATCCATATGCCCGGCGTCGAACGAATGGATGTGGCCGACTTTGCTCCCGGGGTCTGGGCGGCGGTGTGCGACCTGCTCGGCGGCGCCGACCGGATCGTCCAACCCTACAACTGGTCGGACGGATTCGTCGTCAACCTCGGTATCGGCGCCGACGAGCCGTGGCAACCGGCGTCGCCCGAGTCATCCGGCTGGCACAAGGATGGCGACTTCTTTCTCCACTTTCTCGATTCGCCGGAACAGGGTCTCCTGACGATCGTGCTGTGGAGCGATGTGGTCCACAGGGGCGGTCCGACGTTCATCGCCACCGACTCGGTGCCCGTCGTCGCGCGCCACCTCGCCGAGCATCCCGACGGGATCGAGCCGGGCGGCTTCCCCTTCAAGGAGCTGATTCGCGAATGCTCTCGTTTCGAGGAGGCGACAGGGAACGTGGGGGACGTGTACCTGATGCATCCGTACATCCTCCATGCGGCGTCGCAGAACGTGCTCCGCCGGCCGCGATTCATCACCAATCCGCCCGTGCACCTCAAGGAGCCGATGCGCTTCAACCGGCAGGACGCGAACGAGCATTCCCCTGTCGAGAGGGCCGTCCTGCGGAGTCTCGGGGTCGAACGCCACGACTTCCGGCCCACCGGTGAACGCCGCAGGATCGTGCCCGAACGCATCCGCCGCCAGCGGGAGATGCAACAACGGGAAGAGGCACGGCTCGCAGGCTCGCGCTCTAAAAGAACGTTGAGAAATCGATCCTGAAGATATCGCTCCCCTCCTGCATCCGGTACTCCGCTTGGATGAGGAACGAATAGGTGAGGTTCGGGCCGCTCAGGACCAGGTACGGTACATACACCGGACCTTGCCCGCTGATCGACTCAACCCGTCCCCCGATGCCCGGACGCCAACGCTCAAACCCAAGAGTCGGCAAATATTTCAACTCCACGCTGCGCCGGATGCGCGACGAAGCATCGCGTGGCCGGTCCACCCCAAGCCCCGCCGTAGCGTAAAGATCCCCCTGTTGCAGTGTTCCCACTCCCGTGACCAGGTAATTGGAATCGCGGTCGAGAAACCCGTGGATACCCACCGAGTTCAATCCCGTTCGATAGAACGTCTCCAGATAGACTCCCTTCGCCGGACCCCGAAGCTCAAAGCTGGCTTCGGTGCGCGCCTCCCGCGTCAACGGCAACGACAACTCCCCCACAAACGGGATTGTGATAAAGTGAAACAACCCATCCGAGGCCGTCGGCCCGTCCAGCGAGCGGAATGAATACGACACGCCCGGCGACCGCCCCGCCGGAGAGAACGCTCCCAACGATTGAATCCGCGGGTCCGCGTGCGCCTCGCCCGACAATGAGGCCGAAAAGAGTAACGGCTCGCTGATCGACAGGCGGCGGGATACGTCCACCTGATTCAGAGCGCGAAACTGCCCAATCGTCAGGTCATGCCGCCCATCAATCCCCCACTCCAGCTCCAGGTCTTCAAATCGCCCGCTGCGATCCCGCCTGGATCCATCACCCCGGGTCTCGAGACTCACAACGCGCCACTCCACGAAATAGCGTAGCGGGAGCTCCCCGATGACTCCGCCGCTGATCAGTTCCACCTTCGGAAGATACGCCTCGCTGCTTTCAATCCCCTCACGGTTCTCAAACCGGCCCGTGGTCCACAATGCAACAGGAAACGTCTTCCTGCGCCGGTCTTCCAGGTGTTCCGGCAATCGGTAGTCCCGCGCCAGGAACTGCTCTCCCCGGTGATTCAGCTTCGGGGTAACGGAGTGACAGGAGAGACACGTCATCGGCTCCACACCGATCATTTCGTGAGTGTAGCTCCGCGCAAATTGAGGGATTGCCATTGCCTCGGGACGCGGCAGCAACAAGCCGGAAGTCACCACCGCAACGACCGCTCCCAGTGCGATCCCCAACCGTGGTCGATGCTTCCAATAACGGCTACAGCACCTCAATCGCTGCCTCCAGCCGCAACCCTGTCCATTCGGGGGCGAGAGATTCCAGATCATACGTGCAAGGAAAATACACGTTTGAATCTAGTCAATATATATTTTGAGTTATCGAATTCTTTTTTTCTATGCGGCGCTTTCGATTGTGCCGCAAGGAATCATCCCCGCATCCAGAGAAACTGCACCGCCCCGTGCCGACACACTGGAGTATCGACAATACGCTCGGTGTCTTGCGGTCCCCTCGACGTCAGCGAAGCAACCGGTCCTGCCACCGGCGCCGTGTGGGCGCGATGCGCCGCGGCTCACGCCTTGGTCAGGGCCTGCTCGATGTCCGCGATAATATCCTCGCAATCCTCGATGCCGACCGAGAGGCGGACGTAATCGTCCGTGACCCCGCTGCTCGCCTGCTCGTCGGGATTGAGCTGGGAATGGGTGGTGCTGGCCGGGTGAATCGCCAGCGACTTGGCGTCGCCGATATTTGCCAGATGGCTGTGCAGCCTGAGATTTTCGATAAACCTGCGGCCGGCCTCGTGCCCGCCCTTGATGCCGAACCCGATCAGCGCCCCGAATTTCCCCGACAGGTATTTCGCAGCCTGCTCGTGGTACGGGCTCGATTTCAGACCCGGGTAGTTGACCCACGCGACCTTGTCGTGCTCTTCCAGATACTCCGCCACGCGCCGTGCATTGTCGCAATGCCGTTCCATCCGCAGGTGCAGGGTCTCGAGGCCCTGCAGCATCAGGAAAGAGTTGAACGGGGCGATGCATCCGCCCGTATCTCGCAGAAACTGGAGCCGCATCTTCATGATGTACGCGACATTGGCGCCGCCGAACGGCTCGAACGCCTGGAATGCGTCCCAGTGCACGATCCCATGATAGCTCTCGTCCGGTTCGTTGAACCCGGGGAACCGGTCGGTCCCCCAGTTGAAATTGCCCCCGTCCACCACGATGCCGCCGATCGACGTGCCGTGGCCGCCGATGTATTTGGTGGCGCTGTGGACCACCACGTGGGCGCCCCACTCGATCGGGCGGTGCAGGATCGGCGTGAGGACGGTGTTGTCAAGGATCAGCGGAACCCCGGCCTCCTTCGCGATCCGTGCCACCTCCTCGACTGGAAAGACATTGAGACGCGGATTCCCGAGCGTCTCCCCGAAGAATAGTTTCGTGTTCGGCCGGAGCGCCTTCCGAAACGAGTCCGGATCGTCTGCATCGACAAACGAAACTGCGATCCCGAGTTTTGGAAGCGTGTAGTGAAAGAGGTTGTAGGTTCCGCCATAAAGCTGCGAGACCGAGACCATGTGATCCCCGTGCCCGCAAATGTTGAGAATGGCATTCGTAATCGCCGCCTGGCCACTGGCGTGCGCGAGCCCTCCCACCCCGCTCTCCAGCGCGGCCACCCGCTGCTCGAACACATCGGTCGTCGGATTCATGATCCGCGTGTAGATGTTCCCGAGCTCCTTCAATCCGAAGAGATTCGCCGCGTGCTCGGTATCCCGGAAGACATAACTCGTCGTCTGATAGATCGGAACGGCGCGCGAGGCCGTGGTGGGATCGGCCGTCTGGCCGGCGTGAATCGCTTTGGTTCCAAGTCCTTCGTATGCATCACTCATTGTGTCGATTAATTGCGGTCAACCGCGCACAAGTCAATCCACACGTACCGGAACGGACCCAAAATGCCCGGCGCATTGCACACGCGTGTTGCGCTTCGACGATTCGGCGGTCTAACTGGATCGACATGAAGCCAGAACCCGTACGCTATCCCCTCTGGCCGGCAACCCCTCCCCTATGGAACCCGGCCAAACCGACACCGTATCCGCATCTTGCATTCTACCCGGCCGGAGATGGGATCCACCCGTGCCTGGCGGTATTTCCGGGCGGCGGGTACAACATGCTCGCCGCACACGAAGGCGAAGGTTACGCGCGGTACTGGAACACCAAGGGTTGGCACGCAGCCGTGGTGCACTATCGAACGCAACACGCCGACACACCGGCGCCGCTGCGTGAAGGACCGCTCTTCGACGCCATGCGCGCGCTCCGCATGCTCCGTTCGCAAGCCCGGGAATTCGAACTCGATCCCAGTAGAATCGCGGCAATCGGGTCGTCCGCGGGTGGACATCTCGCGGCCTCGCTCGCGGTTCACGGCGGCACGGTTGCAGCACCCCCCGATGATGATCTGGCAGCGGTTCGCTCGACTCCGGATGCCCTGGTCCTCTGCTACGCGGTGATTGCGGCGGGCGCAGCCGCGCACACCGGCTCATTCCGGAATCTGTGTGGAGACCCGATCGCTGAGAAGGCACTCACGGCGTTCTTCTCCCTGGAACAACACGTCACCCGAGCCACCCCGCCGACCTTTCTCTGGCACACCGTCGAAGACGAAACGGTTCCCGTCGAGAACACGCTCTGTTTCGCCGAAGCGCTGCGAATCGCGGCGCGGCCCTTCTCACTGCATGTATTCCCGGAGGGCCGCCACGGCCTGGGGCTCGCGCCGGAAACCCCGGGCGTATGCGCGTGGCCGCAGCTCGCATCCGAATGGTTGAACCGAGTGCTGCAGTGATCCCCCGTATCCCGATCCAGTCGGAGAGGCCGTATGGGCCGATATTGCGTGCGTCGGCAATGGGACGGAGCATCTATCGTAACCAAACGAAAGATACTTATCCTGTGCACCGGGATCTTCTCGAAGTCCACAGCGCCGGAGCGGAGCCCGCCGGTTCCGTGCATCCTACGGCCATCGCAGGACTCGACGAAATCGGGATCGATATTTCGGGACACGAATCCAACATCTATCGCAGTATTGTGTATTCCAGTCCGCCGTCGGGTCCGAGGGGCCAACCGAAGCCGATCCACCCGAGCAGCATCAGGGTCCAGGCAATTCCGAAGGCGATCGCGTACGGAAGCATGGTCGCGATCAAGGTGCCGAGGCCGGAGGCGGGCGCGTATTTCCGGAAGAAGACGAGAATGATGATGATGTACGGATTGAGGGGGGTGACCACGTTCGTTACCGAATCGCCGATCCTGTAGGCGACCTGGGTCAGCTCCGGGCTGATTCCCACCACCATCAGCATCGGCACAAAGATCGGAGCGAGCATGGCGTATTTGGCGGACATCGAACCGATAAACAGGTTGAAAAACATGACGAACCCGATGAAAGCGACAATCAACAGACCCCTGGGGAGTTCCGCCTGCGCCAGGAACTGTCCTCCGGAGACCGCCAGCATCGCGTCGAGCCCGGAATAGCGGAAGGACTCGATGAACTGTGCGGCGAAAAACGCCAGGACAATGATCGGAGCCATGCCCGCGATCGTTTCGGTGAGCATTTTCGCGAAGTCCTTGTCGGAGCGGAGGCTGCCGACCGCGATCCCGTAGGCGATTCCCGGCAGCATCGCCCCGAGAAGGATCAGGGGAACGATCGCTTCGACCCAGCGCGCGAACGGTCCCTCCCCGTCGCCGTGGAGCGGCATCCCGGGAATCCGCGCCATCGCAACGCACGCGACAATGAATGTGAAGAAGACGGCGGCGGCAATCCAGAGCGCTCGCCGCTCCTCCGGCTTCAGACAACTGTCACTGAGATCGCCCCCACCCCCGGCGCCCGCAATCGCTCCGCCCGCCCGGCGGACCCGCGGCTCCACGATCCAGCTGCTCACCGCCCAACCGACCGCCGTCATCACGAACGTCGAGACGATCATGAAGTACAGGTTGCAGGCCGGATTGACCGCGTATTCCGGGTCGATCGTCTGCGCCCCCACCTGGGAAAAGCCGGCGAGGAGCGGATCAAGACTGGTGATGAAGAGGTTGGCGTTGAACCCCGCCGAGACCCCCGCGAACGCCGCCGCCATACCCGCCACAGGGGAGCGCCCGCAACTCTGGTAAATCGCCCCGGCCAGCGGCACGAGCAGGACGTACCCGGCGTCCAACGTCATCGAAGACAAAATGCCAATGAAGATCATCGCCGGGGTCAGAAGCGACTGCGGCGCGACGAACATCAGGGCGCGCAAAAACGCGCGAATGAGCCCCGTCCGGTCCGCCAAACCAATCCCGAACATCGCCGCGAGCACCACGCCGAGAGGGGGAAACAGGATGAAATTCTCCACCATGTTGGCGAGGAGCCAGTAGATTCCATCGGCCGCGAGCAGGCTCCGCGCTTCGTACACCGCCCCGGTGGGGCTCCAGACGATTCGCTCGGTTCCATCGGCCGCCTCCTTAAGCTCCGGCAACTCCTGCGCGACCGACCAGCCGCCAACAACCGCTACGTGCGAAAGCACGAACACCACCGCAATACCGATCAGGAAAATCCCGACCGGGTCCGGCAGGCGATTCCCCACGCGCTCAATCCAAGCCAATATCCCGGAATTGGTCCCGGCACCCTTGGAGCGTTCGCAAGACGGTGACTCGTTCGGCTCGGCCATGCAGGGCCCAGCATCCCCGGGTTTGCGCCGGGCGCAAACCCAAAGTGGATTGCGCCCGCGCTATCCCTGCGCGCTATCCCATGAGAGGATCATGTGCCAGTAAGGTCCGCGACGTGCGAGCAGCTCGCGGTGGGAGCCGTGCTCGACGATCCGCCCGCTTTGCAAGACAATGAGCCTGTCGGCGCCGCGCAACAGAGAGGGTCGGTGCGAGCTGAGGATGACGGTTCTCCCCTCCATGAGCTTCTCGATTGATTCCTGGATAATCTGTTCGGACTCCGGCTCGACCGAACTGGTCGGCTCGTCAAGCAGGAGCACAGCGGGATCCGCTAGAAAAGCGCGCGCCACCCCGATGCGCTGACGCTGTCCGCCAGAGAGCTTCACCCCGCGCTCTCCCACCATCGTATCATACCCGTGCGGCAAAGCTCGGATGAAATCGTCCGCATTCGCCTGCATGGCCGCGTGGATCAGCGCTTCCTCGGAAGCCTCGGGCCGCCCGTAAAGAATATTCTCACGAATCGTTGTGTTGAACAGAAAGGTCTCCTGAAAGACCATGCCGAGGCGCCCGTGCCATGAGTCCTGACGGAAAGCCGTGAGTGGCGCGTCACCGTAGCGAACCTCGCCCGAGACCGGATCATAGAACCGGGCAATCAGCGCGAGAACCGTGCTTTTGCCCCCGCCGCTGCGTCCGACCAGCCCCAGACGTTCGCCCGGCGCGACACGGAATGAGAGATCCCGGACCACCGGTTTCACCGGATCGTAGTGGAACGAGACGTTGCGCATCTCCAGGGGAAGAATTCCACTGGGAACGACTCGTGCATCCGGTTCGTCCTGAATCTCCACCGGTGCATCGAGGATCTCGTAGACTCGCCGTGTCGACGCCACGGCTCGCTGGATCAAGTCGTTGACCTGGGCGAGCGTACGGATCGGACTGTTTAACTGCCACCAGTAGCCGCGAAACGCGACCAGCCCGCCGATGGTGAATTCACCGCGCCACACAAACCACGCCCCCAGTCCCAGCATGATCACGTTCGTTGTGAACCCGACCATGAACACGGATGGGAACAGAATCGTACGCAGCCGAACCGCCTCCATCATCTTCTCAAAATAACTCTGGGTGGTATCGGCGAATCGATCCTCCTCCCGCTTTCCCTGGTTGAATGCACGGATTACCGCAAACCCCGCCAGATTGTCCTGAAGCTTCGCGCTGACCGCCCCGAGGCGGCGGCGCGCTTCGCCGTACAGCGCTTTGATCCGCGGATTGAAGTAGTGGAGAATCAGGTAGACGAGCGCGAGCGGGAAGAGCGTCACGATCCCAACCTTCCAGTTGATCGCAAGGATGATTCCGATGACGACCGTGAAGGTAACCAGTTCCTCGAACATCCGGGTGATCCCATTGACCAGAGACCCCTGGATCGTGTCGATGTCGGAGATTACCCGGGCCATCAGGTCGCCCGTGCGTTGATTTTGGATGTACCGGGCCGACTGGCGGTTCAATTTTCGGTACGTCTGGTTCCGCAGATCCCGCACAAACAACTGGCCGGCCCGCTCGAAGAGACGATCCCGCGCCGCTCCCAGGATAACCGAGAACGCATGCACCCCAACCATTACCCCTAGCGCCGGCACCAGCAGGTGGATGCGCTCGTTGAGAAGGACCTCGTCGACAACAAACATCCAGACGACCGGGTGAAAAAGGCCGGCCGGTGACGCCAGCACCAGACAGACGAATCCCGCCAGAAAAAACCGCCGATACGGACCGAGGCTCTTGAGCATGCGCCAAAGAATACTCTTCTCAACTCCGGATTCAGTCGGTTCGGATGATTGGTGATTCGACATGGTGCCTGACTGTCAACGCCCCCGTCGCCATGGCAAGTTTCAATTCCGCGGCGCACGCCAATCCGCTCACCGAGCGGCGACCTCAATCAGGCCCCAGCTCTCCCCGGTCATCCGCTTGTAGCCGGAATGATCCAAACGCGTAGGTTCATGCCCAACCGAGCCAGTGAACAGCCGAGCCGGCATGCGCTTGTCGCAACAGGACGGCTTGACCCCGAGCCGGACTGCGGGATGATAACGCCATGGCGATGCCTTGGGAGATACTGAAATCACTGTCGGATCCGACCCGATTGCGCGTCCTGCACTTGTTGGCCCTTGAGGAGCTCTCCGTAGCGGAGCTCCAGCAAATCCTTGAAATGGGCCAATCCCGGATTTCCTCGCACCTTGCCCTACTGCGCGGAGCCGAACTGGTAATCGATCGCAAAGCCGGAAAACACAGCTATTACGGGAGAAATCCACACCTGACGCCCGAATCGGAGGGGATACTGGAGGCCGCGCTGGCCGCGACGCGTGGGGAGCCGGCGTTCCAGCGCGATCGCGAGGAGCTGGGGCGAGTCCTCGAAGAGCGCCGGCAGATCGCCAGGCGTTACTTCGACGAAATAGCCGGTCGCCTCGGCAAACACCATTGCCCCGGACGCTCCTGGCAAGCGTTTGGACACATGCTGCTGCAGCTCGTCCCAAAAATCGAAATAGCCGACCTCGGCGCCGGCGAAGGAACCGTATCGCATCTCCTGGCACGCCGCGCAAAAACCGTGTACTGCATCGACAACTCACCCGCCATGGTCGAGGTGGGAACCCGCCTCGCGCAAGAACACGATCTGCCGAACGTACACTACAAACTGGGCGACATTGAGTCGGTTCCACTCCCGGCCGAGAGCGTCGACGTCGCCCTCCTGAGCCAGGCGCTCCACCATGCACAGCATCCGCCCGCGGCAATCGCCGAGGCATTCCGTATTCTTCGCCCCGGAGGCCAGGTAATCCTCCTCGACCTCAAAGAACACCGGTTTGAGCAGGCGCGCGAGCTCTACGCCGACACCTGGCTTGGGTTCCGGGAGAGCACGCTGAGAGATATGCTCCGCGATGCCGGATTCCAGCAGACGGAGGTGCGGATCGTGTCGCGAGAAACACGCGAACCGCACTTCGAGACCCTGTTCGCCAGCGGCTGGAAGCCAGCCTAATTCGGCCGAAGCTCTACTGCGAGCACATCGCGGTAGAAATCCCGTAGCAGGTCCGCCGTATCGCTCGCACGGCAGGAGCGCAACACGTTCGCGGCGAGATTGCGCGCCTCGGCCATGGTCATGTGCCGGATCGCGTACTTGATCTCGGGGGCAACCGCCGGCGTCAGGCTGATCTCATTCGCCCCCATCCCGAACAGGAGCGCCGCATACACCGGGTCCCCGGCCATTTCCCCGCAGATCCCTACCGGGATCTTCCGTTTGTGGCCGGCATCGATAACGTGCTGGATTGTGCGCAGGACAGCCGGATGATTCGGCTCGTAGAGATGAGCGATCCGGTCGTTCACTCGGTCCACCGCCAGCATGTACTGGATCAGATCATTCGTGCCGATGCTGAAAAAATCGCACTGTTCCGCAAGGTGATCCGCGACGTACGCCGCACTGGGAATCTCGATCATGCTGCCGACCGCGATATCGGGATCGTACGCGCACCCCTCGCGTTCCAGCTCCTGCTTGCACTCCTCCAGGAGGTCCCGGGCCGTCAGGAACTCCTCAATCCCTGAAATCATGGGAAACATCACTTTGACCCTGCCGCAGGCGCCGGCTCGGAGGATCGCCCGCAACTGCATCTTGAATATATCCGGATGCTTCAGGCAAAAGCGAATCGCCCGGAACCCCATAAACGGATTCGTTTCGTCGGACTCGAAGGGAGAGTTGCTCGATGCCTTGTCTCCGCCGAGGTCGAGCGTACGGATGATCACGGGATGGTCGGGGAAGAGCGATACGATCCTGCGATACGCCTCAAACTGCTCCTCCTCGTCGGGGAACCGATCGTCGCGTAAAAAGATCCCCTCCGTCCGGAATAGTCCGACCCCCTCGCAGCCGGCCCGGGTCAGTTCGTCGGCATCCTCGAAACCCTCGACGTTGATGAACAGCTTGAGTTGCGCGCCGTCCCGGGTCTCGGCCGGCAGACCGGCTTCCTTCTCAAAAAGATGCTGGATTTTCCGCCGCTCGACCTGTATCCGGCCGTATCGATGGAGGGTATCCTCGCTTGGATTGAGGATGACCAACCCTTCGTACCCGTCCACGAGAACGATCTGATCGTATTCAATCGTGCGGGTCAGGTCGTGAAGCCCGACGACTGCGGGAACCTGGATCGAGCGCGCCATGATGACCGAGTGGCTCGTCCGGCTTCCCTGGTCGGTGACGATCGCGAGAACCTTGTTTCTGTCCAGATTCGCCGTATCGGAAGGGCTCAAATCGTCCGATACGATCACCTTCTGGTCCGCAAAATCGCTGATCGCGAAATCCGAACGCCCCATGAGCTTGTGAAGCAGGCGGCGCGAGACGTCCCGGATGTCGTTGACCCGCTCCCTTAGATACTCGTCATCGATATTCGAAAACGCCTCGATGTACCGGGAAGCGACCTGATGGAAGCAGTACTCGATGTTGAACCCGGTCTGGTCGACCTCGTTGATTGTTTCTTCGATCAGCGCCCGGTCCTCCAAAACCAGCTGATGCGCATCGAAGATTCGCGATTCGTCTTCGCCGAGGCGCTCCTCGACTTCCGCACGGATGGCACTGATCTCCTTGCGAGTCTCAAGGAGGGCCTGTTCGAAGCGTGCCACCTCCTCCTCACGCTTACACCGGGACACCTGATACGAGGGAATTTCGAGGTCTTTCTTCAGAAAGATGAACGCAGGGCCGGATGCCACCCCCGGGGAGGCGGCAATTCCGTGCAATACGGTTTCGTCTTTGGAGGTGGAACTCATTAACTCAATGTTTCAAACGCGCGAATCAGGATGCGATTTCAATGGGAGAGGACGGTATTTTCGATCGAAACGGATTGCAACCTGCAATCACGATTCGCCCCGGTTTTCCAACATCCTGCTAGAGGAACGTGCTCTCGATTCGAAAGGCGCTCGAGCCCAGGCACTCCGTTACCGTGCGCTCAAAGTCCGCAAACAACGATTCCGGACCGCAGGGAAGAACGAACAGCGCACTGCCGCTGCCGCTGAGCATACAACGGGGGAGACCCGCCCGCTCCAACACGCCCGCAAGCGCGCCGTAATAGCGATATTTGCCATATATTGTCGGGGTGAAACGGTTGTAACAGAACTCCTCCAACCCGGCTTCAGGCGCTTTGAACCACTTGGACAGCGCGGCATCAGCCACCGCCGCGCTGTCGTAGCGCCGCTCATTCGCCACCATGGCGTAAGCATCGGCCGTCGCGATCGGAACACCGGGCGACACAAGCCACACACGCCGCCCGCGCAGCGTTCCTGCAACCCCCTCCGGCAGCGTTTCCACTCGTTCCCCGCGCCCGCGCAACACCACCGGGCGATCGTACAGAAACATCGGACAATCCGAGCCGACCTCGGCCGCTGCAGCATGGAGCTCGTCCGGCTCCAACGGCCGCTCGCTGAACCGCTGGGCCGCACGCAATGCAGCGGCCGCGTCGCTGCTTCCTCCGCCCAGACCCGCGCCCGCCGGAATCCGTTTGCGCAGTGCCACGTGCAGCGGAGGCAACGGGGCCCGCTTCCGAAACTCCGACAGGGCACGCAGCACAAGGTTATCCGGTCCAGTCCCAAGCGCCGGGTCGTCGCATTCCAATCGGTCGCCGCCTTCGTCCAGCCCGCTCACCCGCAGCGAGTCGCCGAAGCTCAACCGCGCCGCCACCGAGACAATCTCGTGGTAACCGTCCGCGCGCCGTCCCGTAATGGAAAGGTGGAGATTCACCTTGGCAGGCGCAGCAAACGTGTACACCGAGGGAGCCGCAGATAGCACCATGCACGCAGGCTTAGGCGTCGGAAATTGCTTTGCAAGCGACAAAATCTCACCCACTGTGGCGCCATGGCAGAAGCCGCCGTTATCCTCGCCGCCGGCAGCGGCACGCGAATGCAGGGCGCCGTAACAGACAAGCTGCTCGTGTCGCTGGGCGGCCGACCGGTGCTGTTCCACAGCTTGGCCGCCTTTCAAGCGGCTGACGGTTTCGATACCTACGTGATCGTCTGCCGGGATCGGGAGCAGCTAGCCCGCATCCGGGAACTCAGCACCTCCGCTTTTCCCGAGCTGGAACCCGCCATCCAATGGGTGCTCGGAGGCCGCGAACGCGCCGATTCGGTGCGGGCCGGACTCGCGGCCCTCGACCCGGCAATCCGCTCGGTCTACATCCACGACGGCGCCCGTCCGCTCATTCGTCCCGAATGGATCCGGGCCCTTCGGGCGATCCTTGAAACGGGCGAGAGCGCCGCCCTCGCCCGCCCGGTCAGCGACACCGTCAAGCGCGCAGCCCAAGACGATCCAACCGCCGGCGCGACCTCGCTCCAGGATCTCGCACGCGACCGGCTCTGGGCGATGGAGACCCCCCAGGCGTTTCCGTACGCGGCGATCCTGGACGCATACCAGGCGGCTCTCCATACCCGTATCCCGCTCACCGACGACACCGCCGCGGCATCCCACGCGGGCATTCCGGTGCGTCTGGTCGAACCCGACGGGCCGAATCCGAAACTCACAACACCCGCAGACCTTGAATGGGCGGAACACCTGATCCGGCGCGGACACCTACCGACACAACATGAACGATGACCGCCAATCCCGTGCCGCCCGCATCGGACACGGATACGATATACATCGATTCACAGAGAATCGCCCGCTCGTCCTCGGCGGCGTGACCATCCCGCACCAACGGGGACTCGCCGGGCACTCCGATGCCGACTGCCTCAGCCACGCAGTCGCCGACGCAATCCTCGGCGCGTTGGCGCTTCCCGATATCGGGCATTGTTTTCCCGATACCGACCCGGCATACGCGGGAATGAATTCGCTTGTCATCGTCCGTCACGCCGCCGCCCAGGCGCGCGAGCGCGGGTACACCGTCGGGAATGCCGATCTCACCGTGATCGCGGAAGAGCCCAGGATTGGCCCCCACCTCGAAACGATGCGTGCCACGCTCGCGGAGGCGCTCACAATCCCCCCGGACTGTGTTGGCATCAAGGCGACCACCAACGAGAAGCTCGGCAGCCTCGGCGGCGCCGAGGGAATCGCGGCTCATGCCGTCGTGCTCCTGTGGCGCACGGATGCGCCTGAGTCCTCCGGTTCTGAAATAGGTTGACTCGAGCATGCGGTGCGCCGCAAGGCGTTACCCCCATGCACAGGGGAATTCGTTTCATCGATATTGACGGAGCGCAGGGGAGATGGCATGAGGACTCGACAGGACCGGTCTCGCAATCACTCGTCCCGGGCATCGGCAATTCCCTCGGGAAAAAACCGTGCAATCTCGACCTCAGCGGTTTCCGGGCCGTCGGAGGCGTGTACCAAATTGAGCATCTTGTCCGTCCCCCAATCGCCCCGGATCGTGCCGGCGGGTGCCGCGCTTGAATCCGTCGGCCCGACGAGGTTGCGTACCCGCGCGATCACTCCCGATCCGGACAGTACCAGCACCACAACCGGCCGTGAGCTCATAAACGCTTCTATTTCGGGAAAGAACGGTTTGTCCGCAATGTGGCTGTAGTGATCGCGAAGCAGTTCGCGTTCGAGCCGCATCACCTTGCACGCCATGATTTCGAACCCGGCCTGCTCGAATCGATCGATGACGGCGCCGGACTTCCGGCGCGCAATGCAGTCGGGTTTGAGAATAATCAGAGTTTTTTCCATAGTTGGTCGTTGGTGTTAAGGCGCTTCAGTAGGTTGACAAGTGAAAAGCGAGAAGCGTTGACGGTACCGCTGAGATCGTACATCTTGATTCAACCCAACGTCCGATTTGCCTTCGACACTGTCAACTTCATCGCCATGTCGCTATACTCATCCTTCGAACCCGCACAACCCGACCCGATTCTCGGTCTCAGCGCAGCATTCGCGCGCGATGAGCGCCCCGGCAAGATCAATCTTGCAGTCGGGGTCTACAAAGACTCCGACGGAAAGACTCCCGTGCTGAGCCCGGTCAAGGAGGCGGAAGGCCGATTGCTCACGAAAGAGACCTCCAAAGGCTACCTTCCCATGGAGGGAGGGGCGGTCTACGGCGAACTGGTTCGCGACCTGTTGTTCGGATCCGGCCACCCGGTCCTCCGCGACGGACGCGCCCGCACCGCGCACACCCCGGGAGGTACCGGCGCGCTGCGACTCGCCGCGGACTTCATCGCCCGCCACCTGCCAGGCCGCACGATTTGGATGAGCGACCCAACCTGGGCCAATCACCCCCAGATTTTTCACGCCGCTCGGCTCCAGACCAACACCTATCCCTACTACGACGCCGCAACCCACGGGCTGAACTCCGGGGAGTTCCTCTCAGCCCTCGAACAGATTCCGGAAGGCGACATCCTTCTGCTCCATGCCTGCTGCCACAATCCCGCAGGAGCCGATCCCGACCCCGAGACCTGGGAGGCAATCGCACGGGTCGCGGCAGCACGCGGCCTCGTTCCCCTGGTCGACTTCGCCTATCAGGGTTTCGGCGAAGGAATTGAGGCCGATTCCGTTGGCTTGCGGCTTCTGGCTCAATCCTGTCCCGAATTCTTCGTCGCCAGCTCGTTCTCCAAGAATTTCGGTTTGTACGCCGAGCGAGTGGGCGCCCTGACGCTCGTGGCCGCAAATGCCGGTGAAGCCGACACCGCACTCGGGCACCTTGTGCTCGGCGCCCGGACGAATTACTCGAACCCGCCCCTTCACGGGTCGGCAATCGTATGCGAAATCCTCACCGACTCCGACTTGCGTCGCCGCTGGGAGCAAGAAGTAGCGGATATGCGGAACCGGATTAACCACATGCGTACCCTTTTCGTAGATACGCTTGCCGCACGGGGCGTCAGCCGGGACTTCTCCTTTCTCACCCGCGAGAAGGGAATGTTCTCGTTCTCAGGCCTCGACCGTGAACAGGTGGACCGGCTGCGGGAGGAGTTCGCGATCTACATCGTCGGGTCGGGCCGGATCAATGTGGCCGGCATGACGGAGGACAACATGGAGCCGCTCTGCGAGGCCATCGCCGCCGTCCTGTGACCGTCGCCGTATTCCGATCTACGCCGGAACGCGGCGCCTGCGGAACACCCGGGGGTTATCTCGAAATCGCAACCTGCCCGGTGGCAATGCGCCGCCAGGTATCCACAATGAGGCCGTGCTCGGCTTCCAGGACTCGTGCAGCCAGGCTTTCCGGAGTATCACCGTCGAGGACGGGAACGCGTTCCTGCGCGACGATCGGACCCGTATCGTACTCCGAATCCGCAACGTGAAGGGTGGCCCCGGATTCCCGCTCCTCCGCGGCAAGGACAGCCTCGTGCACCCGCATCCCATACATCCCCCGGCCCCCGAACTTCGGCAGCAACGCAGGATGGATGTTCAGAATCCTGCCGCGGAACGCAGCCAGTGTACGGGGCCCGAGCTTCTTCATATATCCGGCCAACTGCACGTAATCCGCTCCGGCTTCGAGCAGGGCATCGCGAATCGCGGCATCGCGCATCGCCGCGTCAGGGTGCGACCTGGCGTTGATCACGCGAGTCGGAATCCCCGCGTTTTGCGCCCGTTCCAAGGCCCCGGCACCGGCGTTGTTGCTGAGCACGAGGGCGATTTCGAGCGGCAGCCGCCGATCGGCGACCGCGTCGATCAACGCTTGGAGATTACTGCCCCCGTGGGAGGCTAAGACGGCCAGTTGCATGGGCGGACTTCAATACTTGAGACCATAGTGGTCAATCCGTTTGCGCAGGGTGGCACGGGTCATTCCAAGCAGCGACGCCGTCTTCACCTGGTTGCCGCCGCTCTCGTTCAGCGCCCGCGCAATCATCTCGCGCTCGATCTTCTGAAGTATCCGCTCGTCGCACGTCTCGCGCACACGTCGATAGATCAGGTCGTACGCCTCCTCCAAACTCAGCGCGCCCGCGTCGGAGCCCTCCAACCCGGTCACGGCGGCGGCAACGGTCAGGTCCAACGCCGGCCCGGCGTCGTCCGGGGAGGGTTCAACCGACTCCCCGGAAACGGAATCCAAGGATCTGGCGTGCGCCCGAATCTCGGACGGCAGATCGCTCGGGAGGATCGCCTCCCCCTGCGCGATCACCGAACAACGCTGAATCACATTCTCCAGTTCGCGGACGTTCCCCGGCCACGGGTAACATCGCAGCTCCGCCAACGCGTCCCTGGAGATCTGCCGGACCCGGCTCTTGCGTTCCTTGCCTAGACGCTGGAGGATGAAGTCGACCAGGTGCGGGACATCCTCCGCGCGCTCCCGGAGCGGCGGAAGCGCGATGCGCATCACGTTGAGCCGGTAGTACAGATCCTCGCGAAACGACTTCTCCGCAACCATCTGTTCGAGCGGTCTGTTGGTGGCGGCAATCAGCCGCACATCGACCGAAATCGATTCGGACCCACCCACGCGTTGGATCTCCCCCTCCTGGATGGCGCGCAGGATCTTCGTCTGGGTGGACAGGGCCATGTCGCCGATCTCGTCAAGGAATATGGTTCCTCCGTCGCAGCGTTCGAATTTTCCACTGTGCCGGACATTCGCCCCGGTGAACGCACCCTTTTCGTGCCCGAACAGCTCGCTCTCGATCAGATTCTCGGGGATCGCGGCGCAATTGACCGCGAGGAAGGGACGGTCCTGTCGCAGACTGTGGCGCCACAGACAGCGGGCGACCAGCTCCTTACCCGTACCGCTTTCCCCGGTGATCATAACCGTGACGTCGCTCGCGGCGACCTGTCCGATCCGCTTGAAGACCTCCCGCATCGCGTCGGATTCACCGACGATCCCCTCCTGGTAATCCTCGCTGTTGAGCAACGGCGCGTACCCCGTGCTCGCCGATTCCAGTTCGCGGCGCGCCTGAACCGCCCTGCCGGCGAGATCGAGCACCTTTCGGATGTTGAACGGCTTCACGATGTAGTCGAACGCACCGAATTTCATCGCCTCAATCGCCGTCTGCGTCGTGCCGAACGCCGTCATCAAAATCACCATCGTCCGGGGACTCGCGCTGCGCAGGTGCTGGAGCGTCTCAATCCCCGTCATCCCCTCCATCCGGTTGTCCAGGAAAATCACCTCCGGAGGATCACTCCGAGCCATCTCGATTCCCTCGCGTCCAGAGGAGGCCGTCTGCACGGCGTAATCCCGGGCCGACAGCACGCGCTGCAGCGAGTAGCGAATCTCGGCGTCGTCATCAATAATCAGGACGGAGGGTTGGGATATGGAATCGGCGGTCATGGTCGTGCACAAAAAATGCACCCCAAGCCAAGCAGAGCAGCCGGAATAATTCAACGTTTCCCTTCCAGGCTTGACTCGGGATCCGAAATTGCTTGTAGCATTCGGCCCTCGGTACGTGCGCCAGGGTAGCTCAGTTGGTTAGAGCGTGGGACTCATAAGCCCGAGGTCGCCGGTTCGATCCCGGCCCCTGGTACCACACAGCTCATGTGATTCGGCACGAGCGATCCGGGGACCGGATGCGGTCACTCGTCCACCGGCTCGGGATGGAACCATTCGACTTTCTCGGTATCGTAATACCCCACCCCGAGCGAGTGTGCGTACTCGAACACGGGCTGGTCGCGATCCAGCGGCTGGAATTCGTGATCGCGCCGGTGCTCGTTGATCCGCTCCAACACCAGCGCGTCGAGAATAACCGGGTCCACCCCCATCCAGATCCGTGGTTCGCTGCGCGTATAGTACGAGCGAAACCGGGGCCCGCCGATGTACTGGTACTGTTCCAGACTCACGATACTCATGCTCCAGGCCGAAAGAAGCTCCGGGATCGCCGCGATTTCCGCGATGGCGATCGGCGCGTTGGACGCGCTCACAAAGAAGCGGTCGCGATTGCTCACACTCCAGAGCGTTGCATTGGCCAACACCCCGTTAATCCCCAGCGTGCGGTGATCCGTCACCACAGGCAGGTTGATCCAGAAATCAACCTCGCGCACGACATGCGCCGGCAGGAAACTCCTGCGATCCCCTGAATCGGTGCCGACGAGACTCTCCCCGTCGAATGCAGACAGCAATGAATAGGTATGGCGCATGGGAAGCGGATTCTCATAATACCAGTCGGCATCAAAGTGGTCGCCGTGATCGAGCACATGGACAGGCACTCCCTCGAATCGAAATCCCACCTCCTCCATGCGGCTCAGCGGGGGCAGGTAGCCGTTGGCCCGCAGACCCGACTCCGAAACGTCGTACAGAAAGAGATCCCCCCGCGCGTAACCCCGGGCTTCGAGCGCTTCGACCAATGCACGCACCAGATTGCGGGAGGTTGCCAGTCCCGTCCCCGAGTTGGTATAGAGCTTAATACCAACCCGACCGTCCGATCCAGGCTCGAGCGCGCGGCCGGTCCGCCGCTCGAAGTCAGCAAGCAACGCACTCAGCGCGCGCCCGTAGGAAAATCTGTCGAAATCCTCAAGCGGAGCCTCCCACACCTTGCCCAGGAACTCCTCCCGGTCCCCGGCATACCCCCAGAAGTCCGCAGCAGCCACCACGACGGAAAACAACAGGCCTGTCAGGATGCGCGTGAATTGGATCATAGGATAGCAAACTCTTGACATGGATCGCTCAGCGCAAGATTTTAGGAAGCCTCTCGGGCGTCACGCATGCGGCTGATCTCAATTCGGTTCCCATCGTAACACGGGGCAGCCGGGAAATCGTCCTTCCTGCCTCATCGCACGCTTGCGTATCATCTCCTCTTCCTGAAAGATCACGGGCGCCTTCAACACCTCTCATCCATGCGTCACTCTTTGGTCAAACGGACCGGAATCCTGTTCCTTTTTGCTTGGATAATCATTGGTTTATTCGGATGCACCCCGCGGGACCCGGATCCGGGAGTCACCGTCGCCGCCGCCGAGGAGCATCGCGACGCCGGCGATCTCGACGAGGCGATCGAACTCCTGGCGACCCATAGAGAACGCGATCCGGGTAGTCCGGCGATCCTCGAAACCATCGCCTTCATGTACGCGGAAAGAGGGGACATGACTGAGGCGGCATTCGCGTTCCTCGAACGCTACGAAGCGGTTCCGGACGAACCGGAATACCTGCTCTACGCCGCCCGCTCCCTGCGAACGGATGGGGATACACGCGGTGCCGCCGGACTCTACAGACGCTACCTCGAAGTAGAACCCGAAAACCGGTCGATTTGGCAGACCCTCGCCCGACTCGAGGAGGAAGCCGGGCGATTCAACCAGGCGATCTCGGCGTACACACGGGTCTACCGTATGCGGGAGGAGCCTGAGGTCGCCGCCCGGATCGGTGCGCTATT
Source organism: Opitutales bacterium (assembly GCA_007133065.1). Lineage (GTDB taxonomy): Bacteria > Verrucomicrobiota > Verrucomicrobiia > Opitutales > Oceanipulchritudinaceae > SLNJ01. The sequence continues at coordinate 23,770 of SLNJ01000082.1, forward strand.
CCACGGAATTCGCAATCCGGCGCAGGCGGAAAACTGGTATCAGACGGCGGCGAGGGCCGATCCACCGCCGCGTCGCGCACTCACCGGCGCCTTCCAGCTGCACATGGAACAGGGTCGGTTTCGAAACGCTGAAACCGCCCTCAGAGCGCTGCGCGTCCATTACCCCGAAGCACTCGAAGAGCCGGCACTGGCGCGCAACGAGGAGAGCCTGATGACCTGGCTCGAACAGCAGGCCGAAACCGTTCGCCTCGTTGCCGCGCTTGCGGCCTCCGATCGGTCGGCGGCAGAACAGGACCGGGAGCCGGAGCCCGTAGACGCTCCCGCCGAGCATGAAGCACCCGGCGAACCCTCCGTCGCGCACGCCGATCCGGAACCCCGGGCGGACCCCGCACCGGAAACACCGCACCGGACCGAAACCGAATCGGCGCCCCCGGTCGCACGCCAGCCCGACCCCTCGTCGGAACTTGAGCAGGACGCGTGGCGCGCGCGACAGAAGCGGGAAGCTGGCGATCTCCCCGGTGCAATCGCCGGCTACCGGGAGATCCTCACTCGCGATGACCGCGACCCCGCACTCTGGCACGAGTTGTCCGAGGCCTACTTCAGCACCGCCCAGTTCGAGTGGGCGGAAGCGACCGCGCTCGAAGCAGTCCGGCGCGATCCCGACAGCGTGCGGTACACCCTGCAGTACCTGCGTAGCGCCCAGCGAACCATGTCCCCCGAGCAGTTGATGAACGAGCTGATCCGCGCGAACCGCCGCTTCCCGCACAGCCCGGATATCATACTTGCCGCTGCCCGCGGGTACCGCAACATCGCAAGAAATCACCGGAATGCCAGAATACTCTACGAACGCTTCCTCGACCTCGCCCCGGACCATCCACAACGCGCCGCAGCCGAACGGGAACTGCGCTCACTGTAGCACGCCAGACCGCGGATATCTGCTGGAATCGAAGCATGGGGATCTCGCGGCATAGTATCGAAGAGGTGAAACGACGCGCGCCAATTGTGGACGTCGTATCGGCCCACGTGACCCTCAAACGTCGCGGGAAGAGCTTTGTCGGTCTGAGCCCTTTCTCCAATGAGAAGACCCCGTCGTTCTACGTTCACCCCGACGGCAATTACTACTATTGTTTCTCGACTTCGCAGGGCGGCGACGTAATCCGGTTCATCCGTGAGGTCGAAAACCTTCCGTTTACGGAAGCAGTGGAGAGCCTCGCGAATCGATTCAACATCGAGCTCCAATACGAGGAAGGAGGTCCCACCCGCGAGGAGCGATCGCTGCGCAAGCAACTTATCGAGATCCACGAGCACGCCTGTGAATTCTACCACGACTGCTTCCGCGAAAACTCCGAGCCGGGCCGGGCCATGCGCGAATACTGGACACAACAACGTGGATTTCCCGAGGATCTGGCCCGTGAATACAAAATCGGTTACGCGCCGCAGAGCGGATCGGCTCTTCAGGAGCGGCTCGCAGGCAAGCAGTTCAGCATGGATGCGCTATGCAAGTGCGGGCTATTCTACGCGCGCGGGGATGAACACAGTCCCCGCGCCTTGCGCTCGCGCTTTCGTGGACGCCTGATGATCCCGATACGCGATACCCAGGGCCAGGTTGTCGCGTTCACAGCACGCCAGACCGACTATACCCCGAGCGACGATCCGGCCGCGCAGGCCAAATACATCAACTCTCCGGAAACCGATCTCTTCCACAAATCGGAACTGCTGTTCAACCTCGATCGCGCGCGATCCGCCGTCGGCGACGACGCTCCCTTCATCCTTGTGGAGGGCCAACTCGATGCCATCCGCTGCTGGAGCGTCGGGCTCGGATCCGCCATCGCGTTTCAAGGAAGTGCGATTACGGAGGCACAAATCCGTCTGCTCAAGCGCTACCACAACCGCCTGCTCTGCCTCTTCGACGGAGACGCCGCTGGCGCCAAAGCCGGCATGGCCGCAATCCCCCTGGCCCTCCAGGCAGGAATGGGCGTGGAGATCATCGCGCTCCCCACCGGGATCGATCCGGACACCCTGCTGCGCAATCGCGGGGCCGACGGGTTTTTTCAACTCAAATCCCGGCGCAAAACCGCAGCACGATTCCTGATGGAGTGCCTTCTGCCCCACCCCTCCCCTTCCCCTCAGGAGAAACAGGAAGCATTCTGGAAGCTGTTCCCAATCCTCCAGAACTGCGAATCCGCGATCGTCCGCGACTCGATGCTCGAAGAAGCGATCGCGCTCGCCGATGCGCCCCGGGCAGCGGTGCGGGAGGACTTTCAGCGTTTCCTCAAACGCGGGGCACCGATGGCGCGAAATCGGCCGATCCCGACCCCCGACGCGGAAAAAAGCCGCCCGCAGGGGTTGACAACGGCGGAATCACACTTACTTTTCTTCTTTCTTCACCATGAATGGTCGGTCGACGAGGTAGCCAAAGTAATTGATATCGAGTGGATTAATCACTCCACCACGGAGGGCGAATTGCTCGGCCGGATCATGGCGGAACGTCAAGAGGGCAACTGGGATGGGATAGAATGCATTGAGACGGTCCTCGAGAGCGACGAGGAGCGTAATTGCGTCTATGCTATTCTTGCCCACGAACTTCCCTTTGAGAATCCGGTCCAAGAGATAAACAAATGTCTTGAACGCATCTTCCGAAATTACATCGCACGACGTCTCGGTGAAGTCGACGAGCGACTCCGCCGGCTTCCGGCGGATGCGCAGGACCGCCGGGCGTTGCGCGTTGAACGCGCCGCTCTGAACCGGCAACGCCTTGCAACCAAACCGCCACAGCTATTGCGCGAAACGGTTCCGTAATGCTGCCGATCTTCCGTTTTAAGAGTATATTCCATCATTATGCCGTCCGCAAAAACCACCACCAGGAAAAAGTCCACAGCACCATCGAAAGCCCGGCGGTCCCGCACAACGGCCAAGCGCACGGGAACCACCTCCGCAGGAGGGAGCGATTCCAAACCCAGCGGCACCACCGCGCGCAAGGCCCCGGCGAAGAAAACCGCCGCCGGCAGCACTCCGATGAAAAAGAGCGCGTCCGGCACCACCTCCAAACAGAAGAAAGCCGCTCCCCGAAAGGCCAAATCGCGCCGGACCGCCGGAGAAAAGGAATCCACACACAGCCAGCCCACCGACACCAATCGGAAATCGGCTAACAAGCGATCCCCCGCCACTTCGGACACCTCAAAAACCCGAAAACCGGCGGCACCGGCATCGGCGCAACCCGCAAAAGCGACCAAGCCCCGCGAGGAATCGCCGAACACCGGGGCCGCAGAGTTGCTTTTGAAAGGGCAGGTAAACGACCGCATCCGCAATCTCATCCGCCTCGCCAAGGAACAGGGGTATCTGACCTTCAAGGATGTCAACAAAGCCCTCCCCTCCAGTATAGACACGCCCGATGATATCGAAAACGTGATCTCGATTCTCGAGAATCTCGAGATCGACATCATCGACGCCGAGGAGGTCGACAAGTACAAACAACGGCTCGCCGAGCACCAGCAGGAGGAGATGAAATCCTCCCAGTCCGACATCCTCGACGACCCGGTTCGGATGTACCTCAAGCAAATGGGCCAGGTGCCGTTGCTGACGCGCGAGGAGGAGGTCGCAATCTCCAAACGAATCGAAGCCGCCGAGCAACGCGCGCAGAATGAGCTCTTCTCCGTCGGATTCTCCGCCTGGTTTCAACTGGAAATCGCCCAGAAACTGCTCAACCGCGAGGAGCGTTTCGACCGGGTCGTACTCGACAAGAAAGTTGAAAGCAGGGAACAGTATTTCCAGTCGCTTCCGAAACTGATCGAACAGGTCAAGGCTACACTCGACAAGATGGACCGCGCCTGGGATCAGGCCGAGGCCGCCTCCGACGAAACGACGCGGAAACGCGCATACAATCGCTATCGCAAACAGGAAGCCCTTCTGAAGCCGATCTTCCGGAAATTCTGCTTCAAACTCAAGGTCTTCGAGGAGTATCTCGAAACCCTCGACCCGTTGATGCGCGAGGTCACCGACCTGGTCGACCAGCTCGATCTCGCCGACAAGGTGAAGTCGCGACGCAGCCGGACCGCGGACATGACTCGCCTGCACAAGCGACTCGCCGCGATCGAACAGCAACTGCGCCTCAAACCGGAGGATTTCGCCCGAATCGTCCGGGAGGTGCGAAAAGGGATGCGGCAGGCCCATCGGGCCAAGACTGAAATGGTCGAGGCCAACCTCCGCCTCGTCATCTCCATCGCGAAGAAATACACGAACCGGGGCCTCTCCTTCCTCGATCTCATCCAGGAAGGCAACATGGGGCTCATGAAGGCCGTCGAAAAATTCGAGTACCGCCGCGGTTACAAGTTTTCAACCTACGCCACCTGGTGGATTCGACAGGCGATTACCCGGTCGATCGCCGACCAGGCCCGGACGATTCGCATCCCCGTGCACATGATCGAAACCCTCAACAAGGTCATGCAAGTCCAGAAACAACTGTTGCAGGAGCTGGGACACGAGCCGACCGCCGAAGAGGTCGCGGAAGAGATGCAGCTTCCGGTCGAACGCGTCCAGGCGATCATGAAAATGGCTCAGCAACCGATCTCGCTACAGAGTCCGATCGGGGATTCGGAGGACACCAACTTCGGCGATTTCATTGAGGACAAGGGAGCGGAGAATCCGTACGATATGACGGCCTACTCACTCCTGCGCGAGAAGATCATGGATGTCCTCGACTCCCTCACCGACCGGGAACGCCGGGTGCTCTCCCTGCGCTTCGGCCTCGTCGACGGCTACAGCCGCACCCTCGAGGAGGTCGGCCGCCAGTTCAATGTCACGCGCGAGCGCATTCGCCAGATCGAAGCCAAGGCCCTGCGGAAAATGCGCCACCCGACCCGGATTCGCCAGCTACACGGTTTCTTCGAACCCGATCACGCCGGACATCAACTCGAGTCCGGCCAGACCTCCTGATCCGGCCGCTCCCATCCGGATATTGGTGTTTACAGCCCGCGAAATTCAAATAGAGTCACCCAATGATGCACACGCTTGCACCCATCAGTGAACCGGCGTTTGTCGGCGGGATCGGCGGTCCCGAACTGCTGATTATACTCCTGATCATCCTGCTGCTGTTTGGGTCAAAAAAACTCCCGGAACTGGCCAAAGGGATGGGCAAGTCCATCCGGGAATTCAAGAAAGCCACCGAGGATGTGGAGAACGATTTCCGCTCCGCGATGGATGCGGCGGACGTCAACAAACCGCAGTCCGAATCGCCGAAGGAACGAGTGGAAACACCGGCCTCCGATAACGATGCTTCCCCGGATCCAGCACAGCACGAGAAACCGGCCGAGAAGGAGTCGGACAAGGCCGCGCCCCCCTCCTGAATCTGGCGCGCTCTGAAGCGCCGGCGCCGCAACTTCCGGGTAAACCCGGGATTACATGCATGCGGTGCACGCCCCGGGAGATCAAGCCCTCCGTTTAGGCGGATTCAAGAGAGTCCAATCGAAGGCGGCAACGAACATCCTTCTCCCATCACTGCAGCGCGGCCCGGACGGCATCGAAGCTGATGCGCTGCCCGGCCGCATGCAACTCCTTCCAGGAAACCATTTTGAAAGATCCGTCCGCGAATTCGGGGGCCAGGGCTTCGTCGTAATGGAACCCATAGTTTGAACTACCCCCGTTGATCTGAACCTCCTGGGCTACCACCGCTCCGTAAAACGCTCCGTCGCTTCCGCCTCCACCCATCGTGAAATGGGCATTGGGGGCGTAGACGGCAGCCGCCAGCTGGCCGTTCCCCTGAAGGCTGATCGATTGGCCGCCCGATTCGGGATTGGTTCCGAACAGAAGGAAATTCTGGGCGATCCCGGGATTCAGCACGGTTCCGTTGTTGACCGCTGTGTTTCCTCCCATGCTGACATCGCCGCCGACATAGACGGTCACGTTCGCTCCATCCGCCAACGTGATCTCGCTCTGGCCTCCCAGGCTGATATCCCCGTCAACCACGAGCGTGACGTCCCCGCGGATAGTAAGATGCTCCTGTCCGCTCAGGCTGTATTCGCTGAGCTTGTAGAACGTCGACTCGCCGTCCTCGCCCATGTAACGCTGGTGCGGCGGAGCGACAGCATGATTTGTGTAATGAACCACGGGCGTTTCCGGAGGTTCGATGTCCTTGAAATCCGCGGAAAAATCCGTCGATACACGGTTCGGGTCGATGCCGTCATTATCTGCAAGCACCTGAGGGTCGGAGTCCTTCCCCCAGATCATGCCGTTCGGGCCGACATCCGGGTCCTCCTTCCCCGTCGCCACGGTCCCGAAGACGTTGGCGTTGCCGACGACCACGGAATCCAGGTCGATGGAAGCGGATCCGATCGAACCATTGTCATTCGGTTGTGCCGCGTTATAGGGCGCGATCGAGGAATCGAAACTGTCCACCGTGAAGTTATTCCCGTTCAAGGTAATCGTATCGCGCGCGACCATGCCGCTCGAGAAAAGCGAGCGTGGCTCCAGCTCAATCTCAAGCTGCCTCACGTGCCGGCGATTCCAATTTCCTCCGGTTTCGATCTCGGCCTCGACGTGGATCATCGGGAGACGGGTCATCGGGTATGAGAGCACCACGACATACGAACCCTTGCGGCCGCTCCCCAGATCAATCCCCTGAAATTGTGCTGCGAACTGAGCCGTCTCGAACTCGACCCAGGAATCCCACTCCTCGCGGTTCAGCACCCACGTCGCCTCCTCCGCCCCGGCCTCCGCGAGATTCAGGAGCGCGTTCTGCAAGTAGGCGCTGTCGGAGACCCGGATGTCGCCGGCAGTCAGCTGCAGGTACCCAACCGCCACGCTTCCCATGATCATCGCGAGCAAAAGGGTCACCAGCAACACGGACCCCTTGATCCGGGCAGGACGGTACCATGGGGCACGCTCCTGCGGTGAAGGGCTTGTCGACTCCGGTTCCATTCTCGTTGACTTCATCGTGATCTCCGTGGCGGCACCTGTGCCTGTTCTTTGTTCCTAGTTGCTGACGTCCTTGTTGCGCAGCGTGAAGCGCGCGGATATCAGGTGGTTGGTGTGTTCGAGTTGCAGAACACGACGGACCATCTCCGCGTCCAGCTGAATAATCTTGGCATCGGTGAGGCTTTCCGTCTCGTCTCCGTGGAGGTTGAAATAGCGGATTTCCACACTCTCGACATCGCTGAGAACAGATCGTTCACCGTCGGGTCCGGTTCGCCGAAACTCGCCGCCGTTTTGCCCCGACACGTAAGTGTAGGTGATATCGACGCTCTCCGGCAGACGCAGCGTCATGGACGTTGACGCCAGGCTCGTCACCTCCCGCGCCATCCGCACATCCCGCGCAAACTGCTCGACGGCAATCCGGCTCTGACTGTTCATCTCGACATAGTTGCCCACTCCGTACGACGTGCGCAGAACAAAGATAAATGCGGAGATCACCGCGGCCGTCAGCATGCCCGCGAACGCCGTACCCACAATCAGCTCGGCAAGCGTGAACCCCCGGCGGGACGGGTTGGGAGCGTATTCACGGTGGAGGGGGGTCGCTTTCATTCCATGCGTCCTCAGTTGATCGTCCGGTAGTAATAATCGTTGAGGCCCTCTTTCGTGATCAGGGTCATGAATTCCCGCTGGTGGGAGCGGCCTCCGTTGTCCTTCCAGTCGACCCGCACCCGTACCCGCACCTGACCGTCCCGCGTCGAATCCACCAGGCGAGTGCAGGTGTACCGGTCGCCGACCAAGTCGGTGAAGCGTGTGTCGGGATCGAAGTCCCCTTCCGCCGGCAGATCCTGGATCTCCGCCCATTTCTTCATCCGGAGCGTCTCCATCTCGCTCTGCATGATCTGCGAAACACGGGCGTAGTCCCGCGAGATCTCGACCACGGCCACACCCTGCCCCATGACCGAGAAGACCGAAGCCACGACCAAGCCCAGGACGGCAAAGCCGACCACGACCTCGGCCAGGGTGAATCCGGCAGGCGATGCGCCCTCTCGATTATGCCCCAATATCTTCACAGCCCCAATGTTGGAACGCCGCCACAACTGCGGCGTGCATACCCCTGATTTCAAGCACAACATTATACCGGATTCTTAGTGATTTTGAAAGTGCCGTCACCGGACATTTTCAACCCCACCAAATCAGGGCTGTACATCCCTATCATGCCATGAGCATGATTCCTTTGTTTGCTTCGCTTCAGATTCAGAGGCGTCGTACTATTGCAGGGACGCCCAGACAGGCTCGAAGTCGATGCGATCCTCTGCCGCGTGCAACTCGCGCCATGCGATCATCTTGTAGGAACCGTCCTCGAACAGCGATCGGAGCGATTCATCGTAGTGAAAACCGTAGCTTGAACTCCCGCCATTCACAAGGATGGTGTGCGCCACGACCGCTCCGAAGCACCCGCCATCGACTCCCCCTCCGTTCATGGTGAAAACCGCATTCGGCGCGTACACCGCGGCCGCCAGCTGCCCGTTGCCCTGGAGGCTGATCTCCTGGCCCCCCGCGGTCTGATTCGTACCGAATACGACAAAGTCTTTTGGGAAACCGGGGGACTCCACCGTTCCGTTGTTGACGGCTCCGTTTCCCCCGACTTTGAAATCGCCGCCGACGTAGACGGTGACTTTTGCATTCTCAGCAAGAGTGATCTCGGTCTGTCCACCCATTGCGATGCCGCCGTCGACAACCAGGGTCACGTCACCGTGTATTGTGAGAGTATCCTGTCCGCTCATATCCAGGCTGTCGAAGTGCCAAAAGGACTCCGTACCGTCGAACCCCATGGTGCGGTGCTTCCCCGCGCCGCCGAGATCCAACACGCCGTAGTAGATCAGGGGCGTCTCGGGGGCGTGAATCTCTTTGAAGTCTGCTGAGAAGTCGGTCGACACCCGACTCCAGTCGACATTCTCATCCGGTTCCAGGATCGAATCCTTCCCGTAGATCTTCCCATTCGGACCGATGTCGGGCAATTCTCCCCCCGTCGCGACGGTTCCGAAAATATTCGCATTGCCGAGATCCACGGACAGCTCGAACGACGCCGAACCGACCGACCCTTGGTCGTTCGGGTTGGTCGGATCGTATGGTGCGAGCGTTGAATCATAGCTGTTCACGTGGAAGTTGTTCCCGTTCATCGTGATCGCGTCCCGTGCCACCATGCCGTTCGCAAAGAGCGAACGCTGCCACAGCTCAATCTCGAGTTGCTTGGTGAACTCTCGCCCCTCCGGCGTCCGGACGGTGCTTTCAACGTGGATGATCGGCTCCAGTGTCGTCGGAAACGAGAGGGAGACGATGAAGGATCCCTGCCGCCCCGAACCGGCGTCAAACCCATTGGTCTCCATGGCGAACCGCGCGGTCTCGTATTCAACCCAGGTGTCCCACGCCTGGTTGTTCAGCGCCCACGTCGCCTCCTCCGCACCGGCCTCCGCCAGATTGAGAAGAACGTTCTGCAGATACGCGCTGTCGGAGATGCGAACATCGCCGGCGGTCAACTGCAGGTATCCGACGGAGACGCTGCCCATGATCATCGCGAGCAATAAGGTGACGAGCAAGGTCGATCCCTTCCGGCGGCGCTCCCGGCACCAGACGGCAATCGGGTGGCGCAGAAAAGCCTCTTGGAGCCGGACTGATTCTGCCTGAGTCTTCCCCTCTCTCATGTCAACCTCCATATGTCCCAACGTGAACTCCTTGTGAGATCGTCCTGCGCGACATCAGACTCACGAACGCAAGACGGTCTGTAGGTGAATCAATCATGAGAGGATTATCCACAAACCAGGAATAGAGTCAAGACCCTATTTTAGGCAAATATTATCACCTAGCTAGGGCTAGATTGATATACTATTAGGCCCCAGGAATGAACCCTACGAGTCCGGGATCCTGCGACGGGGGGTACTCAGCGGTGCCGAGACGGTTTCCAGACCGGCATTTCCGGATCACTTCATCTCGTGGGTGATGTGCCTGCCGTATATTGCCGCGGCCTCGGTTCGCCGATGGACGCCCAGCTTGTCGAGCGCGTTGCTGAGGTAATTCTTGACCGTCTTGTCGCTGAGCGCGAGCGCCGCTCCGATCTCCTTGTTCGTCTTACCCTCAGCCACGAGGGCCAGGACACGCCGCTCCTGCCGCGAAAGCAACAGGATCCGTTTCTCGGGAGAATCCTCCCGATCCGTTTTGATCCGATTGAGCACACGGTCGGTAATCGCCGGTGCAAGGATGGACTTCCCCTCGTGCACTTGCTCGATTGCGTCGACCAGGGTTTCGGAATCGGCATCCTTTAACAGAAAGCCGTTCACGCCGGCCGCGATCGACTCGAATATCGACACATCATCCGTGTACGAAGTCAGAACGAGGAATTTGACGGCGGGAACCTTGCGACGAATCGGATCGCACGCCGTATAACCCGCGCCGTCCGGCAACCGGATGTCCAGGACGATCACGTCCGGCTGAACCGATTCCGCCTCCCGGATCGCCTCCGCGATCGAAGCCGCATACCCGGCGATCCGAATACTTGCGAATTTCGAAAGAAGATGCCCCAGGCCAACGCGAACCATCTGGTGGTCATCGACGAGCAGGACTCGGATAGCGGACTCGGGTGTCTTTGTCATGTTGCAGCGATTGTGCGGGAAAGCGCCCCCGGGAATCACACCAGCGCCTGCAAGGCGTCCTGCAATGGCAGGAGTTCCTCAGGTTGAAACGCGACCGCCGGGACGTCGTATTCCTCGCCGGACTTGACATGCCGGTAGCGTCCGCGGACTCCGCGGACCGGACGCAGCACGCGTTTGCGGTCCAGCATAAGCGCCAGCAGGTGCTTCAACAACGGCACCGAAACGGCGGGAACACCGCCGGCGAGAGTCTCGGCTTCCGAGGCCTCCGCATCCGTCAGCGCAAAAAACAGGTCCTCGGCGCTGCTGACCGCCTGCCGGCGAGCAACAGCTTCCGACTCCACATCGCGCTCACGCACACGCCGCACCCAGCGGCAGAGAACCGTTCCCTCAACCGGATGGTTCACCGATTCCGACTCCAGAAGATCGAGCCGCTGCATCGCGCCGTCTGCATCCAGGAAGAGCAGGCACACAATCGATTGACCGGGTTGAAAAACCGCGCCCGAGTGCGCACTTTGTCTTGCAATGGGTTTGAGGTGCAATTCCATAACGGCTCGTTTCAGTCTCCACTATAAATAAACGCCAAAGAGGGCCAAGAGCAACATTAAGACAATTCCGAAAGAACATTCCGGAAGGGTAATCGCCATCGGAGACATTCACGGGTGCTGGATGGAGTTCGAGGAGATGCTGGACCTGCTTCAGCCGACCAGGGACGACGCCATCGTGCTCATCGGCGACCTCGTGAACCGCGGTCCGGACAGCCAGCGGGTGGTTCAGCGCGCTCGGGAAATCGGAGCTCACGCCCTCCTCGGCAACCATGAGTGGCACCTGCTCAGCCACCGGCGACAGCATAAGCCCGTCATGCTCAAGGACTACGACCTGGTGACCCTCGGCACGCTCGATCCTGGGGATTGGGACTACCTCGAGCGGATGACGCTGACCTGCTACGCTCCCGCATACGACACGCTCTTCGTGCACGCCGGACTTCTGCCGGACCAACCATGGCAGGAACAGAACGTGTCCGTGGTCACCGACGTTCAAGTGATCGACTCCCAGGGAATGCCTCGCCGCCGGTCCGACAGCCCCCGGAGCCCTCACTGGTCTCAACTCTGGAAAGGACCTCCGTTCGTGGTCTACGGCCACACGCCACGACGCAACGTGCGGCGAACCGATTCCACGCTCGGGATCGACACCGGTTGCGTCCACGGGGGGCACCTGACCGCCTACGTGTTGCCGGAGGGCGCGATCCATCAGGTCCGCGCCCGGCACCGCTACGCTCCACGCAAGCTCAAGGATTGAAAGGCGCGGTGCGCTCTGGACACAATTCCCGGAACCAACCATGATTCACCACGCTACTTCACCGCAATGAGTGCCGACCCCAAATCCG
>SLNJ01000024.1 GCA_007133065.1 Opitutales bacterium
GAAAATACGGATACCGGATCAGCGGGGCTTCGGCCGATCCGTTGGCCGGTGAGAATATTTGGCTGATGGGGTGAAATTCGCGCAGGTAGAAGCGCCCGCCCGGTTTGAGCATGCGTGCGACGACCGCGCCCCACCGCTGCAGGTCGGGGAGCCAGGGCAAGACGCCCGCGGTCGCGACCACCCGGTCGAACCGGCCGGTCACCCGTTCCGGGGTCGCATAGACATCGGCCTCCACAAATGCGGCTGCGACGCCGCACTCATCCGCCAGGCGGCGGGCGAGGGCGATGGCGCGAGGGCTGAAGTCCACCCCGGTCACGTCCGCCCCGAGGCGCGCCCAGGAAAGCGTATCCATTCCGAAGTGGCATTGTAGATGGAGCAACCGGAGCCCGGTGACCGGTTCGAGGGCTGAGCGATCGATGCCGGGCAAAGACAGCTCCCCGCGCCGGAAGGCCTCGACGCCGTAGAACTCCGATTCGAAATGTATGTCGGCCCAGGTGTCCCACGTGCGGCGGTTGATTTCGAGGTCCGGGTCCATGGTGCCAATGCATGCGATTTCGTGAGATTAGACAACCCGGAATCCATCACGAAACCGCTCAGCCGAGCCGCCTCCGCCTCACGGCTTCGGCCAGGGATTCGAACACGGTTTCGGTGGTCTCCAGCGAAATGCAGCCGTCGGTGATGCTCTGGCCGTAGACCGGAGCGGAATCGGCCGCAAGATCCTGGCGACCCTCAACGAGGAAGCTCTCCAGCATCACGCCGGCGATGCCCTGATTCCCCGCGCTGATTTGCCGGGCCAGTTCGGATGCGACCGCGGGTTGCCGCCGGTAGTCCTTCTCGCTGTTCCCGTGGCTGCAATCGATGATCACGTAGGGAGGCAGGTCCGTCCGCTCCAATCCAGCGATCGCATCCCGGACGTGCTCCTCCCCGTAATTCGGCCCGGTGCGAACCCCGCCGCGCAGGATCAGGTGTCCTGTGTCGTTCCCGGAAGTTGAGAAAATCGCTGTGACGCCCTGCTTGGTGACCGACGGAAACCAGTGAGGCGATCGTGCCGACCGGATGGCGTCGATGCCCATCTGGATATTCCCTCCAGTCCCATTCTTGAAGCCCACCGGCATGGAGAGGCCGGAGGCCAATTCGCGGTGCACCTGGCTTTCGGTCGTTCGTGCGCCGATGGCCGCCCAGGATACCGTGTCAGCCAGGAACTGGGGGATGATGGTGTCGAGAAACTCGGTGCCGGTTGGAAGGTCCTCGTCGATGATATCAAGAAGCAGTTTTCGCGCCAGACGCAGGCCATCGTTGATGCGAAAGCTTCCGTCGAGGTGTGGATCGTTGATCAGACCCTTCCACCCGACCACGGTCCGGGGCTTCTCGAAATAAACCCGCATGACGACGAGGATTTCGTCGCTGAACCGGTCGGCGAGCGGTTTGAGGCGCCGGGCGTATTCGAGCGCCGCGGCGGTGTCGTGGATGGAGCACGGTCCGGTCACCGCAACCAGGCGATCGTCATGGCCGCTGAGGATGTCGGCTATTCGCTTCCGCTGAAGCCGCACAAAATCCGCGCTCCGGGCGTTGAGGGGCAGTTCCTCGATGAGAATCGCCGGAGGTAAAAGCGGGCGCAGGGCCTGTATCCGCGTATTGTCGACGTGGTCGAAGGACTCCGAATCCGGAGCGTTTACGCATTCGGTGACGTCATCCATCAGTCGATTTCAAAGGAAAATACTCCATTGTTGCAAGGCTCCAAGTTTCGTTGCCGTAATGAACTGAGGTTATTCCGTATACTGGATTTCACTTCGGGGCCAAAGTAACGGAGCAGCGCCAGAAGCCGGAAGCTCCGTGACGGGAGCTGAATTACTGGCCGGAGCATCCATCCGATTCGCAGTGCATCATGGGAGGCGGCGGCCGAGTGATGCATTCAGCAACCGCCACCAGGCATCGGAGTCCATCGCCGCTTCGGTTGCCGGGACGCACTGCCGCACGCGATCGGCTTTCATCGTGCCGATGACCGGGACGATACCGGCCGGATGGCGTAGAATCCATGCGAGGGCTACGCCTTCGGGGGAGAATCCGGTTTCCGCTGCGACTTCAGCCACCGCGTTCCGAACGGATTTCGTCCGTTCATCGTCCGACTCGGAAGGTTTTGAGAGCAACCCTCCCGCTACCGGCGACCACGCTTGCAGCTGAATCCCTTCCCGGTGACAGAAATCGACGACCCCTTCCGCACCGGTGAAGACGCGCTCGGTGCGGTTGACAAAGAGACCTTCCGAGATCGACCACGGGTGGATCAAGCTCAGCTGAATCTGGTTGGCCACCAGCGGCGTATCGCAGGCTGACTGCAAGAGCTGGATCTGGGCGACGCTGAAGTTGCTGACTCCGAAATAACGCACCTTGCCCGCTCGGCGCAAGCGGTCAAACGTCGTTGCGACGGTTCCCGGGTGGAGCAGAGGATCCGGGCGGTGGATCAGCAGCACATCGAGGCAGTCGACCCCGAGGCGTTGCAGGATGGCGTCGACGGACGCGTCAATGTAATCCGCCGACTGGTCATAGCGATGCAGGTCACCGATGCGGATCCCGCACTTCGACTGGAGGACGATTTTTTCCCGCCAATCCGGATGCCGCTTCAGCACCTCCCCGAAAACCGCCTCGCAGTTTCCGCGTCCATAGATGTCGGCGTGGTCGAACAGGTTGATTCCGCACTCGAGGCAGGTCTCCACCATCTCCTCCGCATGTCGGATCCGTTCGGGATCTTTCGGGTCGTCCCGTGCTCCCATGAAGCGCATCGCTCCAAAAGCTAAGGGTGAGACCTCAAGGTCGGTGTGCTTCCAGGTGATCTTTTTCATAATGTGTTTTGTCGTTTCCGTACTCCAGTCGCGCTCTTATAATGATGCATCCAGATGGATGCGGAACAACTCCCGGTTGATGGTTTGCATGCGTGTCGTGAGGGTCTCCCACGGCTCGTCCTCGATGGTGACGAGACCGTAGTTCGAATTCTCCCCGTCGTGCCGCCCTTCCGCCGGTTGATCGGTGTATTGGAACCAGTGGAATCCGACCGCGAAGGGGAGTTTCATCAACGCGGTGGTGTATTTTGCGTAGCGGTCGGCCCGCTCCTGTTGCGTTTGAACCGGTACTCCCGCGCCGTGAGTATTCGGGAGCCCCGAGTCCATCGCCTTGAAGGAGAACTCGGTGAGCATGATCGGTTTGCCGGTCCACTCATGAAGCGTGTGCAAGCGTTCGACCGGCGCCTCAAAGCTGTAGTTGTTATACGATACGAGGTCCACGTGAGGGCCCATGCTCTGTACCACTTCTGGAAACGCGGAGCCCGCGAAGCGGCAACCGAGGATCATGTGGTTGGGGTCGTGGCTGCGGATTGCCTCCCTGCAGCCGGTGAAATACCGCTCCGCAACCCGGCGCAGGAATCCGGACTCCAGTTTTGAGCGCTCCCGGCCTCGCTCCGTTCGAGGAGGCGCTTCCACGGCGGCCTCGAAAGAATCAAAGGCCGTTCCCCAGTATGCGTTGAGTGAATCCACGGAATCGTGCCAGGCGCGGAGGTAGGTGATGATGCGCGCCGGCAGGCAGCACTCGAGCAGCGTGTGCATCAGCGACTCCCAGCGAACCGCACGCATCGGCTCGCCGACCGATTCGATATCGGTGGTGTACCGCAGCGCATCGAAACCGGGGAATTGTGTCTCCCACATTTGGTTAAACCGTTCGATCGATTCGTAGCGCTCCTGCAGGAAACGGATGAGGTCGCGTTTCCCGGACGCCTCGGCATCAAGCCTCCAGTAGTCCGCGAGCAGGGTGCGACTGGTCCGAATGTCCGGCCCCCAGCGCAGTTCGTTGTCGGTGAAGTACCCGAGCAGGTGTGGGTCGTCCCGGAGCTGAGCGCATTGCTCCTCCGCCGCATTGAGCGTGGCCGCCCGGAACCGGTCCGAGAAAACATCCGGGAAAATCCCTTTGCGCCATTCCCCGCCGGAGGCCACACCGATGTTCAGGATCCGCACGTATGGCATTCCGCAGGCGTGCAACTCCGGGTCCGACCAGGTTCCGATCGTGTTGAACCCCCATGCCGCCACCCTGCCGAGTGCCGCGTCCATCCATTCCTCCCGCGTGCCGTATTTCGCCGTCACATGCCGGTGGTACGGAGCGTATCCCAGGGCCGGGGAGGGATCGCCGTTCCATGTGATGTGGTTCACTCCGAACGAAAGAAACCGGTTTCCGCGAGGATCCACCAGCCAATCCACGCCATCGACCCGCTCCGTATGGAAGTAACCCGTTCCCGTGCCGTTCAGGATGCTCATGAGAGCATGGATCGAAGCAGACTGCACCGACGATGACAACGCTGATTCATACGTGGATGCCGCGGAAGAGAATAGGGGTTGCTGGTTGCCCCGGGGTCCGTGTGCCTTGCCTTGACACGGAGTCACGGACCGTGCATTTGCAATAGACAGATTATGAACGCATCCTCGGGACCATTTCGGTTTCAGCATCACATCGACATCTTCAGTTGTGAGATGGAGGGGGTTCCGGGCGAGGAACCGCCCCGGTACTACATCTGGGAGAACGTCGACGGCAAGGGGCTCGAGTGGCGCGAGCACGTGATTCTCGACGCCAACCTCGGGGGACATGCAGCCGTGGTCGGCGATGTCACCGGCAACGGATTGCCCGATATCGTATCCAAACCGTGGAGCCCGCGTTCGGATAACGCCGTTGAAGGCAAGCGGTTTGTGCTCTTCCTGGAGAATCTGGGCTCGCATAGCTGAACAGGAGCCGCTCCTTCAGGGTTCGGAGAGAGCATATCCACTTGCCGGGAGCGGCCTGGATCCCCTACAAGTGCCCTCGGAATGGGCCGGGCCAACGAGATGACTGAATCACAATGCGGCGTTCCGCGGCGGCGGGAGTGGATGCTTTTCGGGCTTGGTCCGGACGCGTATTCCTGGCGCGGGGTGGGGCTGCTGTGCGGGGTGTACTTCGGGGCGATGGTGTTCGCGGCGGTGCTTTCCCCGGCGGTTTTTCACGCGGCGGGGTGGTGGGTGGATACGTTTCCGGGCTGGTGGAATCGATGGCTCGAGGGGCGGACGGATTTTGGGGATTTCCCGCGCCACTTCGATCGGCTTCGATGGGTGCCCGTGGTTCTCTTGTTCCCGTTCTTGCTCAACGCGTGCGGACTCCTGTCGTGGCGGGCGCTGGGACTTCGCTTCGGCCGGGAGGATGGGGAGTTGTTCTGGCGCGGGATGATCGGTGGGTGCGCTCTGGTCGGGGTGTTGATGCTGTTTCAGCTGGCGTTCGTGACCGTGACGATTGATGCGCGGTACGCCTACGGGGGAGAATACGACGCGATGCTCTGGATTCTGCCGGGAGCGTTGATCCTGAGTCTCGTGGAAGAGATTGTATTCCGCGGGTTTATATTTCGCATTTTCTACTCCGCCCTGCGGCCGGTGACCGCGATCGTGGTGAGTGCGGTGGTCTTCGCTTATCTGCATTACAAGATGCCTCCCGACGTATGGCGGGAGATCGGGGATGCGGTTGGATGGTTGAGCGGTTTCCAGGTGGCCTGGGGCACCCTGACGGGGATCGCGCACGACTTTTCGGCTGTTCCGTTTTTCACTCTCGTTCTGGTCGGCATTCTCCTGAACCTCGTTTTTCTGCGGACCGGGTCGCTTCTCGCCTGCATCGGAGTGCACGCTGGAATTGTCTGGTTGCGCATGGCATACGACAAGACGCACAACACCCCGCTCGCCGAGCATGCCTGGTTTTTTGGAACCGCGGCGTTGAACGACGGGCTCCTCACCCTGCTACTCCTCGGACTCGCGGTCTGGTATCTTTTATGGGAGGTCCGTCAGTATGAGCGCTACCGCCGCAACCAGTCGCAGTAACGGTTATCACGTCGGAAGGGCGGCGCTTGAGGCAATCCTCGACGTGATTTACCCTCGGCACTGTATCGGGTGCGGCGAGGCGGTCGACGGTGGGCGGTTTCGATGGATCTGCCCGGCGTGCGAGCTCGATTTGTACCTCGTGCGGGAACCGAGCTGTCAGACCTGCGGCTATCCCTTCTTCGGAAGGGTCGAGAGTTTGCGATCGTGTGTCCATTGCCAGCACCTGGATCCGGTGTTCGAGGAGGGGCGGACGCTATTCCTGCACCGCGGGGTTGGGCGGCATCTGATCGCCGAGATGAAATACCGCGGCGGCCTCTACCTGATCTCCGACATCATTGGGCTGGCGGCTCGCTATCCGGGGATGTCGCGCTACGTGTCGGGGTGCGAGATCGTGCCGGTGCCGCTCCACTCGCGCCGGGAACGCGAGCGCGGCTACAACCAGAGCCGCGAGATCGCCCGCCGGATGGCGCGGTGCTTTGGAGGCCGGGTTTCCGATGTGCTCGAACGGGTTCGAGACACCGAATCCCAGACCCGGTTGACCCGACGGAAGCGTTTGCGTAACATGAAAAAAGCCTTTGCCATTCGCCCGGGAATCGATCTAGATAGCAGGTCAACCTATATGCTTGTGGACGATGTATTTACCACGGGTGCGACGCTGAACGCCTGCGCGACGGCGCTTCGCCGGAATGGAGCACAGCGGATTCGCGTCCAAACCCTGGCCCATGGATGATTTCAAGCGTCTCCCGTCCGCAGGGAACGGAACGCGCAACGCAAAGAACAATCGATATGCCATTTTTCTCGAAACCGAAATACTCAACGGTCACAGCACCGAAGAAGAAGGATATCCCCCGGGATATGTATACCCGTTGTCCGAGCAGCGGAGAGATCGTCTACACCCGGGAGTTGGAGGAGAACTTGATGGTGGTGCCGAAGAGCGGCTACCATTTTCCGCTCACCGCTCCCCAGCGCATTAAATCTCTGGTGGACGAGGAGAGCTTCGAGGAGACCGACAGCGGTCTGTTTAGCGTCGATGTGCTCGGGTTCAAAGGGAAGGCCGATTACAGTGAAAAACTGCGGCGGGATCAGGCCAAGACGCAGCTCGAGGACGCAGTCCTCACCGGGACCGCCAAAATGGGAGGGATTCCGGTATGTCTCGCTGTGACTGATTTCCGGTTTCTCGCCGGGAGCATGGGGTCGGTCGTTGGGGAGCGCATCACCCGAACCATCGAACGCGCCCTTGAACGACGGATTCCGATCCTCATCGTATCTTCCTCCGGAGGCGGTGCGCGCATGTACGAAGGCGTGATCAGCCTGATGCAGATGGCGAAGACCTGTTCCGCGCTCAACCGGCTGCACGAGGCCGGCGTTCCCTTCATCTCGGTGATGGCGGACCCCACATACGGAGGTGTCTCCGCGAGCTTTGCGACCGTGGGGGACCTGAATCTCGCCGAGCCTGGGGCGCGCATTGGGTTCGCCGGGCCGCGGGTGATCAAAGAGGGGACAAACGAGACCCTGCCAGAGGGATTCCAGACGGCCGAATTCCTGATGGAGCGTGGCTTGGTCGACCAGATTGTACCGCGCAACCAGTTGCGCAAACGGCTGATTGTCTTCCTCCATGCGTTTCACCACGGTATGCGGCCGCACCCGGAGGTCTTCGGGAAGAACGGATCAAGGAGACAGCCCGTCGCAGCCGCCGATTAACCCGCCCGGCGGTATTGCGCTTCGGCGAATTCGTGTTTTCGTGTCCCTTTTGTATCCCTGCTCCGTGACGAGCCACAGAGGAAACCGCATGTCATCATTTTCTCAATACAGCGACGCCAAGGACTATCTTTACGCTCTGAAGGCCCGTGGGACGACCTACGGGATCGAGCGCATGGAACACTTCGCCGATGCCCTCGGCCATCCGGAACGGCGGGTGCCGATGGTGCATGTGGCCGGGACGAACGGGAAGGGGAGCACCGCGGCGATCCTCGAGTCGATTTTTCGTCATGCGGGTTATCGCACCGGCCTGTTCACCTCGCCGCATCTCGTCCACCTCGGCGAGCGGATCCAGGTGAATCGTGAGCACCTTTCGCCGGATGCGATCGCAGCGTACGCGAGCCGGTTGCGGGTGGTTGCGGAAGCGGTTGACGCCGGTCGACCGGGGATGCACCCCAGTTTCTTTGAGTTCATGACAGCGATGGGATTCGAGCGATTCGCCACCGATGGGGTGGAGATCGCGATGATCGAGACGGGACTGGGCGGCCGGCTCGATGCTACGAATGTGCTCCTGCCCGAGGTGTCTATTATCACCTCGATCAGCCTCGATCACTGCGATGTGCTCGGCGACACGCTCGAGAAGATCGCCCGAGAGAAAGCGGGCATCGTGAAGCCGGGTCGGCCCGTGGTGCTCGGGCGTCTGCCTGCCGGAGCGGAGGCTGAGATTCGCGCAATCGCCGGCGAGCGCAATGCGCCGGTTTTCTCGATCCGGGAACGATTCGGCTCCGATGCATCGTCCTCGTCCTACCCGCAATGCGGCCTCGACGGAACCTACCAACGCTGGAACGCGGCCACCGCAACACTGGCGGTCGAGGTGTTGAGCGATCGCTTCCCGGTGACCGGTGAAGCCCTGCGCGACGGTCTGGCCCGGGTCCAATGGTCCGGGCGATGGGAGCGCCGGCGAATCGACCAGGGGAAGCTGCTCGTTCTGGACGCCTCGCACAATCCGGAAGGGGTGACCATGCTCGCCGCGAACCTTGAGCGGCTTGTGGCGGAGACGAAGAAGCGTCCGATCTTCGTGACCGGGACCCTCGGCGAACGGCGGGCCAATGCCCTCTATCCGGTGGTCGCCCAATACGCGCGCGAGATCCACCTGTTGCAGCCGAACCAGCGTCGCGCATCACCCTTTGAGGTTCTTGAAGCCGCAATTCCGGCCGATTTCGCGGGCCCGGTCCTCCGTTCCCGCGTTCGCGAGCTATTTCCCTGTCCCGGCGTGTGCGCCCTGGGGGAACCGGACGACCTGATCGTGGTTACCGGGTCGATCTACTTGATCGGGGAGATCCTTGAGGCGCTCGAATATCCGGCGCCTGTCGCGGAAGAGACGTTGCAGGACTGAGCCGGATGGGGCGGGATATCGCGCTGCGTGACAGGTTCTTGGCGTCCGCGGCGTTCACGCGAGTGCGCTGCGAATACGTTGAACTGCTTTGTTGACGTTGTCGCGGGAGTTGAATGCACTCAAGCGGATGTGCCCTTCCCCGCACGGGCCGAATCCGGCCCCCGGGGTGCATACGATCCCCGCCTCATTGAGGAGACGATCAAAGAAATCCCACGAGGATCCTTCGGCTTGGATCCAGATGTAGGGGGCGTTGTCACCGCCGACGCAGGAGAGCCCGAGATCGGAGACTGCGTCCCGGATGATCCGGGCGTTCTCCATGTAGAAACGGACCAGAGCTTGCGTCTGCTCCTGGCCTTCCGGGGTGTAGACCGCCGCGGCGGCGCGTTGGACCGGGTAGGAGACGCCGTTGAATTTGGTGGTATGGCGGCGGTTCCAGAGCGCGTGCAGCGATTGTCGACCGCCCCGTCCGTCGGAGGCGTAGAGGTCGCTTGGAACAACCGTCCACGCGCAGCGCGTGCCGGTGAAGCCGGCGCTCTTGGAAAAACTCCGAAATTCGATCGCCACCTCCCGAGCTCCCGGGATTTCGTATATGCTCCGCGGCAGGTCATCATTCTGAATGAACGCGCAGTAGGCGGCATCAAAGAGGATGATGGCGCTCTGTTCGCGGGCGTAGTCCACCCATGCCTGCAGTTGTTTCGCGGTGGCGGTGGCCCCTGTCGGGTTGTTCGGGAAGCAGAGGTAGATCAGATCGACCGCCTCGCTCGGGAGCTCGGGAACATATCCATTCCCCGGGGTGGCCTCGAGGTAGACCAGGCCCTCGAAGCGTCCGTCCCGGTCCGGGCCGGTGCGGCCGGCCATCACATTCGTATCGACGTAAACCGGGTAGACCGGGTCTGGAATAGCCACGCGGATGTCCGTTGCGAATAGCTCCTGAATATTACCGGTGTCACACTTCGCCCCGTCGCTGACAAAGATCTCGTCGGCGCGTACCTCGGCCCCCCGGGCCTGGAATTCGTGCCGGGCAATGGCTTCGCGGAGAAACGGGTATCCCTGCTCGGGACCGTATCCGCGAAATGTCTCGCGCTCGCCCAGTTCGTCTACGGCGGCGTGCATTGCGTCGCGGCAGGCTTGCGGCAGCGGTTCGGTAACATCGCCGATACCAAGGCGGATTACCTCCTTGCCTGGGTTGGCCTCGGTGAAGTCGTTGACGCGTCGCGCGATATCCGCAAAGAGGTAACTCGCGCGCAGTTTCAGGAAGTGGTCGTTGATTTGGATCATGAGAGGAATCGGGTGCCCATCCCGGCCATCCAAGGGTGGAGCTTCGAGGAAGGGGTCTTGTTCTATGCTTGTCTTCGTCGGTTTGGTTGAGGAGTCTTTCGACCTACTTTTGAGAGGAAGCGATTGCAATGCAAATTCTGAAATCGGTCAAAGAGATGCAGGAGCATGCCCTGGAGCTGCGCCGCGAGGGCAAACGAGTCGCGTTCGTGCCGACGATGGGGTACCTGCACGCAGGGCACGAGAGCTTGATCGAGGAGGCGGCGCGCCGTGGAGACAGCGTGGTGGTTTCGATATTCGTCAACCCGACCCAATTTGGTCCGAGCGAGGACTTTCGGACCTATCCGCGCGATCTTGATCACGACTTGGCGGTTTGCGAGCGAAACGGTGTGGACGTGGCGTTCGTTCCGGCCGCCGATGAGATGTATCCCTCGGATTACTCGACGTTTGTCGAGGAGGAGAGGCTTAGTGCGGGAATGTGCGGCGTATCACGACCAAGTATGTTTCGCGGGGTCTGCACGGTGTTGGTGCAACTCTTCAATATCGTGTTCCCCGATGTGGCGATCTTCGGTCAGAAGGATGCGCAGCAGGTGGCGGTCGTCCGCAAGATGGTGCGCGACCTGCATTTCAAGGTCGAGGTGGTGGCCTCGCCCACGATGCGCGAACAGGACGGGCTTGCGATGAGTTCGCGCAACAGCTATCTGAACGAATTCGAGCGCGGCGATGCCGCGCAGATCTACCAGGCGCTCCTCAAAGGAAAGGCGGTTCCGGACTCCGGTCAGCTGAGCGCCGACCGCGTATTGGCGGAGATCATGCACCACTTACGGCAATACCGGCGATTGCGCGTCATCTATGTCCATGTCGTCGACAAGGATACGCTGGAACCGCTCCGCGAGGTCAAACCGGGCAAAACGCTCGTGGCGACGGCGGTATGGTGTGACGAGGTGCGACTGATCGACAACATTGAGTTGTAACACGACCCGCAATGGAGCGATTTGATATTATTGTCGTCGGCAGCGGGATCGCCGGTCTCTCCTTTTCCTTGAAAGCGGCTGAACGCGGCTGCCGGGTGGCAATTCTGACCAAGAAAAACCAGGCCGAGTCGAACACCAACTATGCTCAGGGAGGAATCGCCTGTGTGTTCTCGAGCGGCGATGATTTCGAACTGCACGTGCGCGATACCCTGAAGGCGGGCGACGGTCTCTGCCAGGAGTCGGTGGTGCGCTGTATCATCGAGGAGGGCCCGGAGCGGGTCGAGGAGTTGATTCGCCTTGGGGTGGCGTTTTCCCAGCTGGAGGATGGCCGGGTTTCCCTGCACCGCGAAGGGGGCCACTCGAAACGGCGCATCTTGCATGTCCAGGATTTGACGGGTCGCGCGATCGAGCAGGCGTTGTTGCACGCGGTGGCGGAGAGCCCGCAAATCACGATGTTCGAGCACCACTTGGCGATCGATCTGATCACCAGTCACAAGATTGGACGATTCGCAGCCGAACAGAACCGCGTGCTCGGGCTCTACGCTCTGGACGTACGAACCGAGGAGGTGAAAACCTATTCCGCTCCGGTTGTCTTTCTTGCCGCGGGCGGAGTGGGGCATGTGTACCTGTACACGACCAATCCGAGTATTGCGACCGGTGATGGTATTGCCATGTCGTGGCGTGCGGGGGCGGAGATTCGAAACATGGAGTTCATCCAGTTTCATCCGACGGCGCTCTATTCAAAAACTGAGGAACGGTTTCTCATTTCCGAAGCGGTCCGCGGCGAGGGTGCCGTGCTCCGCAATACCGCCGGAGAGCCGTTTATGCAGCGCTACCACCCCTCGGCTGACCTGGCGCCGCGCGACGTGGTCGCCCGGGCGATTGATGCCGAGATGAAGCGGTCCGGTGCAACCCACCTGTGGCTGGATATCTCCGGCCGCGATCGTGATGAATTGCGTGAGAAGTTCCCGAGTATCTTCGCGGCCTGTGAACGGCAGGGGATCGATATTTCCCGGGACAGGATCCCGGTGGTGCCTGCCGCGCATTACCTCTGCGGAGGTGTCGCGGCGAATGTCGATGCGGAGACGAACCTGCCGGGACTGTACGCTGCGGGCGAAGTCGCGTGCACCGGGCTACACGGGGCGAACCGGCTTGCGAGCAACTCCCTGCTCGAGGCGGTCGTGGTTGCACACCGTGCCGCAAGAGCGGTCACCGGGTACTTGAGCAACGACTATCCGGACGTTCCCGCACTGCCCGAGTGGGTCGACGGGGATGTTCGCAACTCCGATGAACGGGTCGTTCTGAGTCATAACTGGGATGAATTGAAGCGGACGATGTGGGACTACGTTGGAATCGTTCGCACGACCAAACGTCTGGAGCGCGCGTGTACCCGGATCGAGCGGCTGCGCCAGGAAATCCACGACTATTACTGGAATTTCAAGGTTGAGCCAACCCTCCTCGAGTTGCGCAACCTCATCGAGGTTGCCGCCCTGATTGTCGAATGCGCGCTGCAGCGCCGGGAAAGCCGCGGTCTGCACTATACCCTCGACTACCCGGAGAAGAGGGGCAAGCTAGAGGACACGAGGGTCGTGCAGGGACACGACGCGTGATTGCCCGGAAGCGAAGCGAGCCGGGATCCGCTTATTCCATTTGCGGTGCGCGGCGTTCCTGACCCTCTCCGAGAGCCCTGGCGCCGGTTGTGAATCCTTCGAGCAGCTGCTGCGAGAGTACCACCGCGCCGAATGAGGCTGCGTAGCATAGGATCAATGCAAACAGCGCACCGCCCCAGGAGATCCCCATGAGTGCCTTCGCAAGGAGTACTCCGGCGATCAGGAATCCGGCGATGCCGATGGCGAAATATGCCGCACTCGGATTCCCTGTGCCGGCAAGCTCCTGCTGCAGGTAGATCTCGCCTGCTGCCGCGCAAACGAGGAAGACCCCGAGGGCGAGGACCATCCCTGCGAAGAAAGGCAGCATTCCCCGGCGGGATTTGAACAGAAGCCCTGAAATGATGCCACTGAACAACAGCAGAGCGAAGAATCCAATTGCGCTGAGTAGCATCAGCTGCGAGGGCGTTGGATCTCCGATGAAAAGCGCACTCCAATACCGGCCGGCAACGTCCCAGAATTCTTTCATATGACATCATATCGTATCCAACAAGTGTTTGATGATCAACTGGAAATACATGAGGTTCACACCCCGGTTTCAACCTGACTATAACGGTATGCCATCCGGGGTGTAGGCCCCGGGAGTGCGATTTCCGCCGTTGCATTTAGCGGTAGTGGCGTTCACGCTCCGCAGGCAAACATGCATGAACTACACAAGACGCGCGAGTTGGCCGAGAGCGTGGCGGTCGACGCTGGCAAGCGACTCCGCGATGCCGGGCGCGACTATCGCGACATCCGGGCGCAAAACGAGCACGACGTAAAACTCCGCGCCGACACAGAGTCGGAGGCGTTCATCCGCGATGCGCTCAAGGCCGGTTCGGAGCATGCGTTGATCGGCGAGGAGGAGGGCGGCAGCGCCGGGATGCTTGATGGGGACGAGTACTACTGGGTGGTGGACCCGCTCGACGGAACTGCGAACTACCAGCGGAGGATTCCACTCTCTTGCGTAAGCATAGGCCTCCTCCGTGGGCGGACACCCGTGCTCGGGGTCGTCTACGATTTCCACGCGGAGGCGTTGTTCTCCGGGTTGGTGGCTGCGGACTGCCGGCTGAACGGAGCGCCCTTGCACCCGTCATGGGCGCAATCCCGGGAGGAGGCGGTGCTCTACACGGGGTTTCCCCATGGAGGGGACTTCTCGGAGGAGGCACTCCGGAAATTTCTGCTGAAGGTGCGCACCTACCGGAAAATACGATCGCTGGGGAGCGCGGCGCTGGGGCTTGCGTGGGTGGCGGCCGGCCGGTTTGACGCATATTACGAGGAAGCGGTTCGGCTATGGGATGTTGCCGCCGGTCTCGCCCTCGTGCAGAGTGCGGGCGGTGTCGTGCGGCTCGATCCCGCGCACGATAGCGGATTCCTTGCCTTCAACGTCTCGGCGGGTGGGCGTCAGGAACTGCTCGTCGAGTAGAGGGGGCACCGTTGTCGGGCCAGGCCTCCGCGGCGCCTGCGGTGTGACATTCAGGAGTGCTCCAGACCGGTCATTCCGCAGGACGTAGCGCGGCAGCTGATCCCGTCTTGAGGCGCAATCGAGCCCGCTGGGAACCCCGCAGACGCAGCTTCCGACTCAAGGCTGGACGACATCCCCGGATGCCATCCTCGGATGTAGTCCCGCGTATACGGCGGGCAAAGGCATACTTCGCCGGCCCCTTTGTGCAGGCGCAGCGCACGACCCGTATTACGCACGATCCAGCGTACACCCGGCGGTGGCGCTGTTCAAAAGGACGCGTTGCCGGGAGTTCTTGGAAAGGGGATGACGTCGCGTATGTTGGGAATGCCGGAGAGGAACATGAGCATGCGTTCAAAGCCCATGCCGAATCCGCTGTGGGGAACGGATCCGTACCGGCGCAGATCGAGAAACCACTCGTATTGTTCGCGCGGGAGCGCGTGGGCGTCGAGAGCGTCTTCGAGCCGGCCGAGTCGCTCCTCACGCTGACTGCCGCCGATAAACTCTCCGACCCCGGGGACGAGGACGTCCATCGCTGCGACGGTACGCCCGTCCTCGTTCTGGCGCATGTAGAACGGCTTGATGCTTCTTGGATAGTCGTAGACCGCGAGCGGGCCTTTCACGTATTCGTCGGCAAGGTACCGTTCGTGTTCGGTCTGCAGGGGCTCTCCAAATGCGACGGGAAACTCGAACGATCTGCCGCTCTTTGCGAGGATCTTGAGCGCTTCCTCGTAGGTGATTCGTTCGAAACGCTGCGAGAGGAGGGTTTCGAGCCTATTTCGCAGAGATTTGTCGACGAACCGGTTGAACAGATCGATCTCGGAGGCGCAGTGTTCGAGAGTATCGTGGATCAGGGCGTGGGTGAACTCCTCGACGAGGTCCATGTTTCCGTGAATATCGCAGAAGGACATTTCAGGCTCGACCATCCAGAATTCGCTGGCGTGGCGCCACGTGTTCGAGTTTTCCGCCCGAAAGGTCGGGCCGAACGTGTATACATTCGAGAACGCGGCGCTGAAGACCTCCGCTTCGAGCTGGCCGCTGACCGTGAGGTAGGTGGGTACGCCGAAGAAATCCTCGGAGAAATCCGGATGACCCTCCGGCGTCCGCGGCGCGTTGAGCAGGTCGAGCGTGGTGACCCGGAACAACTCGCCGGCTCCTTCGCAGTCGTTCGCCGTGATGATCGGCGTCTGAACGTAAACGAAGCGGCGATCTTGGAAGAACGTGTGGATGGCGTGTGCAAGGCGGCTGCGCAGGCGGAATATGCAGCCGAAGAGATTCGACCGCGGGCGCAGATGTGCGATCTCCCTGAGGAACTCGCGGCTATGCCCTTTCTTCTGGAGCGGGTAGGAGGCATCTGCGTTGCCGTGCAACACAATCGCTTCGGCGATCACCTCCCACTGTTGTCCCTTGCCTTTGGAGGGTTCGAGGCGCCCGTTCACGCTGACCGCGGCGCCGGTGGAGATGGCTTTGACCACGGTTTCATACTCGGGTAGGGCCGAGTCTGCGATTGCCTGAAGGTTTTCGAGGCACGTGCCGTCATTGATCTCAATAAATGAAAACCCTTTCGCATCGCGCCGCGTGCGGACCCAGCCCTGAATAAGGATGCGGTCCAGCGGCTCGGTGCGTGCGAGGGCGTCGCGAACATAGGTGCGGGGAGGTGGCTCCATAGGAAGCAATCTGGTCGGCCCATGCGCCGTCTGGCAATCCCAAAGGCCGCACAGCTCGCGTCCCGGTTGTCCCACCGATGCAATCGCCGTTTTCACATGGTCGCTCCGCGCTGCTCGAATCCACTTGCCACCCTCGATGGTGTCCACTCTCCTGCGTGCGCGAAAACCTCTCAACAGGAATGACGATGACCACGATCCACACGACAGACTTTGAACACTTCTCAAGCGTGAAGCTCGATCTGCCGACGCCGCCGATCAGCCAAATGCAGACCTTTGCACTGGCTTGTGACATAGACGCGGACGGCAGCGATGAATTCATCCTGGGAGGACGCCAGGATGCTCCGTTGCTTGTATGGTACAACCGGACGGGAGACGATTGGCAAACGTATCTGATCGAGGATGATCCATCGGTTCGTATTGAAGCGGGCGGCGCGTTTCATGATATCGACGGGGACGGGTATCCCGATCTGGTCGCCGGGGGTGATTTCAAAGGGGACGGCCTGTACTGGTGGAAGAATCCCGCCCCTCCCTACGATCGCAAGCGCCCCTGGAAACGCCATGTGATCAAGAGCGGAGGAGGAACGCAATTCCACGACCAGATTTTTGGCGATTTCGACGGGGATGGGAAAGCGGAACTCGTCTTCTGGAATCAGGGGGAGCGCATGCTGTTTCACGCTCCGATTCCCTCCGATCCGGCGCGCGAACCGTGGGATTACCGCGCGATTTTTGATGACAGCGGAGATCATTTCAAGCGTGAGGGGCTTGCCAAGGGCGATATCGACGGTGACGGCGTCGATGAATTGCTGGCCGGCGGCCTCTGGTTTAAATATGAAGGCGATGGGAAATTTACGCCGTACGCGATCGACGACACAGTATTCGACCCACGGATTCTGGCGGCCGATTTCAACGGCGATGGCCGGCTGGAAGTGGTGATGCTTCCGGCCGATCACACCGGGCGACTCAAGATCTACACATGCACAGGGGATCCGAAAGATCACAGTTCGTGGAAGTCCCGTGAGTTGCTCGACGAGGATGTCGATCACGGGCATTCGCTGCAGGCAGCGGATTTCAACGGAAACGGTCACCTCGATATACTCTGTGCCGAGATGCGCCAATGGGGGCCGCAGGACAACAATCCGAACTCCTCGATGTGGATCCTCTACGGCGACGGAAAGGGTAATTTCAAGCCGGTAGAGATCGCATCAGGATTTGGGGTACACGAGGCCAAGGTCGGCAATTTCGCCGGTAACGGAAAGGCCGATATCGTGACCAAGCCGTACATCTGGCAGAGCAACCGAATCGACCTCTGGATAAACCGCCACTGAGAACCACGGCCACATGGATATCGGATCGTTCGTTCTCGACGCGAAGGGTGTCCGTTGGGCCATCGACCTCGGAGCGCAATCCTACAGATCTTTGGAGCGCCGGGGCATGGGGATCTGGGACATGCGACAGGAATCCGAGCGTTGGAGTGTGTTCCGCCTGAACACGCACAGCCACAACACGCTTTTGGTGGACGAGGAGCAGCAGTTGGTCGAGGGATTCGCGCCGATCATCTCGTTTTCTCAGAATCCGGATTCCGCCCACACGGTTGTGGATATGACGGAAGTCTACGCCGATGTGATCGATCGCGCGTTGCGCGGGGCGCGGTTCTTTCCGGGTGAATCGGTGCTGTTGCACGACGAGATCACCGGGCTTGGCCTCGGCCAACGCATTCGATGGGTAATGATGACCCGGGCGGAAATCGAACTCGAGAGCGATCGTGCCATCCTTCGGCAGGAGGGCCAGACTCTGTATGCCCGGATTCTTGCGCCGGCGGATGCCGAGTTTGCGGTCGTGCAGACCGAACCGCCGCCAAACGAGTGGGACGCCCCCAACCCTGGAACACGGATGCTCGCACTCTTCGTCGACGGCTGCGACGACGCGTCGTCGCGGCACCTGCGAATACTCCTCTCGAAGGAGAAGCTTTCGGACGAGCGCGTTGGAGAATTGCGCAGTCTTGACTCGCCCGCCAACTGGTGAACCTTTTTCGGTATGCCCAACATATTCAATCGGGAGAACTTCATTCGCAGCCTCCGTCCTGAGCATCCTCGGCTGTTCGCCGATGCGGCACGGTGGGCGGCGCTTCGCGAACAGGCGGAAACCAGCGAACCGCTCGCTGCTGTAATCGCCATCCTGCGCGGGTCGGCCGCTGAAATGATGGATGCATCGCCGCTCGATCGCGTCCTCGAAGGACGCCGGCTTCTCGCGGTCTCCCGCGAGGTGCTCAAACGGGTCCTCACACTGGGGGTGCTGTTTCGCGTCACGGGCGAGCACCAGCTGCGGGATCGGATCGGCGCGGAGGTGCTCAACGCCGCCCGGTTCACCGACTGGAATCCCTCCCACTTCCTCGACACTGCCGAGATGACCCTTGCCCTGGCCGTGGCTTATGATTGGTTGTACGAGGAGTGGAGAGAGGAGGAGCGCTCGATCCTGAAGCAGGCGATCATCGAGAAGGGATTACAGGCGGGCAGGGGACCGTTGGGGTGGAAATCCGCGCATACGAATTGGAACCAAGTGTGCTTCGCCGGGATGATCGCAGGCGCTCTCGCTGTGGGCGAGGACGAGCCGGACCTGGCGGTGGAGTACCTGAACGAGCTCGCCGCAAACGCCGGCCTGCCGCTCGACGCCTGTCTCCCGGACGGAGCGTACCCGGAGGGCCCTGGATACTGGAGCTACGGCATGCACTTTCAGATCATCCTCCTGTCCGTGCTTGAATCAGCCCTCGGAACCACCCTGGGCATCGACGAGCACCCTGCGTTCGCCGGCAGCCCCGTGTTCATCAATGTGGTCACCGGGCCGAGCGAGCGGTACTTCAACTACGCCGACGGGAATGCGCGGGTTCAACTGAAGCCCGCGCTGCATTGGTTTGCAGCCCGCGCTTCGAATCCCGGCCTCGACGCGCGCGAGCGTGCACGGCTCCGCGCCGCCACGGGATCCGAATCCGAATCGGCGCGAGCGCATGACCGGAATCGCTTCCTCCCGCTCGCCTTCTTCTGGCTGAATCCCGAACTCGGGGATACAAACGCGGAGTCGCAGTTGCCGTTGCATTGGCTCGGGGATGGCATCAATCCCATCGCGGTACACCGCTCCTCATGGGAGCGCAACGCTGCGTTTATCGGGATCAAGGGTGGTTCACCGTCCGTGAACCACGGCCACATGGACGTTGGGTCGTTCGTGCTCGATTGGAAGGGCGTGCGCTGGGCAGCCGATCTCGGTGCGCAAGATTACCATTCCCTTGAGTCGGTCGGATTGAAACTCTGGGACCGTGCTCAGGATTCTGAACGCTGGCAGGTCTTTCGGCTCGGCAGCTTCAGTCACAACACCCTCGTGATCGACGGGAAACCGCAACAAGTCGATGGATCCGCCCCGATCACCGGGTTTTCCGGCTCGCCGGAGGATCCATTCACGGTGGTCGATTTGACGCCGGTGTACACTCAATCCCTGGATCGGGTTGTTCGCGGGGTGCGGATGATCGGCAACGACGCCATACTCATGCACGACGCGCTCTCGGGGATCAATCCCGGCCAGAGTGTGCGCTGGGGCATGGTTACCGAGGCCGAGGTGGATCCCGATGGCCAGCGTGCGATCCTGCGGCAGGAGGGTCGGGTCCTCCACGTCCGAATTCTTGCACCTCGGGAGGCGACGTTTCAAATCGTCCAGACTGACCCGCCGCCGCACAAGCTTGACGTCGCCAACCCGGGAACCCAGATGCTCGCCTTTTTCAGCGTAGGATCCAGCGGCGGCACCACCCGCGATCTGAAAGTGGTGTTCTCTGCGGATGAATTGTCTGACGACCGCCTCGAGGCGGTGGGGGAACTCCCGCCGCCGTCGCAGTGGTCAGGGGACCTGAACCGGTGACACAGCACGCGTCACGTTTCAAACCGCGCGAACACGTGCCCCTGCGGATCCCATGCGCGGCAATCCAATTTCACGCCCATCCATCCGCCACCATTTCCTGCAGGCCGCCCGCCGTTCGCGGGGCCAACGCTGAATTCGGATTCGCAGGTATTCAATTTAACCTTGTCGTTGCTTGCTCGAGTGGTACGTTCTTGTCCGTAAGTAACGCCGGTTTCGCTGAAAACAGAGATCAAGCATGAGCAAGATGACATCAAAAGAGCGATTTTCCAGAATGTTCGACCACCGGGAGGCCGATCGAGTCCCAATCGTTGACTCCCCATGGCGTGCTACGATCGAACGATGGCAGAGAGAGGGGATGCCGGAGGACGTGAGCTACGTCGATTACTTCGACCTCGACCGGATCGGGCACGTCGGCGCCGATAGCTCTCCGCGTTTTGAGGAGCGAACGATCGAGGAGACGGACGAGTACCGCATCCACACGACCAAATGGGGTGCGACGCTCAAGAACTGGAAGCACGAGGCGTCGACACCGGAGTTCCTGGATTTCACGATCGTCGATCGCGACAGTTGGGAGAAGGCGAAGGAACGCATGACGCCCACGAAGGACAGGATCAACTGGGCGCATCTGGAGAGAAATTATGCAACATGGCGGAAAGAAGGACGGTGGATCGAAGCCGGGTTATGGTTTGGTTTTGATGTAACCCATTCGTGGATCGTCGGAACCGAACGCCTTCTTTACGCCCTTGTGGAGGACCCGGAGTGGTGCCGCGACCTGTTCGCACACGAACTCGAGACAAATCTGGCGTTGCTGGACATCATGTGGGATGCGGGGTACGAGTTCGACTGCATCAAATGGCCCGACGATATGGGGTACAAGGGAACGCAATTCTTCTCGTTGAACATGTACCGCGAGATGTTGAAGCCGTTTCATAAACGCGCGGTTGAGTGGGCTCATGAGAAGGGGGTGCGCGCTGAACTCCACTCGTGCGGAGATGTGAATCCATTCGTACCGGAGTTTGTCGAAATCGGACTCGACGCCCTCAATCCGCTCGAGGTGAAAGCCGGTATGGACCCAAGGCATCTGAAGGAAACATACGGCGATGTTCTCGTGTTTCATGGCGGAATCAACGCCGTACTTTGGGACCGCCCCGACGCGATTCGGGCCGAGATTGAGCGAGTTCTTCCGATCATGAAGCGGAACGGCGGGTACATATTCTCATCCGATCACTCGATCCCATCAAGCGTGGGTCTGGAGGACTTCAGGCAGATCGTTGCACTAGCAAAGAGTCTCGGGTCGTACTGATCGCGCGAGGCGCGAAAAGAAACGACACTCCGCTCCCGGCGATCGCCGTTATCGCCATCGTCGCCGGCGTGTTTGCGGATCAGGTCAACCCCCTGAAATCCACCCAGAACTGACGTTCCTCCTCGTTGCGTGGGTGGCCGGCGAAACCGAATTTGATGTAGAGCCGGATCGCGGGAATGCGGGCTGAGGCCGTCTTGAGGAACGCCCGGCGGTGGCCGAGGTCGCGGAGGCGCGTACAGACGCGTGAGAGCAGAGGTTTCGCCAGACCGCGACCCTGCCATTCTGGAAGGATGGCCACCCAGTGAACCTGACCGTCGCCGAGTGGAGAGTCGTGGTCGAACCAGGCCGTGGCGGTCCCGATTCTCGCGCCGCCGGGAGCGCGGAGATAGAACTGGCGTTGTCGCAAGGTGGCTTCGTCCTCGCCGAACTGGTGGGCAAACGTTTCCTCGGTGAAGGTGTTGTACCGGTCGGATCGGTGATGGATGGCGAGCCAGTCCCTCTCGGCCCCCGGAGCGTAGGGATCGATCCGAAAGTCCGCAGGGAGGGCAAACTCGGGCAGCCCCTCCAGATCCGGCCGGGTCATCGCGAGTGAGATTACTTTTGAGGAATTCATTACCTGACGATGATCGCTGCCGATCCAGCGCGTATCCCCTTCTAATGCCAGTCTTCGCGGCTGAGCTAGATTGCGATGCTCTTCGATTGCGAGGCGGATTCCACCTCCTCGACGGAGACCTCTCGCCCAAGCTCGTCCGAAAGATAGATGCCTTCGCTGATAAGCATCGTCTGGAGCGCAAGCTCCGCTGTTGGAAGCAGTGGAACGCGGTGCTGCAGGGCGGCGATCCAGTGGTGCTGAGGGGAATCATATCCGCTCTCATCCGGGTCCATCATGTGCCAGCGCCGATCCACCTCGTTCACCTCGACGGTCGCGTTCACTTCGACATCGTCCAGGGTGGCATGAAAACTCAGAGGGTTGAGGCGCAGTCCGCCGTCCGAGCCGACGATCCAACTGCTCTCAAATCCGCCCAGATGGATCGCCCAGGACTCGAGAATGTCGAGCGTCGCCCCGTTCGTGAAGCGCACAAATCCCATTCCCAGCTCCTCCACGTCATAGCGACTCTGTTCGCGGCGGGCAGCGTCCATCCCGGTCTCCTGATACACCTTGCCGCTGATGCGTGCGATCTCGGGTTGCCCCAGCAGGTGTAGCATCTCCGAGATATGGTAGACTCCCATGTCGATGAGCGCACCGCCGGCGGAGCTCGCTTTCTGCACGAAGTTCGCGGTTCCATATCCGTCGACAAAAGGGCGGCCTCGCCGGCGAAATCCGATGGAACGGGCGTGGTAGATTTCCCCAAGGCGGCCCGCGTCGATCATGCGTTTGGCGATCTTCGTCTCCTTGCTGAACAAGCGGTTGAGCTGGATGCTCAGCATCCGCTCGCACTCCTGCGCCGCTTCGACCATCGCCTTGCCGTCCACGTACGATCCTGCAATGGGTTTCTCACAGAAAACATGTTTGCCGGCCCGCAGGGCCGCAATCGTCACCGGAGCGTGGAGGTTGTTGTGCAGGCAGACATCCACCGCCACAATATCGTCTCGGTTCAACATTTCCCGGAAATCCGAGTAGGTGTGATCGATTGCGTATTCGTCCGCAACGCCCTTGAGTTCAGCGGCGTTGGTGTCGGATGCGGCCACGACCGCGACTCCGGGGATTGTTGCATAGCGCGCGAGATGCCTCTTGCCAATCTGCCCCACGCCGACGATTCCGATTCGAGTGATATCGCTCATGTGTTCTGCGTTCTGATTGTTGATGTTTTTCTGCTTCCGTCTTCAGGATCGGGAATCAAAACGTACAATTCAAGCAAGATTCTTGCGCGCCGCTGGATATCGCCAAAAAGGCGCCAGAGTGCTCCGCCAGCCTCTTCAGCCAGAGCACCATCGAAGCCGCCTCGAGAGCCGGGCGTCATTTTCTGATTGTGGCGCGTGTTCACGGTTGATTTCGTTTTGGCGATTGGATTTGTTGTGTGATGCTCACCGATTTACTCCGTCCGCTCCAAACCCCATGGCGAACCTGATCGTACAAGGCGGCAAACCACTTTCCGGAACGATTCGGCCTTCCGGGAACAAGAACTCGGTGCTCCCGCTGGTCTGTGCGACGCTGCTGACGGAGGAGGCGGTCACGTTGTCCAACGTTCCTGATATTACGGATATCCGGAAGCTTGTGGCTTTTTTCGAGTCAATGGGATCCCGGATCGATTGGAACCGGGCGAAACAGGAGTTGGTTCTGAACCACGCCAACTTCGGGGGCGACCTGGAGGAGAGTGAAATCCCCCGGGGTATGCGGTCGTCGGTGCTGCTCTTCCCGGCGTTGCTGTACCGGTTGAAGCGCATTTCGATGCACTCCAACGTCAAGGGCTGCGCGCTTGGGGTCCGCGAGATCGATCCGCACCTGGAGATTCTCAGGCAGATGGGAGCGACGGTGAGCCACAACGATGTGCTGGAGTTGAGACTGGAGCGGAAGCGCTTCAAGGCGGCGCGACATTGGCAGGACTACATGTCGGTTACGACGACGGAGAATTTCGTGATGGCCGCGGTCCTCGCGGACGGGGAGTCGGAGCTGATCAACGCGGCGAGCGAACCGCACGTCCAGGAGCTCTGCCGGTTTCTGGTGGCGATGGGCGCACGGATCGAGGGCATCGGGACCAGCGTGCTCCGGATTACAGGCGTTGATTCGCTCTGTGGAGCGGCGGCGGAAGTGTCGTCCGATCATCACGAAGTGGCGACGTTTCTCGCGCTGGGTGCGATCACGGGGGGAGAGGTCCGGGTGGAGCGGTCACTGCCCGAGCACTCTGTCCTGATCAACCGCGCCTTCGCCAAGCTTGGCGTGACGGTGGAGTACGAGGAGGGCGATACGGCAATCGTCCGAAAGGGCCAGACGTTGCGGGTTGAGGGAGTGTTCACCCCGAATCTGCTGCCGAAGATCGAGGCGGCCCCATGGCCGTATTTTCCTGTGGATCTTCTGCCGCCCATGGTGGCGTTGGCGGCCCGGGCGGAGGGCGTGATCCAATTCTGGAACAAGGTGTATGAGGGGGGATTTCTGTGGGTTCCCGAGCTGGTCAAGTTCGGCGCGCACGTGGTGACGAGCGATCCGCACCGCATCATCGTGTTTGGAAGCCGGCCGATGCGCCCGGCCGTCGTGGATGCTCCCTACATCATACGGGCGGCGGTCGCGCTCTACATGGCGGGTGCGTGCATTGAAGGGCGGACGATCGTGAAGAATGCCGCCTCGATCCGGCGAGCCCACCCGTTTTTCGTGGAGAATCTTCAAAAACTCGGAGCCGAAGTGGAGTGGGACGAGTCGTGAGGGTTTCCGTGCCGAGGAGATGATGATATGGCAGATCGGGTTCAGATCGTGTGTATGAAATGGGGGAGCAAGTACGATGCATCGTACGTGAACAAACTCGCCTCGATGGTACGCCGCCACCTCGCGCGTCCGCATCGGTTCATCTGTTTCACCGATGATCCGACAGATCTGGACGCGGGTGTGGAGCGGCATCCTCTCCCGGAGGTGGCACTGCCGGACGGGATTCCCGAGCGTGGCTGGCGCAAGCTGGGGATCTTCCAGCGGAACCTTGCGGATTTGCAGGGGTCGACGCTGTTTCTCGATCTCGATGTGGTGATCGTGGACGCGCTCGATCCGTTTTTCGAGCACCCCGGGCGGTTCTGTATTATCCGCGACTATAAGGCGTTGCGCCGGGACCGCTATGTCGGCAATTCCTCGGTGTTCCGGTTTGAGGCCGGGACCGACGGCTGGGAGGGGATACTGGAGACATTTGTCCGGGACCGCGAGGCGATCCGCGCCCGCTTCCGCAACGAGCAGGAATACCTCTCGCACTACGTGCACAGCAGCGGTGCCCTGTCGCACTGGCCGCATGCGTGGTGTCGCAGCTTCAAGCACGACTGCATGCCTGGGTTGCCGTGGGCCTTCTTCCGGACGCCGCGCATCCCCGAGGGAGCCCGGATCATCGTCTTTCACGGACATCCCCACCCCGATGAAGCGATCGCGGGACGGTCCGGCTCGTGGAAACGCCACGTTCGTCCCACGCCGTGGGTCGCGGAGCACTGGCGGTAGTCCGCAGGCCGAGCGACGAACGGGATGTAAAGGTTTCCCGCACATGCGGGCGAAGCGGATGGGACCGGGGATCCAGGATCGATCCGCACGATTGATCCCGGGGATTTCGGCGCGGCTACCGTTCCATCGCAGCCTCGGGCGCCGGGATGTGTTGGAACGTTGCCGTTCCGTCGGGGGCGAAACGAATGCGATCTTCGCTCCGGTCGGACCAGCGCAGGCGAACCCGGTCTCCGCCGTCCGGGGTTGCTTCCCGGGTGAAGTCGATGGGGCCTTGGTCGGACCGGTCGACCGGGAGGAGCAACCACAGGAAGCGTTCGGGACGCCGGCTCTCGGTCTCGAGCCGCGCGGTGTAGGCGGGTTCCCGGATATTGAAGTCAGCGGAGTACCATCCCATGGGATGTGGCTTCTCACGTCCCCGAATGAGCTCTGCGTTCCATCGCGACGGCTCGAGCGGCACGATACGGAGGCGGGGATGTCCGTTGGCATGTGCGAGCAGACCGCGCTCATCATGCGTCACGCGGACCTTCGGATGGAAATTCCAGAGAACCGTGATCGAGGCCGGCCCGAAGTGGCGGACATAGTCGGAGACGAGCCAGAATTCACCTCTCCGGTACAGGACCCCGCGCCGGTAATGGACCGGTCCCGAGCCCGTTGCGGGATCGCTCGGAAACCGTGCATCCGCTGAGAAATAGTCGTGTGATTCGTTGACCTCCGCGAT
Organism: Opitutales bacterium; assembly: GCA_007133065.1. Classification (GTDB taxonomy): domain Bacteria; phylum Verrucomicrobiota; class Verrucomicrobiia; order Opitutales; family Oceanipulchritudinaceae; genus SLNJ01. The sequence goes on from SLNJ01000024.1 coordinate 26,036, forward strand.
TACAGGGAGCGGGCGTTCCCGTGCTTCAAGCGGGGGGGGCTCGGGCGCCCGGCCGTTGTGGAAAAGCAGATTGTGACTCTCGGGGCCGGTGAAATACGTTCGCCACGGACCGGGCTGGTAGGTGTAGCGTCCGGAGTCGGTGAGAAGGTCCTGCCCACCCAGGGTGATGCTGAGGTGCAACCGGTCGTCGTGTTGATGACCGGTTCCGTGGGGACCGATGTCAAAGAATGCCCACTGCGCCGATGCACTCCACCCGTCACGCATGACGGCATGTCCCGCCCATGGGAAGTAACGCGTCGGCGGATCGGCCGGGAGAATGCCTGCATTCCCGTTCAGCGCGATGTAAACCCAATCCTCGCGGTCGTAGAACCGCTTGACCGCCTTTACGAACCCACGGTTGTACTCCAGGTCGGAGGCGCTGTTCAGCGGACCTGTTCCGTCTGGACGCATCACGTATGCGGAGTAGTTCCACATCTGTTCGACACGCGCGCGCAGTCCCTCCGAGACCGGAACGTTGTTGTGGGCGAGGATATCGAGAAAACGCTGGGCGTTGACCGCCACGACGCGCTGGTAGTGGTTTGTCAGTTCCTTGTAGGCACCGTCCGGGTACGTCTGATCAAATATTTCCTTCTCGGTTCGCCGGATGGCGTAGTCGAGCCACGCTTCCGACTTCCGGAACTCGGGCCACACGACCGCGACCACCGCGAGGGCCGCCTTTTCCGTGAGCAGATGATTTCCTCCCCAGAACGATGCGTAATGGCGCAAGGCATCCCCGTGGTCCGCGATGCTGGCCAGCATGAGGAGGCGGGTCTCCGGAGAAAATCGCGGTTCGTCGCGCAGTGTCTCCCAGACATAGGGCCAGGAGTCGAGCATGCGTCGTGCCGCCTCGAGCGCGCGCCATGGTTCCGAGAAGGTGAGCCGACCCGGGTAGGGGTTCGACACAATCCAATCCCGCAGATGCGCGTCAATGGCGTCGACGAACTCGATGCGACCGGTCTCGCGGTACGCGTCGAGCAGTTCGCGGAAGTAGCGATGCCGGTTCAGGAGCCATGCCCACTCCTTGTCGTCGCGGGGACCGCGGTGTCGCCAGTCGAGCCCCCGTTTCGCGGTACGGGGTTGGCGTGCGGTGACCCCCTGGATCGTGAACGTGTCCTCCAGTACCGCTTCGGCACGGGAGATCGCGATCGCGATCGGCGGGCTGTCCTGCGGGTCGAGCGAGGATTCGAGGCTGGGCGGATTGCGATCGCGGTAGTGTTTTAAGAGCAATGCGCCGGCGCGATCCCACTTCTTATCCTCCACCGCCTCATGGATGTCCGCCCATCCCGGACGGTTCAGGTCGAGTTGCGCGAAGAGCCGGGCGATGCGGGCCTCTTCGCGCTCGATGAATCCGGGCTCGAACGCGATGGTGTCGGCGGCATGGGACGGCTGAGTCCCAAGGAGCAGGCAGGCCATCAGGCAGAAGGCGAGAAACGTGCCCCGGACCGATCCTGGTTTTCTTGCGGGCCGTAATCCTCGCGCCGGCATTCGAGCAGCGGGCTGGATCGATCCGGATCCAGGAGCATCGCACCCGGGACCGATGCACACAGACTGAAACCTTCTTCCGCGTCGAAAAGAGGTCGATGACGGCAAGCACATTTGCGGGGAACTCTCTCAGATAGCGCCGCGAGAATCGATCACTTTGCTGAATCGAGACGGTGGGAGAGGCGGCGTCCGAAGAACGAGCTGCAGAAGTATAACACCAGCGCGAGAATGATTCCAATTCCGGGACGGATTGCCTGGGATTCCAGAAAGTAGCCGAGATAGTTCGGGTCGAAGTCGCGCCACGTCAGCGCCAGGTTGGCGCACAATTGCCATGCACTCACAGTGAACACGGCGAGTGCCAGAATGCGGATAGCCAGGGTGGCTGCGGCGGTGTACGGATTCATCCTGAATTTCCGGGCGATTATCGGGAAGCACTGCCGGATTGTAAATCCGAATCCACCGCGCGTTCAACCTGCGAAGGGGATGGAAACGGGTCGCGCGTGATCTCGAGGAATTGCTTCCGCATCCGGCCGGCGGCTTCTTCATCGCTTTCATATCCCTGCTCGGAGTAGGGGAGGAGGGACCGGAACCGTACGTTGACTCGTGTGAACGGGAGCGGGATGAAGTGGCGGTCCCAGGTCTTGAGACGCCATGCGAAATGGGCATCGGCGCAGACGAGCAGGATCGGTGCATCGGTTTTGCGCGCGAGCATGGTTGCGCCGCGTTGCCATGAATACATCGGTCCGCTCGGTCCGTCCGGCGAGATTCCGAGACTCTGCCCCTCGCGATACTCGGCGAGCAATTGCCGGGTCGCCGCAATGGCGCGGCGGCTGCTCGAGCCGCGAACCGGCCGCATCCCCACCCATTCATAGAAGGCGGCCTCCCACGCCGCCATCCGGCTCGGACTGACCAGGCAGCTCACCCGCCGCGGATCATAGCACTGGCGCGTGATCTCAGGGATCAGGAGCGAGCGGTTGTGCCAGGTGATGACCACCATCGGCGCCCGTCGGGCCGCCTTCTCGAACTCCTGAATCTCAGTTTCCGAAACGTGGAGGCGCAGGCTCCGGCAGTACAGGCGTAACAATCCTCCGATGAGAAACAGCGCCAGCCGCCGCCAGCCGCGGAGTTGGAAGATTGTGCCCCGGTGAAAGGCGCGTTCGGTTCGGCTGCGCTCGGTCCCGGTCCGGTTGGAAGATGTCGGCACGAGTTCCCATTGTCTGACGATTCGCGGAAAAAGCAAGTGCCCCCTCCTGACTGGTGCGACCTCGAATTACGGCTTTCGTCTGTGGATGATTTTGGCGAACTCCTGTAGTGATTTGACGGCGAGCGGGTATTTATCAAGGGATTGGAGAGCGAGGACGGCGGCCTTTGCACCGGAGAGGGTGGTCATAATGCTGACGCCGTGTTTCACGCCGGTACTGCGGATCACGTTTTCATTCTGGCGCGGGATCATGCCGTGGGGCGTATTGATGATCATCGCGATTTCGCCGTTCTTGATCAGGTCAACGATATTGGGGCGACCCTCGTTGATCTTGTGGACCTGGGTGACCTCGATATCATTCTCCCGCAGGCAGGCGGCGGTTCCGCTGGTGGAGAAGACGTGAAAGCCGAGTTTTATAAGGCGCTTGGCGAGATCGACGGCGTACGGTTTGTCGATGTCCTTGACCGACAGGAAGACATTGCCACTGCGGGGGAGCGCGGGTCCCGCCGCCATCTGGGTCTTCGCGAATGCGATCCCCAGGTCCTCGTCGAGGCCCATTACCTCGCCGGTCGAGCGCATCTCCGGGGAGAGCACGATCGGTGCTCCGGGGAAGCGAACGAATGGGAAGACCGACTCCTTCACGGTCCAATAGTGCGGGACGATCTCCTCGGTGAACCCGAGTTCGTCGAGCGTGGCTCCGGCCATGCACCGGGCCGCGAGTTTCGCCAACGGCACGCCGATGGCCTTGCTCACGAATGGAACGGTCCGGGATGCGCGCGGGTTGACCTCGAGGACGTACAGGTCGGAGTCCTTCAAGGCGAACTGCACGTTCATCAGACCACACACCTTCAACTCCTTGGCGAGCGCCTGGGTGGCATCGCGGATCTGATCGATCATGAAACGGCCGACTGTGTGCGGGGGGAGCACCATGGCCGCGTCGCCGGAGTGAACGCCGGCGAACTCGATGTGTTCGAGCATGCCGCCGATGACCGTGGTGGTTCCATCGCTGATGGCGTCGACGTCAACCTCGATGGCATCTTCCAGAAACTGGTCCAGGAGAACCGGTTTCCCGGGTGCGGCGTCGAACACCTCGCGGAGCACGCGTTCCATTTCTTCGCGATCGTAAACAATAAACATCCCCCGCCCGCCAAGCACGAATGAAGGGCGCAAGAGTATGGGAAATCCGATACGTTCGGCCTCCTTGAATGCTTCATCGGCGCTCATGGCGATACCGTTGACGGGCTGGCGCAGGCCCGCGTTGTCGAGAATGGCTTTGAAGAGCTTGCGATCCTCGGCCGCGTCGATGTTGTCCGGATCGGTTCCAATGATCTGGACCCCGTTCTGCTTCAACTCGGTTGCCAGGTTCAGCGGGGTTTGCCCGCCGTACTGAACGATCGCCCCGGTACACCCTTCCTGACGATAGACTTCGAGCACATCTTCGAGCGTGAGCGGTTCGAAATAGAGTCGATCCGAAGTGTCGTAGTCGGTTGAGACCGTCTCCGGGTTCGAGTTGACCATGACGGTTTCAATATCCGCATCCCGCAAGGCGAACGAGGCGTGCACGCAGCAGTAGTCGAACTCGATTCCCTGGCCGATACGGTTCGGCCCACCACCAAGGATCATGACTTTCCTGCGATCGGAAGGCAGTATCTCGCTTTCGTCCCCGTAGGAGGAGTAGTAATAGGGCGTGTACGCCTCGAACTCGGCGGCGCAGGTATCGACGAGTCGATAGACCGTGTTGAGCCCATGCTGTTCGCGACGTTCGCGTACGACCGGTTGTGCGAGCCCTGTGATATTTGCAATCTGTTGATCGGAGTACCCCGCCTCCTTGGCGACCCTGAGGAGCGTGGCGTCGAGCTCCGCGCCCGCGGACTCCATCTGCTGTTCGATCTCCACGAGTTCCTTGAGTTGATACAGAAACCAGGCATCGATATGCGATAGCTCGTGGATATCCTCCAGGCTCATTCCCGCACGCAGGGCGTAGCGGAAGTAGAAGATCCGGTTGCAGGTCGGGCGCGCAAGGTATGACTTGATCCTCTCCGTGTCGGTGACCTCGTCGCCGCCGAATTTACCTCCTCCACCGAACCCAAGGGAGCCGATCTCCAGTGAGCGAAGGGCCTTCTGGAGCGACTCCTTGAAGGTGCGTCCGATCGCCATGGCTTCCCCGACGGACTTCATAGAGGAGGTCAGCGTATCATCGGCATCGGGAAACTTCTCGAAGGTAAAACGGGGAATCTTTGTAACGACGTAGTCAATCGTCGGTTCGAAACTGGCCGGGGTCTCCCTGGTGATATCGTTCTGAATCTCGTCGAGACTGTAGCCGACGGCGAGTTTGGCGGCCATCTTTGCGATCGGGAACCCCGTCGCTTTAGAGGCGAGGGCGGAGCTTCGCGAGACGCGCGGGTTCATCTCGATCACCACCATGCGCCCGCTGTGCGGATCGATCGAGAACTGGATGTTGCTTCCGCCCGTCTCAACCCCGATTTCGCGGATGACCGCGAAGGAGGCGTCGCGCATGAGCTGGTACTCCTTGTCGGTGAGAGTCATGGCTGGCGCGATCGTGATCGAATCGCCGGTGTGCACCCCCATCGCGTCGAAATTCTCAATCGCGCAAATGACAACGCACTGGTCCTTGTGATCGCGCATGACCTCCATTTCGAATTCCTTCCATCCGAAGAGGTACTCCTCGATCATCACTTCATTTACCGGGGAGGCATCGAGTCCGCGCTGAATCAGATCCTCGAACTCCTCGCGGTTGAATGCGACCCCGCCGCCTGTGCCGCCGAGGGTGAAACTGGGGCGGCTGATGATCGGGAAGCGCCCGATTTCGTCGATCACACGGCGCGCCTCGTCGATGGAGTTGGCGAGGCGGCTCTGTGGGACATCGAGGCCAATCTTTTGCATCGCCTCCTTGAACAGCTCGCGGTCCTCTCCCTTTTGAATGGCTTCGTAATTGGCTCCGATCACTTCGACGCCGTGCTTTTCGAGGATCCCGGTCTCGTGCAGTTTGCAGGTGAGATTGAGGGCCGTCTGCCCGCCCAGGGTGGGCAGCAGGGCGTCAGGTCTTTCCTTTTCGAGGATCAGATCGATTACCTCGGGGGTGAGCGGCTCGATATACGTGACATCCGAGAAATCCGGATCTGTCATGATCGTGGCCGGATTGCTGTTCACAAGGATTACTTTGTACCCCTCTTCGCGCAGGGCCTTGCAGGCTTGGGTGCCGCTGTAGTCGAACTCGCAGGCCTGCCCGATAATAATGGGGCCGGAGCCGATGATGAGGATGGAATGGATATCGGTTCGTTTCGGCATTGTGGTGTCGGGTTGGCTCGAGAGTTCGGCTCTGGGCGGCGGGTAATAAAGCGCGCCGGGCGCGGCGGGGGCAAGCGAAAATCCGGCGTCCCACGGAGGAAAATAATGCAGGCCGTGGAAGCGCCTCGCTCCGGATTGTCAGGATGGTGTTGCCAAACGGCGTTTCGCCTGTCTCGTTGGGAAGGATGGAGGGTATGCTGGATCGATTGCGGCTGTCCTGGGGGCGGGAGGGGAAGATGCTGTGCGTGGGTCTGGATCCGGACACGGAGCGGCTGCCCGGTTGCGTGAAAGGGGAGGAGCGACCGCTCTTTGCGTTTTCCCGCGCGATCGTCGATGCGACCGCGGACCTGGTCTGCGCGTTCAAACCGCAGGCCGCATACTTCCACGCGGCCGCGGCGGAGAGTGAGTTGGCGGAGACAATCGCCTACATTAAAGAGCGGTACCCGCACCTGGTGGTGATTCTCGACGCAAAACGCGGTGACATTGGCGCGACGGCCCGGCAGTACGCGCTGGAGGCTTTTGTGCGGTACGGGGCCGACGCGGTCACAGTGAACCCGTACATGGGGGGAGACACGGTTGAGCCGTTCGCGCAGTACCGCGATCGGGGTGTGTTTCTCATATGCCGGACCTCAAACCCGAGTTCGGGCGACTTGCAGGAGCTGGCGACCGGGGAAGCGGGGCGTCCGCTCTTCGAGGAGGTGGCGCGTCTCGCCACGGGGCGGTGGAATGCCAATCGCAATATCGGACTGGTGGTCGGCGCTCCGTATCCGTCGGATCTCGGTCGGGTTCGAAGGCTGGCTCCCGAAGCTCCGATCCTTGTCCCGGGGATCGGAGCGCAGGGAGGGGATTTGAACGCGGTTTTGCGCGAGGGGTGCGACGTCGCCGGAGCAGGCTTGCTGATCAACGTATCGCGTGATATTATTTTTGCCGGTGACGGGCCGGATTTTGCGGACAGAGCCCGCGTGGCGGCGGAGGAATACGCGGCTGCGATTCGAAAGGCGGTCGAGGCCGGGGGGCGTGACAATGAAATGGGATCGGAGAGCCGTTCATAGCGGATGATGGCGCAGGCACAACCGCGGATCGTTGCACTCCTGCACGGGGAGGATCAACCGGGGATTGTGTGGAAGGTCTCCGGTTGGATTTACCAGCGGGGCGGGAACATCATCCATGCCGATCAGCACCGGGATGGGGCTTCGAACATTTTCTTTCAGCGCCTGGAATGGGATCCGCTGGGCAGGGATCCGTTGGAGGAGATGGAGCGGTTCCGCGTGTTTGCGGAAGTGGAGCTCGAGATGCGGGTCCGGACGTGTCTCTCAACGTATCGTGCCAAGCTCGGGGTTCTGGTTTCGAAGGTGCCGCATTGCTTTCATGATCTGATCATCCGGGGCCTTACCGGGGAATTGCCCGGGGACATTGTCTGCGTCATCTCCAATCATACGGCGTTGCGGAGCGAGGCCCAGCGCTACGGACTTCCCTTCTACCACGTGCCGGTCACGGATTCCAATCGGGACCAGGCGGAGGCAGAGCAGGTTCGCCTGCTCAAGGCGCACGATGTGAAACTCGTGGTTCTGGCGCGATACATGCAGGTCCTCAGCGGAGGGATGTTGGACGAACTGGATGTACCCGTCATTAACATCCATCACAGCTTTCTGCCGGCCTTCAGCGGGGCGCGTCCCTATCACCAGGCGCATCGGCGCGGTGTGAAGATCATCGGTGCGACGGCGCACTATGCGACCGCCGAGCTGGACGCCGGGCCGATCATCCAACAGGAGGTTGCACGGGTCAGCCATCGTCACAGCGTCGAGGAGCTGATTCGCAAGGGGAGAGATCTGGAGAAAACGGTGCTCGCCCAGGCGGTACGTTGGCATCTCGAGCACCGCGCCCTCGCGTACGGCAACAAGACGGTGGTGTTCGATTGATCTCGTGCGCCGGCGAAACGGCGTTTCACGCGCCCGCACGGAATTAACCGCATTGGGTTGACTCAGCTGCATTACTTTGCCAATGAGGGCTCTTTTCCCGCAATCGCAGAATATGAGCAATCAGCCTGAACAATCCCAGCCCCCGAAACCGGACAAGCGTCTCTTCGCCAAGCGCAGTGAGCGGGAGGAGCTCCCCCCGGACGCCGACCTCGAGGATCGTTTCAATGACTTTTGGAAGCGCAATGGGCCGGCCATTTTCCTGGCGATCGCCGTGATTGCGATTGTTGTGACAGGGTATCAGACGATCGAGTATTTCGGGGAGCGCCGAGAGGCGGCGGTGCGCAGCGAGTTCGGCGAGGTAATGGGCGATCCGGCAGCGCTCGTGAGTTTCGCCCAGGAGCACGAGGGCCGATCGATTGGCGGTATGGCTTACCTGATGTTGGCGAACGACGAATACGCGCAGGCACGATATCGCGCAGCCGCGGACCACTATCATAAGGCGGCGGAGGCGTTGGTTGAGACCCCCATCGTGGGGCGGGCTCGACTCGGTGCAGCGATGTCCCTGATGAAGCTCGGTCAATTCGCCGAGGGCGAGGCGATCCTGCAGGACCTCGCCGGCAACCAGGCGATACCGGGGGTGGTCCGAGCCGAAGCGGCTTACAACCTCGGCGTGGCGTATTGGGAACGGGAGAACTACGAGGCGTTGTCCGAACAGCTGGATTTCATCGAGGATATGGAAGAGAGCGGGTATTGGGGGTTCCGGGCGATGCAGCTGCGCGAGCGGATCCCACAGCTGCGCGAATTCGCATCCGGGGCGTAGCGGGGATCGGGGCGACCCCGCCTGGCGGCCGCGCCACCCCCGCAACTCAGGCTCCCCCTGTCCCGTCCTCCGGCTTCTGATTTCCGACCAGTGCATCGATGAGGCAACCCGCCTCCCGGCTCGTCCGTTGCATTATTCCGGCGAGTCGATTTCGGAGGACGAAATAGGCGATCATCGCCGGGATTCCTATGACGAGCCCGGTTGCGGTGGTAATGAGGGCCTGTCCGATGTCGCCGGCGAGGAGTTCGGGCCGTCCCATCCCGCCCCGTGCAATGGTCTGGAATGCGCCGATCATACCGCTAACCGTGCCGAGGAGGCCGATCATCGGCGAAACCGTTGCGATGACGTTGAGGTAGTTGATCCACTGGGCGATGCCGGATTCTTCCGCTTCCGCGGCTTCGACAAAATCCGATTCCACCTGATCCTTGTTGGCATCGGGGGTGTCGATCCGCGCTTTGGAGAGGGACGCGCGGAGGCAGCGGGCGAGGACGGTATCGCTCGTTGCCAGGCGGCGTTGAACGCTGTCGAGATCGCGGGCCACGAGGCGGCGCTTCAGATCGACGAGGAGCCCTGCGGGGATGAACCGCTCCTGCCTGGTTTGTGACAGGCTGAAGAATATCAGGAAGAACAGCGCGAGGCAGCAGCCCCCGAGCGGCCACATTGCCCAACCGCCGCCTTTTAGAAGACCCCACAGGCTTTGTCCGGAGTCGGCGAGCTCCTCTGTGTTGTCCGCGTAGAGGGCAAGCGCGCAGCCGCAGAGGATTATGGCGGTTAGAGCGAGGGATCGAAAAAGGATGTCGTCTGGTGCGGAGCGGTTCACGGGTGGTCCTTGGTGTCTTTGCGATTATCTTGATCGCCGAACGCATGAACTGCGTCCGGGAGGGGAAATTCTGCGGAGGGCCATTTCAGGCGGCGATCGCGCATTTCGCCGAACAGGAGTCGGGCATGATTGGAGTCATTCAGGGCGAGCGCGGCGTGCACGGCGATCGCGTAACAGAGTTCAAGGTCGTCCACTGGCAACTGGGAGGAGAAGACGATCGGGTGCAGGGCGTGATCGAGGGCTGTTTCGTAATCTTGGTTTTGCAGCGCAGTGGCGGCGATGATCCACCAGCCGAGGGCGCTCCTGCGGTAGGGCCCGGCCGAGCGGATCCACGCTTCGGCCTGCGTGCGTGCGGCTTCGTCCCACCCAAGACGGAAATAACCGAGCAGCAGCGCAGCTTCGAGCGGATCGCGGCTTTGCTCCGGGAGGTGCGGGAGCAAGTGCTTGGCCACCGCAACGGCTTCGACGGATCGCCCCTGCTGCAGGCGCCCGTCAACCAGCGCGGCAAAAGCCAGAACCTCCTTCTCCCGAAGGTATGGGAGGTAGGGGAGGCGGTGGTAGTAGAGCGTCTCGAGGATCACGAGCGCTTCCGCGCGTCTTCCCTCGCCCATGAGGTCGCGCGCGAGGTCGATGTGCCGGGCTCCGGGAAGCTCGACGCGCAGGATTTCGCCGGCGCCGAGCGTGTACTCCACCCTCCCTGCTTCCACCGCGAGGATGATCGAACGATCGGTGACACTGCGCGGTGTCCCTGTGAATACCCGGCCGTCCGTCAGCCAGACGGTGATCGGCTCGGCGAGCGTATCGACGAGAGCATTCGGAGCAGCGCCGACGGCGGCAGCGGGAACATGGGCGCCGCCGAGCAGCGCGATCATCAATGGCAGCAACGGACGCCATCCGCGGCACGAGCGATCCCCCGGTCCGCTGCCGGCGGAACGTGACGCAGTGCTGCGAAACTCCGTTGTTCTGTGATGATGACTCATCCGTGTTCATTGTCCCCGTCCGAGGATATCGGGGAATCGACGGTTGCGTCGCGCGGGAGCAACACCTCAAGGCGACGCATTTCCCGCTTTGCCTCTTCGTGCAGGCTCGGATCGTCTGTTTCGTTCATGAACCGTAATTCGCGCCAGGTGTTGTAAGCGGCCTGGAGGTCGCCGGTCGCTTCGAACATCGCGGCACTGCGTCGGTAGGCATCGGCGGTCAGGTCCGGGAATGCCCGGTACATGTTGTAGATCCGCTGGTAGTAGGGGATTGCTCGCTTCGGTTCCTCCCGGGCCTCCGCGATGCGCGCGAGCCCCTGAAGCGCTTCGGCTTGGGGGCGTCCGCGCGCCTGGCGCAGTCGCAGCAGTGCCTCGAACTGCTCCCGGGCGGCATCATAAGCGCCGAGAGCCGTGAGCACACGACCGTGCGCGAGCATTGATTCGGGCCCAAGCGGATGCATCGGCAGTTCGCTGATGATGCGGTGAAAAAGATGCCGCGCCGACTGCCATTCACCCCGGTCCTCGGCCAGGCGGCCGAGGTAGTGCAGGGCGTGCGCGCGGTCGGGGGAGTCGGGAAAGCTCTCCAGAAGTCGGTGCAGGTATCGTTCTGCCTCTGCGGCTTCTCCGCGCAGATAGAAAAACGCCCCCATACGCCCGAGTGCGAACGCGTCGAGCCGGTCCACAGGAACGAGGTCCGCGATCTCGCGAAGATAGCCCTTGCCCTCGTCGTGCGTCCCATCGCGGGGTTGGGTTTTGCCGAGACGGAGGCTCAGGCGGGCAAACCAGGTGAACTGGGAGTTTCGAAGCGCGTCAGCGCGGGCGGTCTCCAGCCAGGACTCAAATTCTGTGATCCCGCCGAGCGTGGCACCGAGTTCAGGGTTGCGCTGCACTTGATATTCCAGCGCGTCGAGGATGGCGTCGATTTCGGTGGCGGCGGGATCGTTTCCGTATCGGTCGAGCGCCGAAAGAAACAGTGGAACCGCTTCGGAGACCCGCCCCTGCTGCTGTCGGGCCCAGCCGATCCAGTAGAGTGCTTCGCTCACACGCGGGCGCTTTAGAAGATCGTCCCGCTCGAGATACGATTGAAAATGATGTACCATCAGGTCGTACTCCTCGAGCGCCCGGTAGATCTTTCCCGACTGGAAGATCGCGTAGACGAACAGGGCCGAGTGTTCCGGCGGGACGCGTCGAAAGTCCGAGGCCGCCTCGATGTGGCGGCCCTGGCCCATCAGGATGTCCCCCCGCAAGACCCGACCCTCGGGTTCCCTGGCGTGGCCGGGAAATCGCTGCAGAAATCCATCGATCTCCCGCAGAGCTTCGTCGTAGTCGCGCATGGCGTAGCGTGTTGCCGCCACGCGATAGTGGATTTCGGGCTCAAGCCGGTGCTGAGCGGGGAGGGTTCCACGGAGCGCGTGGAACTCCTGCAGCGCGCGGTCGTAGGATTGCTCGAGAAACCACGCCATGGCATGCCAAAAGCGCGCCGGATCGACGAGGTTGCTCCCGTTGGCGTTCCGGTCCGCTGCAATGCGCGCGAAATGACGGCGCGCATCCGCCTGCGCCTCCTGTTCGAGCGCGACAAATCCCAGGGTGAAAAGCCAGCGCTCCGCCTGCCCGTGATCGGGGTATTCCTCGAGCAGTTCCCGCAGGATAGCCGCCGCCGATTCCAGGTCGCGTTGCTCGCGATACGTGCGGGCGAGCAGAAACAGGGTCTGGGGAACGCGTTCGGAGTCGGAGTATTCGCGCAGGTAGGCGCGGCCGATGGCGAGGGCGTCGTCCCATCGTTCCATCGATATGGCCGCGACGATCCACCGGTAGTGAGCCTCCCTCCTGTCGCGCTCCGCGAGTGTCGTGTCGCCCGCAAGATACCGTAGAATCTGAATGGCTTCGCGCGGGCGCCCGGCGAGGAGGAAGGCATGGCCGCGCCGCAGTTGGAAGCCCGGGGTGTAGTCCTCGGATCCCCGCAATCCTTCGAGGGTGGATTCAATGCGACCGGTGATGCGCAGGAAGTAGTTCTCCCAGATGGACGCACTCGAGGGAGTCAGGTGTGCTCGATAGCGTGCATAATGGGTGCGAACGGCGTGGAGCCGTTCCTCCTGGCGCTCGATCAGCTCGTTGCGGGGAGGGACGAGCCGGTAGGCGCGCAGCGCCGCGATGGGGCGCTCCGAGGCCAGGAAGCGGTCCCCGATGCGCAGCGCTGCGAACGCAAGCACTCCGAGCTCCGGCATTGTGCGCAGGCTCCAATCGGTTCCGAATAGCAGCGCTGCCGAGGACTCCCACTCCTTCGCATCGGTCAGCGCCCGAATCGCTCGCAGGCGGGCCTGAGTGCGAAGACTGGGCGGGTGGCCTCCCGCGTAGAAGGCGTTGAGCAACGATACTCCCGATTCGAGATCTCCGGTTTCGAGTCGCAGCTCCGCCTGTCGCAAAAGCGCCAGCGCCGCGCCCGGTTCGGCCGGGTGTTGTTCGGCGAAACGTCCGAATGCGTCAATCGCGGCATCATACTCCCCGGCCGCTTCGAGCGCCTGCGCAAGCGCATAGCGAACAAAAACGCGGTCCGCTGAGGACATCTCGACGATCTGCAGGGCCTCCCGAAACAGCGCGACCGCGCGCTGCGGATCTCCACTGAGCAGGTGGGCATAGCCGTTGAGCGGCAACAGCATCCGTTGCGTCCGTGGTGCACGAAACTCCGGTTCCCGCCCGAATGTTGCCTCCAGCTGATGAAATAGCCGGGCAGCCTCTTCGTAGCGATCCGCCTGAAACGCTTCCACCGCTTGTTGCATCAAGCCTCGCATGGTCTGCCCAACCTGGCCGGCCAGGCTCGTTGACCCCAGGAGGGTGAAGAGCGCCAAAAGCAGGCCAAAGAAGCTGCTCCGCCACCGGTGCCGGAATTGTGCGCGCATCGATATCCGGAGCGTTTCCGGAACCGGCGAGTTGGCAAGAAGAAAATGACAATAATATGTAAAATAATCAACATTACCCTGTCGCGATCGGGCGATCGGCACGGCGCGCGCAGCCTTCAATAGGTCGTTGCGGAGCTGCAATCACGATTCGCCCCGGTCTTTCAGCTGTTTGCCAGGCCAATATCAGCCCATCGCTCGCTCCTTTTTCTCCCGATGTATTGCGGTTTCAAATGGTCAACCTATTCCAGGACGGGAGACCCGCATCTGGAAATCCCGCCATTCCTGAAAAATCCCGATGTTTTCTCTTGCGTGGCAGGCATTCAATCTGTTGAGTCATAGCTTCTCATCGGTGCTACATGGCTCGGATCCGGAGGGTCCGGGCTGTATCTCCTCAGACCTTTCCAGGAAGATTTGAAGAAATCCGGAGAATCTTCTTGATTCGGGAAGGGAGTGGATTATTTTTGCGCCTTTTCCCGAATTCTATCCGCAACGTCTATGCCCACAATTAACCAACTGCTACGCAAGCCACGAGTGCTCAAAGGAATGAAGAGCAAGTCGCCCGCATTGCGCAACAACCCCTTCAAGCGGGGCGTTTGCGTGCAGGTGATGACGCGTACGCCGAAAAAGCCGAACTCGGCGATCCGCAAGGTTGCCAAGGTTCGCCTGACCAACGGGATGGAAGTAATCGCCTACATCCCGGACGAAGGCCACTCGCTACAGGAACACAGCGTGGTGCTCGTGCGCGGCGGCCGCGTCAAGGATCTTCCTGGCGTGCGCTACCACGTGGTCCGCGGGACTCTGGACTGCATGGGCGTGGAAAAACGGCGGCGCAGCCGTTCGAAGTATGGAGTGAAGCGGCCTAAAACCAGCAAGTGAACCCGGTTAACTCGTCACCAGAATAATCCCGTAGACCATGTCACGCAGACGCAGAGCCCAAAAGCGCGAACACGCGCCAGATCCCCGTTACGGCAATCAGCTTGTAACCCATCTCACCAATATCGTGATGTGCGATGGAAAGAAATCCGTCGCCCAGCATATCGTATATGGCGCTTTCGAGCGGGTTGCGGAGAAGCTTGGCAAGGGAGATCCGATCGACCTGCTACTCGGGGCGCTCGACAACATCCGCCCGAAGCTCGAGGTGAAGAGCCGGCGTGTCGGTGGCACGACGTACCAGGTTCCGCTTGAGACTGCATTCGAACGGCAGCAGAGCCTTGCTTTTCGCTGGATTGTCTCGGCCGCCCAATCGCGCAAAGGAGGGATGACGGAGGCTTTGGCGCTTGAGATCATCGACGCCTACAACAACACCGGTTCGGTGGTGAAAAAGAAGGATGACACGCACAAGATGGCGCAGGCTAATCGGGCCTTCGCCCATCTGCGCTGGTAGGCGAGCGGCACGGTTATCCAAAACAACACGCAGGGCCTTTCAGGTGAGCGGTGCTCCCGCTGTCCGATAGCCGACGCACCACAAGTATTTCAGAATTAGATAATGTCCATAGATCCGACCAGCATTTCGTCCCTGAACAGCAAGGACCGCCTCTGTCCGATGGAGTACCACCGCAATATCGGAATAGCGGCGCATATCGACGCGGGTAAGACGACCACGACCGAACGTATTCTGTTCTACACCGGGAAGGTCCATAAGATCGGCGAGGTGCATGATGGCACCGCGGTAACCGACTGGATGGCGCAGGAGCGCGAACGCGGGATTACCATCACGGCGGCCGCAATCACCGCTCAGTGGATCACGCAGAAGGGCCCGTACGCGGGGATCAAGCATAAGATCAACATCATCGACACCCCCGGGCACGTCGACTTCACCGCCGAGGTGGAGCGTTCGCTCCGCGTGCTGGACGGTGCGGTCGCTGTATTCTGTGCCGTGGCCGGCGTCCAGCCGCAGTCAGAAACGGTCTGGCGGCAGATGGACAAATACAAGGTGCCCCGCATCGCGTTCATCAACAAGATGGACCGAACCGGGGCCGATTTTTTTGGTGCGGTCGAGGACATTCGCAAGAAGCTCGGCGGCAACGCGATGCCCCTGTACCTTCCGATCGGGGCGGAGGAGAACTTCAGCGGCCTGATCGACCTGGTAACGATGAAGGCCCATATCTACACGAAGTCGGATGCGACCGGTTCGCAGTTTTCCGAAGAGGACATTCCCGAGGAATTCATTGAGCAGGCCCGCGGATACCGGGAGAAGCTGCTCGAGGAGATCGCGGCATTCGACGACGTCCTGGCGGCGAAGTACTTGGAGGGCGAGGAGATCTCCGAGGATGAATTTCGGCTGGGGATTCGGGCCGCCACGCTCGCTCGCGCCTTTATTGGGGTGATTCCAGGTACCGCGTTCAAGAACAAAGGGGTTCAGAAGCTCTTGAACGCCGTGATCGATTTCCTCCCCAGCCCGCTGGACGTTCCGCCCGCCGTCGGGCTGAATTCGGAGGAGGAGCGGATCGAAGTCAAATCGGACGACCATGCCAAGGCCGCCGGGTTGGTTTTCAAGCTGTGGACGGATCCGTTCGTCGGGAAGCTGGTTTTCTTTCGTCTCTACTCGGGAACGCTGAGCAAGGGGACGGCAATGTACAATCCGCGCACACGCAAGACCGAGCGAATCAGCCGCCTCCTCGTCATAGCGGCCGATCGCCGGGAGGATGTCGATATGGTGTTTGCCGGCGACATCTGCGCGGTGGTTGGAACCAAGGATATTCGCACTGGGGATACGCTTTGCGACAAGAGCCGCGACGTCATCCTGGAGCCGCCGAGTTTCCCCGACCCAGTTATCAGCATGTCGGTGGAGCCGAATACGAAGGGCGACCAGGAAAAGCTCTCCTCCGCACTGCAGCGCCTGGCTGAAGAGGATCCGACCTTCCAGATCAAGTCGGATACGGAGACAGGTCAGACGATTATTTCAGGAATGGGTGAGCTGCACCTGGACATCATTCGAGACCGATTGCTGCGGGAGTTCAAGGTGGCCGCCGAGGTCGGAAGGCCTCAAATCGCCTATCGCGAGACGATTCTGCAGCCCGCCGCGGGCGTCGGCAAGTTCGTCCGCCAGTCGGGCGGCCGCGGGCAATATGGCCACGCGGAGATCAAGATCGAGCCAAACGAGAAGGGCAAGGGCTACGAATTTGTGAATGAAATCGTCGGTGGTGTGATTCCGAAGGAATTCATCAAACCGACCGAGGAGGGGATCCGGGAGGCGATGCAGAACGGCACCGTGGCCGGTTTCCCCGTCGTTGATGCCCGCGTCCGTCTCGTCTTCGGCTCGTTCCACGAGGTTGACTCGTCGGAAATGGCGTTTCGAATGGCGGGGATTTTCGCCATGCGCGATGCGATGAAGAAAGCCGATCCGATCCTTCTCGAACCGATTATGGGCGTGGAGGTGGAGACCCCCGAGGAATACCAGGGCGACGTGGTTGGCGATCTGAACCGGCGTCGTGGCGTGATCCAGTCAATTGAATCGAAGGGGCCGATCGTTCGGATTGTCGCGAACGTCCCGCTCGAGACGATGTTCGGGTACGCCACCGATGTGCGCTCGCTCTCCAAGGGTCGCGCCTCCTATACGATGTCGCCAAGTCACTTCGACCAGGTGCCCGCCAGCAACCTCGAGCGGATCGTCGAGTCCTCAACCCGAGCCGTAGCCCGCACCTGACCCCCCGCAAGAATCCAGGATCCGTCATATCATGAATGGCCAAAAAATACGTATCAAGCTTAAGGGCTACGACTACCGAGTGATCGACCAGAGCGCCGTCGACATCGTCAACACGGTAAAGCGCTCCGGAGCGCGGGTGGCCGGTCCGGTGCCGTTACCCACCCGAATCGAGAAGTTCACGGTAAACCGCTCGCCACACGTCGACAAGAAGTCGATGGACCAATTCGAAATGCGGACGCACAAGCGCCTGATCGATATTCTCGAACCAACCGCCCAGACGGTGGATGAGCTGAAAAAGCTGAATCTTCCGGCGGGGGTTGACATCACAATCAACGTTTGATCCACTCACCGCTTTTTCGTTTCCCGAAGTACTCACTTCCGATCACCATCACGCGAATCCCCGCTTCTCAGTTCTGACATTCAGGCCCGGTCCCGGGCTCGCATCGAAATCCAAGATCATCAACCATTTCACCGCCGACCACACAAGCTTCGCCCGACAGTTCACGCCGATCCGGTTTGAAATTCGGTCCACGGAGCTTCCCGTATCGGAGAACCCACAATCAACATATCCAACCCTCTAATGCAGGGCTACGTCAAACGGAGGCGCCGCTTGCCGGGAGCGTTTCCCCCTGCCGCTTAGGAATATGAATTACACACTTTTAGGAAAGAAGATCGGGATGACCCAGGTCTACGACGAGCAGAACGCGCTCGTCCCCGTCACGGTCATCGAAGCTGGCCCCTGCCCGGTTGTGCAGGTCAAAACCGTCGAGTCCGATGGGTACAATGCCGTCCAGATCGGGTTTGGGAAGCGTAAGGACAGGCGGACCACCAAGGCGCTGGCCGGCCACTTTACCAAGGCCTCAGTCGGCAATCTTCAGAACCTGCGGGAGGTTCGCTGCGAACAACCCGTCGAGCAGCAGCCGGGTGATGTGCTGACCGTTTCCGGGTTTAATCCCGGGGAAATGGTCGACATCATCGGGGAGACAAAAGGGCGGGGATTCCAGGGCGTGGTGAAACGCTTTGGTTTCGCCGGGGGCAACGCCAGCCACGGCTCCATGTCGCATCGGCGCGGCGGCTCCTACGGCATGAGCCAGGATCCGGGTCACACCTTCAAGAACAAGAAAATGCCCGGGCATATGGGCAACGTGCGCCGGACCGTGCAGAACCTCCTGGTGGTCCGTGTGCTGGAGGACAAGAATATCATTCTCGTGAAGGGCAGCGTGCCCGGAGCGAACGGCTCCAACGTGGTGGTGCGCAGCTCTGTGAAGCGGAAGCGCTCCGCCTGAACCATTTGACGACGTAGAGTGAAGACCATGAACCTGAATGTCTACACCCCCGAGGGCGCTGCCAGCACGTCCAAGAACTATGCGATTCCCGAATTTGAAGGGGACAAGGGTCTGAAGGCGCTTCGGCAGGTGGTGCTGGCCTACCTCGCCAACCGACGCCAGGGCACATCGAGTACGAAAACGCACTCCACCGTGAGCGGGACCGGGAAGAAGCCCTTTCGGCAGAAGGGGACCGGCCGGGCGCGCCAGGGAAGTTTGACCGCCAACCAGCACTACCATGGATCCGTTGCCCATGGTCCGCAGCCTCGCGATTGGTCGCAGAAAATCCAGAAGAAGCTGCGGCGCCTCGCCCTGCGGCGGGCCCTCTACGATCGCGCCGTGGCCGGGGAGATCGACGTGATCGAGAAGTGGGAGGTCGCCGAGGCCAAGACCAAGCGCTTCAACAGCGTCGTCGAAAACATCGCTCCGGCCGGCAGACTCCTTCTCGTCGACGATTCGTGGTCCGACGGAACAGCATTAGCAGCGCGCAATATCGCCCGGCTCACCCTCACCGAGGCGGACTCCCTGAACGCCCTCGACCTGTGTGATTACCATCGAATTATTATTAGTGAAAAGGGGATTGAGAAACTCCTTTCGCGTGCGAACGGAGGAGAGGCACAATGATCCAGAGTGACAAGATTCTGCTCAAGACGATCGTATCCGAGAAAGCCGTTCAGGCCTCTTCCGAGTACAATCAATACGCCTTTAAGGTTCACCCCGAGGCAAACCGCATCGCAATTGCGCGAGCGGTGGAGAAGGCCTTCGGCGTGCATGTGCTGAAGGTCAACATCATGAACGCGAAGCCGAAGGCGAAACGCGACCGCATGCGCCGGGGGCGAGTCGCAACCTACGGCGCTCACAAGAAAGCGATCGTCAAGCTCGCTGAGGGAGAATCCCTCGACATCGTCTAACGAGAGTATCCGGAGACCCATACCATGCCTTTGCACGAAACACGTCCCGTAACCCCCTCGCAACGCTTCCGCGTCGCCAACCGTTCCGGTGTCGCCGCCAAGCGTCCCGAGCGCCTGTTGACCCGGTCGACCAAGCGCAGCAGCGGCCGCAATGTTCATGGGCGGATCACCTCACGCCGGCGCGGCGGCGGGCACAAGCGCAAGTTCCGCCGGATCGATTTTCGGAGGGAGAAGTACGGGATTCCCGCACGCGTCGCCGAGATCGAGTACGATCCGAACCGCTCGGCCAACATTGCGCTTCTGGTCTACTCGGATGGGGAAAAACGCTACATTCTGGCACCACGTGAAGTGCGTGTCGGCAGCGTGCTCACGAGCTACGCGCAGAAGGGCGAATACCAGCCCGGGAACGCGATGCCGCTGCGTCACATGCCACCCGCGGCCCGCCTCCACGCCCTGGAACTGGTTCCGAACACCCGGGCTCAGCTCGTTCGCAGCGCCGGGGTTTCGGCACAGCTCGTCGGCATCGAGGGAGACCGCGCCACCATCAGGATGCCGAGCGGTGAGTTGCGGATTCTGCACGCCGATTGCCGCGCCACCCTCGGGGCGGTCGGCAACCCGGACCACCAGCGGACGGTCCTCGGCAAGGCCGGACGCAATCGTTGGCGCGGACGCCGCCCGCGGGTACGCGGTGTGGCGATGAACCCGATCGACCATCCGATGGGCGGCGGCGAGGGTCGCACCTCCGGTGGCGGGCACCCGGTCTCCCCGTGGGGGCAGCTCGCCAAGAGCTACCCGACGCGCCGTAAGTCGAAGCCGTCGAACCGGCAGATTCTCGTTCGCGCCAACGGGCGCAAAGTGAAACAATAAGCGTTCCAGGAATTGTCATGTCCCGATCTCTCAAAAAAGGATTCTACGTCTATCCAAGCCTTTGGAAAAAGGTCCTCGACGCCCAGCAGTCGGATTCGCGCCGACCGATTCGAACCTGGTCGCGGAGCAGTGTTATCACTCCGGAGTTCGTCGGTCTCAATATGGAGATCCACAACGGGAAGAGCTTCTTCCCCCTCCATGTGACCGAGAACATGGTGGGACACCGCCTCGGGGAGTTTGCGCTGACACGCAGTTTCCGCGGGCACCAGTCCCATACGCAGAAGAAATAACCGATCCGGTGCCGTACCGCCATGGAAGTTCAAGCCCTCAGTAAATATATCCGCATTTCGCCGAAAAAGGCGCGTGATGTCGCGCGCACGATACAAGGCAAACCGGCCAACGACGCCCTGGAAATGCTGAATTTCATCCCGCGCAAGGCCGCCCGCCTGCTGCGCAAGACGCTGCAAAGCGCCGTGGCCAACGCGGAAAACAACCACGAATTGTCATCGCGCGACCTGATCGTCGCGCGCGCCCTTGTGGAGGAAGGCCCGGTCCTTCGTCGCTTTCGTCCGGTCGCCCGCGGCGCCGCCCATCCTATCCGCAAGCGCACCAGTCACCTTCGCATCGTTCTCTCCGAGCACGTGCCAACCAGCAAATAATCGTATCATGGGACAGAAAGTTAACCCGATTGGATTCCGCCTCGCAGTTCGCCGCAACTGGGAATCCCGATGGTATGCCCGAAAGGGCGAATTTGGCCACCTCGTCGAGGAGGATTACCGCATCCGCCACCTGCTGCACTCCAAGCTGCGTTTTGCCGCCGTGCCCCGGGTGTTTATTGAACGCGCGGGCAACCGCGTGCGCGTGAAGATCTTCACTGCCCGGCCCGGGATCGTGATCGGGCGCAAGGGACAGGAGCTTGAGAAAATCAAGGAGGAACTCAACAAGCTTGTCGGGAAGGACGTCCTTCTCGACATCCAGGAGGTGAAGAAGCCCGAGCTTGTCGCCGCGCTCGTCGCCGAGAATGTCGCATTGCAGCTGGAGCGGCGCATCGCGTTCCGCCGCGCCATCAAGAAGGCGATCCAGACGAGCATGAGTCTCGGAGCCGAGGGCGTTCGCGTGCAGGTGAGCGGCCGCCTCGGCGGTGCGGATATCGCCCGCACCGAGTGGCAGCGCGACGGACGCGTTCCGCTGCACACGTTGCGGGAGAATGTCGACTACGGCGCGGCTGAGGCGCGCACCACCGCCGGGACGATCGGGGTGAAGTGCTGGCTTTGCCTTCCCGCCGACGAAAAGCCGCTTGTATACTAACCGTCTGATCACCAAAGAGACGCATCAGGAGAATATCTTATGGCCCGAAGTCCATCCCGTACCAAGTATCGCAAGACCCATGGCGGACGCGTGCGCGGCAATGCCAAGGGAGGCGACACCCTGGCGTTCGGCGAATTCGGCATTCAGGCGCTGGGGCGCGGCTCTCTCACAGGAGCGCAACTCGAGGCTGCCCGTATTGCCATCAACCGTTTTCTCAGCCGGCGCGGTAAAGTCTGGATTCGCGTTTTCCCGCATAAACCGGTGACCCGGAAACCGGCGGAAACCCGCCAGGGGAAGGGGAAGGGGAACGTGGAATTCTACGTGGCAACCGTGCGGCCCGGAAACATTCTGTTTGAACTGAGCGGTGTGCCTCAGAGCGCTGCGCGTGAAGCGATGCGTCTGGGGGACGGCAAGCTCCCAATCCCGTGCCGCTTCGTCAGCCGCGAGGAACTCGCTTAGTTTGGCGCGGATCGAGATCACTTTTTATGAAAACCAAGGAAATTCAGGAACTTTCGGCCAGCGAACTGGAGAAGAAAATTCGTGATACGCGCGATGAGCTTCTGCAGATGCGCATGAAGAAACAGACCGGCCAACTGGAGAAATCGCACATGCTCCAGGAGCTCAAGCGCGATGTCGCGCGCATGGAGACCATCCGCCGACAGAAATCCACCGCTGAGCAGAACGCCTGAAGCACCACCAAGGACCAATATCCATGTCTGAATTCATTCGCAACCGCCGGAAGAGTATCATCGGAGTCGTCACGAGCCGCTCTGGAGACAAGACCGTGAAGGTGACGTACGCCTACAAGATTCCGCATCCACGCTATCGCAAGGAGATCAACCGCAAGACCGTCGTTCACGTACACGACGAGAAAAACGAATCCGCGGTAGGCGATAGGGTGACGATCATGGCGACGCGTCCGTTGTCGAAGCTGAAACGCTTCCGGATCGTCGAGATAACAGAAAAGGCGTCAAACGCGGTATGAGGTTTCGGGCTATGCCGGCGAGCCACGATCGTTTCCTGGAGGAGATTTACCATGCTTCAACTTTTATCCAAACTGAATGTTGCCGACAACACCGGCGCCAAGTCCGCCAAGCTGATTCGTCCGCTGGGTCAGATTCGGCGGACCGCCAGAATCGGGGACACGGTTATCGTCCACATCAAGGAGAGCACCCCGGATGCGACGGTCAAGAAGGGCACGGTCTGCCGTGGGGTTATCGTTCGGACGCGCGCACCGATCCGTCGTCCCGACGGCTCGTACCTGCGTTTCGACACCAACGCGATCGTTTTGATCAATCCGGACGGCAATCCGCGCGGCACGCGCATCTACGGACCCGTCGCCCGGGAGTTGCGTCAGAAGCGCTTCATGAAAATCGTCAGTCTGGCTCCGGAGGTGCTGTGATATGAGCGAAAAGAACAAGATTAAGAAAGGCGAGGAAGTCGTTGTGATCGCAGGGAATTTCCGGGGGGAACGCGGCAAGGTCATGCAGGTCCTCCCCCGCAAAGAGCGCGTCCTCGTGGAGGGAATCAACAAGCGCAAACACCACGAAAAAGCCGGACGCGACAACAACCAGGAGGGCCGGATCGCCGAGCGGGAGCAGCCCATCCACATCTCCAATGTCATGACGGCGTCGCGCTACGACGAGCGCAGGCCCAAACCATCAGATGCTTGAATTTGCAGTGTAATGACACCGGCACGGAAACCCGGTGTACCAGGAACCAACCATGCAACAAAACGAACTCCAACAAGCGTATCGCGAGCGCATCCTCCCCGATCTGATGAAGAAGCGGGGATACCGGAACCGACACCAGGTTCCGGCGGTCGAGAAAGTCGTCATCAACAGCGGATTTGACGCGACAATCGACAAGTCCGGAATCGAGGATCGGGTCAAGGAGATCTCGCGGGTGGCCGGGCAGCGCCCGGTGGTAACCCGCGCCCGCAAGAGCGTGTCGAATTTCAAACTGCGCGAGGGTATGCCGATCGGATTGAAAGTCACCCTGCGCGGTCCCAGCATGTATGATTTCCTCATGCGGATGATCCATGTCGCCCTTCCCGGGATCCGCGACTTCCGCGGCGTGCCGAACAAACTCGATGGCAACGGAAACTACACGCTCGGGATCTCCGACCACACTATTTTCCCCGAAGCCTCGCATGAGTCCGTTAAATCCAACCTTGGAATGGATATTACCATCGTCACCACCGCCAGAAGCGACGAAGAGGGCTACGAGCTGCTCGAGCAGATGGGAATGCCGTTCCGCAAGCGCACCAATTGAACCCCGACCTGATTTTTATCACTTTTCGATATGGCCAAGAAAGCAATTGTTGAGCGCAACAAAAAGCGCGAACGCCTCGTCGCTCGGTATGCCGCGAAACGCACCGAGCTCAAGAGCATCCTACGCAATGCCGACACAGCGGACGAGGACTTCTATGAAGCCCAGCGGAAGCTTGCGAAGCTTCCCCGCAACTCCTCGTCCGTGCGCGTGCGCAACCGCTGTGCGATCACCGGCCGGCCGCGCGCGTACCTGCGCCGCTTTCACCTTTCACGGATCACCTTCCGGGAGTTGGCGACGCAGGGAAAGATTCCCGGTGTCACCAAGTCCTCATGGTAACGCCCTCCTCCCCGATCAACGTCAAGCGCAGTACCGATGTCAGACTCCATCAGTAATTATCTTACCGTAATCCGCAATGCCTATGCCGCCCGCAAGGAAACTTGTACGGCCGTGCACTCGCGGGTCCATATGAGCATCGCTCAGATCCTGAAGGCGGAAGGCTACATCCGTGATGTGCGGGAGAACACGGACGCACATGGACACAAGATTCTGGAGATGTCGCTCAAGTACGTCGATGAGGCTCCGGCGATCACCGGCATTCGACGCGAGAGCAGACCCGGCCGCCGGCTGTACTATCAGCACCGGGAGATTCCGCGGACCCTCGATGGGCTGGGGATCGGAATCCTCACGACATCACGCGGCGTGTTGAACGATCGCGCCGCCCGGCGGCAGAAGGTTGGCGGGGAGATGATTTGCAGTGTCTGGTAACGTATCCGATCAAGGAGCAAACGTATTATGAGCAGAATTGGAAAACTTCCCGTCGCCATCCCCGACAATGTTCAGGCTTCCGTCGAAGACGTCACCGTTCGAGTCGAGGGACCCAAGGGAAAACTGGAACGGACCTTTAACAAATCCGTGCGCATCACGATTGAGGAGAACGCAATCCTTGTTGCGCCCGTCGGCCAGGATCGGTTCGCCCGATGCATGTACGGCACGACCCGCAGCATTATCGCAAGCATGGTGCGAGGTGTTTCAGAGGGTTACGCGAAGAAACTCGAAATCAACGGCGTCGGGTTTCGTGCCGATCTGCAGGGGAAAAACCTCAACCTCGCGCTCGGCTACAGTCACCCCATCAATTACTCCGTCCCCGACGGCATCAATGTGGTGGTGGAGGGCCAGACGAAGCTCACGGTCTCCGGGGTGGACAAGCAGCTCGTCGGGCAGGTCGCCGCCGATATCAAGAGCTACTACCCGGTGGAACCATACAAGGGCAAAGGGGTTCGCATCGAAGGGGAATTCGTCCGACGCAAGGAAGGCAAGAAAGCCGGCTGAGTTCGGACGCACCGATTATTCAACTTAAGAAGCACCCACGGATATGAATTTGGATCAGAAAAGAAAACTACGGCAGAAGCGCGTATGGCGCATCCGTCGACACGTCAAGGGGACGGCCGAGCGGCCCCGCCTTTGCGTCCACTTCAGCAACAAGAACATCTTCGCCCAGGCGATCGACGACCGCCGGGGGCACACCCTCTTGGCCCTTTCGACGCTCGACAAGGGCCTGCAAGGGGAGAATTGTACCGCGAACACCACGAGTGCCGCCCGCCTTGGCACCGCGTTCGCCGAACGATCGCTTGCCGCCGGCGTCCGAAAAGTGGTCTTCGACCGCAACGGCCGCCGCTATCACGGCGCGGTCAAGTCCTTCGCTGAAGCGGCGCGCCAGGGTGGCCTCGAATTTTAGGAGCAACTATGAGCAACCAACCCAGAAGAGGCTACGGCAGAAACCGCCAGGAAGAGCAGGAAGAGAATCCTTTCTTCGAGAAGGTCGTCCACATCAATCGCTGTGCCAAAGTCGTCAAGGGCGGCCGTCGCTTCAGCTTTTCGGCGCTTGTGGTCGTGGGCGATCGCGAGGGCCGTGTCGGCGTCGGATACGGCAAGGCCAAGGAGGTGCCCGAATCCATCCGGAAGGGCACCGAGCAGGCGCACAAGAATCTCGCTCCGATCCAACTCAAAGGAAATACGATTCCGCACGAAGTGGTCGGGGAGCACGACGGAGGACAGGTGCTCCTGCGCCCCGCCAGTCCCGGGACCGGAGTGATCGCCGGCGGCGGCGTGCGCGCGGTTCTGGAGGGATGCGGCATCAAGGATGTGCTCTCCAAGAGCCTGGGTTCAAACAATTCCGGGGCCGTGGTGTTCGCCACGCTGGACGGTCTCCGCCAACTGCGCTCGGCGGATACCATCGAGCAGCTCAGGTCGGCCGAATAAACAAGTTCACTCGGCGGAAGTGAACCAGACTCTACTCAATCAGCCATGCGATTACATCAGATTATTTCAAGCGACGGCGGCAATCCTCCCCGCAAGCGAGTCGGCCGCGGTGAAGGCGGCGGCCGGGGCAAGACCTCGGGCCGTGGACACAAAGGACAGCGCGCGCGCTCCGGCTACAGCCTTCGTCCGGGGTTTGAAAGCGGGCATATCCCGCTCTATCGGCGGTTGCCGAAACGTGGATTCAAGCGCACGCAGTTCCAGATTCGTTACGGTATCGTCAACCTGGCCGCGCTCAGCCGCGTGCAGGGCGATGTCGTGAATCGCGAATCGCTGGTGGCCGCCGGGCTGATCGATTCATCGGATCGCTACGTCAAGATTCTGGGAACCGGGGAGGTGGACCGCGCCTTCACCGTCCACGTGGAGAAGATCTCGGCGACCGCCCGGCGGAAAATAGAGGCAGCCGGCGGGACGGTAGCACTCGTGGACGAGCCCGCCACCGCCGATTCGACCGCCACCGCTGAGGAATCGTCATCGTAACCGTGCCTGCCCTACGCCGTTTTCCGCATACCGCGCCATGATTTCCTCCTTCATCAACTGCTTCAAGATTCCCGAGTTGAGGGACCGTATATTCTTGACGCTCTTCCTCCTCTTCATCGCGCGCGTGGCGGCGAACATCCCGCTGCCGGGCATCGACCCGATGCCGTTGCAGAACTTCTTCGCGGATCAGCGAACCGGCTCCGGCGGCGACCTTCTCGGTCTCTATAATATGTTCACCGGGGGCGCGTTGCTGAAAGGAGCGATTGCGGCTCTTGGAATCATGCCGTACATCAGTGCAGCGATCATCTTCCAACTGCTCGGTGCCGTGGTGCCCTCCCTCTCGCGATTGCAGCAGGAAGGTGAAGTCGGCCGACAGAAGATTACCCAGTACACGCGTTATGCCACCGTTGGAATCTGTCTCGTGCAGGCGACCTTGTTGATTCTCACTCTGGAGAATCCGGGGCGCCTCTTTCAGGGATTCAGTGAGCAGGCGTACGGTTCGATCATCATCACCGGGCATACCTTCTTCCTGATCACCTCGGTAATATTCCTGACCACCGGAACGATCCTCCTGATGTGGCTCGGGGAGCAGATCACCCAGCGCGGCATTGGAAACGGGATTTCCATGTTGATCGGCGTCGGGATCATCGCGGACCTGCCTGCCGCCATCAACCTGACCTGGAGTATGTTCTTCGCGCCGGTCGGCGTTGAAACCCTGGGCCTCCCGCACGCGATCCTCTTATTCCTGCTGCTCTTTCTGGTGATCGCCGGGATTGTCGCGGTGACGCAGGCGCAGCGGAAGATTCCGGTACAGTACGCCAAGCGGGTCGTCGGCCGCAAGGTGTACGGCGGACAGAGCACCTTCCTGCCGCTCAAGGTCAACTACTCCGGCGTCATGCCGATCATCTTCGCCAGCGCCATCATGATGTTCTTTCAGACCATGGCGGGATGGTTTGGCGCTGCGGTCGATCTTCCGTTCATGCGTGATTTTGCCACCATGTTCCAGCACGGGTCGATGCCGTACTATGTCATGTTCGGCATGCTCATCCTGGGGTTCAGTTACTTCTGGGTCTCGATCATGTTCAAACCAATCCAGGTTGCGGATGACCTGAAGAAGTACGGCGGTTATATCCCCGGGGTGCGCCCGGGTGAGCCGACCGCCAAATTCCTCGACTTTGTCATGACCCGCCTGACTCTGGCCGGGGCGATATTCCTGACCATCATCGCGGTGTTCCCGGACGTGCTTCTCTTTACCCAGGGGATTCCCTACCAGACGGCCCAGTTCTTCGGCGGAACCGGAATGCTGATTATCGTCGGCGTGTTGCTCGATGCGTTGCGCCAGGTTGAAACCTTTCTAATCCAGCGGCACTATGACGGATTCCTCAAGAAGGGCCGGATCCGCGGGCGCAGTGTCGGACGCGTCCGGCAGCTTGACACCTCCGGCCTGCGCGATGCCAACCGGCTCTGGTTTTGGCTCACGATCGCCTTGGTCTCCGGCCTGGTTGCCTGGCTCCTGAACTATCTGCTCATCCGCTGATAGCGTGACTCGGTTGCGCCTCTCTTCCTTCCCTTCGTACCACAATGCTCCGTCGCAACACCATGATTCCGATCAAATCGGCAGATGAGATTCAGCAAATGCGTGAATCATGCCGGATCGCGGCGTGTGTACTCGATGAGATAACACGCATGGTTGCGCCGGGGATTAACACCTATGATCTCGACCAGGAAGGCAAGCGTCTCATCGCGTCGTTCGGCGCACACAGTGCGTGTTTCGGATATCGGGTCGGCTCCCGGAGCTACCCGGCGTACACCTGCCTCTCGGTGAATGAAGAGGTCGTCCACGGAATCGGCTCGCTCCATCGGGTTCTTCGCGAAGGGGATATTATAACGATCGACGTTTGCGTCGTCTACCGCGGATTCGTGGGAGACAACGCGCGCACCGTCGCTGTCGGCACGGCCGACCCCAAAATCATCGCCTTGCTCCGGACAACCGAAGAGGCGCTCTTCCATGCCATCGAACAGGCCCGCGAGGGCAATCGGGTGGGGGATGTCTCCCATGCCGTTCAGCAGTACTGCGAGCGGCGCGGGTACTCGATCATCCGGGATTTCGTCGGCCACGGTGTCGGCCGAACGATGCATGAAGATCCGCAGATTCCGAACTTCGGAGCGCCGGGCCGGGGGGATCGACTCCATCCCGGCATGACGCTCGCAATCGAACCGATGGTCGCGCTCGGGCGCCCTGAAATTGAGATGTGCGAGGATGGGTGGACCGCGGTAACCCGCGATCGCGCTCCGAGTGCGCACTACGAACACACCGTGCTGCTTACCGACGATCGGCCGGAAATCTTGACAATCCCAAAGAAATAGCTTTTATCCTCAATCTTTTTCCCTATCTTCAGTCTTCGCGGTGAAGAGCGGTGTCTGCTCTTATCCTTAAATATTTAACAAACAAATAGATATGCCACGCATTCTCGCAGTAGAAATTCCCGGCAACAGACCGTTGCCCTACGCCCTCCGGTACATCTATGGTATCGGGCCGACGCTGGCTGCCAAGCTCGTGGCCGAAACCGACCTCGATCCCTCCCGGCGTGCCAGTTCCCTCTCCGAGGCGGAGATCAACCAGATTGCGGAACGCATCACGGCCAACGGGATTCGTGTCGAGGGGGACTTGCGGCGGGAGGTCGCCGGCAACCTCAAACGCCTTCAGGCGATACAGTCCTATCGCGGGATGCGGCACCGGCGGGGGCTTCCCGTGCGGGGCCAGCGGACCCGATGCAACGCCCGCACTCGCAAAGGGAAAGTGAAGACCGTGGGGATCCAGAAGAAAGCCTGACAACCGGCAATGATTCAATTTGTCCTATGAGCGAAGAAGAAAAGCAAGAAAACGAGCAGGCAACCGCCTCTCCCGGCCAGGGACAGGAGCCCGCCCGTACGGACGCGGCGTCTCAGGCCCCGGCTGAACCTGAGAAATCGGGGTCCGAAGCCGGCCGTGGCGACGGCGCCGCGCGAGATAAAACGACGAAATCGGACCAGTCCGAGGCGCCGAATGCGACGGAGCAGGAGGAAGGCAATGCAGAAAAGGAGGAGGCCGAGGACAAAAAGCCGGCCCAACCGAGTGCCGCCGATCTGCTCAAGGCCGACATCGGCGAGGTCAAAGTGCGCAAGGCGAAGGGGAGCAAGAATATCAGCTCCGGGGTCGTTCACGTGCTGGCGACGTTCAACAACACCAAGGTTACTTTCTCGGACCAGATGGGCAATGTCATCTCCTGGTCCAGCTCGGGCAAGTGCAATTTCCGCGGATCGCGCAAGTCGACCGCCTACGCCGCCCAGATCGTCACACAGGACGCCGGCCGGGTTGCGATCTCGCATGGGCTGAAAGAGGTCGATGTGCGCGTCAAGGGACCGGGCATGGGCCGCGATTCCGCGATTCGCGCGCTTCAGGCGCTCGGGCTCAATGTGTTGTCCATTACCGATGTCACGCCGGTTCCGCACAATGGGTGCCGACCGCCCAAGCGCCGGCGCGTTTGATTCCCGAGCCATCGCCACATCCGACTCTCCCAGCACGCATTTTATCATGGCACGTTATACCGGACCCACCACTCGCATCAACCGCCGTTTCGGAATGGCGATTTTCCCGGCGAACGCTGCATTTGAGCGCAAGCCACACCCCCCAGGCATCCACGGCCCGCGCATGCGGCGCCGGCTTACTGATTACGCGATCGGTCTCAACGAGAAGCAGAAGCTGCGTTATTTGTACGGCCTCAACGAGAAGCAGTTCCGTCTGACCTTCGAGCGCGCCAAACGGCAGCGTGGTGTTACCGGCGAGAGTTTTGTCCGCATGCTTGAGATGCGTCTCGACAGCGTGGTTTACAACCTCGGATTCGCCAAGACCCGCCGCCAGGCGCGACAGTTCGTCAATCACGGTCATGTCCTGGTCAACGGACGCAAGCTTGATATCGCCAGCGCTCAAGTATCGGACGGGGACGAGATCGAGGTCAAGGCCAGCAGCTCCTCGCGCCAGCTCGCGACGCGCGCCATGGAAGACACCCGTATGAGAACGGTTCCGCTCTGGCTGACCCGTTACGACGATACATTGAAAGCCGCGGTGAACCGCGCCCCGGCAGCAGACGACATACAGACAGGAATTAATGTGCAGCTCATCGTCGAGTTCTACAGCCGGTAATCCCGGCTCCTTGGCGATGTCCACCTCTTATTTCTGTACCGCAAATATACACACGGCACAATAATGGCGATTCGACTAGGCAAATTCCAGATACCCAACCGTCTGGCAAAAGACGATGATACCGCGACGGAGACGTACGCGCGCTTTACTGCGGAGCCGTTTGAGACCGGATACGGTCACACAATCGGCAACTCGTTGCGCCGCATCCTCTTGAGTTCGATTGAGGGTGCCGCGATAGCATCGGTCAAGATCGACGGTGTGCACCACGAGTTTCAAAGCATTGAGGGCATTGTTGAGGACGTGACCGACGTGGTTCTAAACCTGAAAAAGGTGCTGATCAAGTCGCACAAGCGCGAAACGATCCACCTTCTGATCGATGTCAACAAGGAAGGTGAAGTGACGGCCGGCGACATCCGGCCCGATTCCAATGTGGAGATCGTGAACCCCGAGCAGGTGATCTGCACGCTGGACAAAAAGCGTCGCTTTGTTGCGGAACTCGAGGTCAAGACCGGGCGCGGGTACGTCTCCGGCGAGGAGAACAAGGAGTCCGAGCAGCCGATCGGCGTGATCGCCATCGACTCGCTCTACAGCCCGGTCACTCTGGTGAAGTACACGGTGGAGAACACGCGTGTCGGTCAGATGACGGACTTTGACAAGCTCATCTTCGAACTGTGGACCGACGGGCGGATCACGCCTGACGACGCGATCAAACAGGCAGCTGCGATCCTGAAGCACCACCTCGATGTTTTCGACAACGTCACCAAGGAGAGTGTCGAGTTTGACTCGGAACAGTCCGAGGTCTCCGAGGAGCAGAACAAGCTCCGCAAACTGCTGAACATGTCCGTCAACGAAATCGAGCTCTCAGTCCGCGCCGCGAACTGTCTCAACAACGCCAATATCACGACGGTCGGCGAGTTGGCGATGAAGTCCGAGCAGGAAATGCTCAAGTACCGGAATTTCGGAAAGAAATCGCTGAATGAGATCAAGGCGAAGCTGGAGCAACTCGGTCTGAGCCTCGGGATGAAGCTCGACGATCGCCTCCTCGACAATCGCTCCGAACCCTGAGTTTCCCCGCCGGCGTTCGTCAGAAACAACACTTAATCAATCGGGTTATATACCATGCGACATCGCAAACACCGGCACACCTTGGGCGTCACCAAAGAGCACCGCCACGCGAAGCTTGCCAATCTCGCAGCGGCGCTCTTCTTGCACGGCAGGATTGAGACCACCGTGTCCAAGGCCAAGGCACTGCGCCCGTTCGCCGAACGGATCATCACGCTGGCCAAGGAGGCGCAGAACAGCACGCCAGAACGTGCTGTTTACCTGAGACGGCAGGCGCTGGCCCGCGTGCGGCATCCCGAGGCTGTGCGCATGCTCTTCAGTGAGCGTGTAGCGGAGTTCCTCAACCGTCCGGGCGGATACACCCGGATTTACAAGATCGGGCCGCGGGTCGGTGACGCGGCGGAGATGGCGCTGATCGCCCTGATCGAGGCCTCCGACGAGGGATACTCGCGCAAGCGGCGTTCGAAATCAACCGCCAAACCAAAACCGGCCGCGGAGGAAGGCGCCGACGCGGCGACGGAGTCGGCACCGGCTGTTTCGGATGCCGCGACGGCCACCGAGGAGGATTCGGCGAGTGAGCCGCCCTCTGCAGAGGAGACGCCCTCCGATGAAACGCCCGAATCTCCCGGCAAAAAGGAGTAATCAGCGCACTTACGTGGATGACTCGGACATATCGGGCGGGCGAAACTGAACCGCGGGGTGCCCGGCTGAGGCGCGCGCATGATCACCCTGACGATTGCCTGGTTTTTTGTCAGCCTGTTGATGGCAGGCATGTTGTTCGTGTCTGCGCTGTGGTTTTACTACGATCGGCGCGATCGCAATCTCTACGAGGCCGAACGCCTGCGTCGAACCTTTCACTGCATCCGGTGCGGCGCTCTCTACACCGCTCCGCTGGGCCGAATCGAAGTGAATTGCCCGCACTGCGATTTCAAGAACACTTCGTTGCGGTTCTGACAGCTTCTGCGAAGGGCTCTTCTCGGATTTTTGTGGTACCGGTTGCCTGAGAACGCTGTGGCGGTTCCGCCCCGGAAACGCAGCGCCGGCTCGATGCCGTTGTGGGCCTCCCCTTCGCAAAGCCTGTGGCGTGACATACAGGAGTGTGCCAGCCCGATCCTGCCCAGCGCCTGCCGACCTCCGGCCTGTGCTTGTCGTTGTCGAATAGAAGCAACAGGGAGATTCCTTCCGGCGCCGGAGAGGATCCGAATCGCTTCGCCATCCATGGGGTTGCGCCCTATCGATTCTGCCTCCTTGCACTTGCATTCGGCCGGGGTGGTCCCTAGGTTTCTCCGTTTCCCACAAATCCCATGTCCCAGGCGATTGCAGTTCTCGACTTCGGTTCCCAGTACACGCAGGTGATCGCGCGGCGTATCCGCGAGTGTCACGTCTATTCGCGGATCTACCCTTACGCGACATCGGCTTCGGAACTGCGGGCGGACGGCGTGAAAGGGATTATCCTATCCGGGGGACCGAGTAGCGTGCTGGCCAAGGATGCTCCTTCCCCGGATCGCCGCCTCTTCGAACTGGGGGTTCCGGTTCTGGGGATCTGTTATGGCCTTCAGCTTATGGGGAAGATGCTGGGCGGGACGGTGGAGCCGACCCGGCAGCGGGAGTATGGCGACAGCCTGTTGACGATCCGGAAAAAGGGCAAACTGTTTCACGGAATCAAGCCGACGATTCATGTCTGGAACTCGCACGGAGACCAGATGCGGTCCCTGCCGGACGGATTTTCAACGATCGCTCGCACCGAGAATTCCGATTACGCGGCAATTGCCGACGAGGAGCGGCGATTCTACGGGCTGCAGTTTCATCCGGAGGTCTTTCACACCGAGCAGGGCACCGATATCATCCGGAACTATCTCTACCGGATATGCGGCTGCAAGGGAGCGTGGTCGATGGCTGAGTACCTTGAGACGGCTGTGGAGCGAATTCGCGCCGAGGTCGGATCGGAGCGAGTCATCCTCGGTCTGAGCGGCGGGGTCGATTCCTCGGTTGCGGCCGCGTTGATCCACAAGGCGATCGGGGAGCAGTTGATCTGTGTGTTTGTGGACAACGGCCTGTGCCGGCTGAACGAACGCGAAGCCGTCGAGAAGCTCTTTCGCGAGAACTTCAAGTTGAACCTGCGTGTCGCGCGGGCGGCCAATGTGTTTCTCTCCCGGCTCAAGGGGGTTACAAATCCCGAACAGAAGCGCAAGATCATCGGGCGCACGTTCATCCAGGTCTTTGAACGGGAGGTCAAACGCCTGGGCAATATCGCATTTCTCGCCCAGGGAACCCTCTATCCGGATGTCATCGAGAGCGTCTCCATCGAAGGGAACCCCGCCGCCCTGATCAAGAGCCACCACAATGTCGGCGGCCTCCCCAAGCGGATGAAACTTCAGCTTGTGGAACCGTTGCGCGAGCTGTTCAAGGACGAGGTGCGCAGGCTTGGCGCCGAGCTCGGACTGCCGAAGGAAGTTCTATGGCGGCAGCCGTTCCCGGGGCCGGGTCTGGGAGTACGCGTGATGGGTGAAATCACGCGTCCCCGCCTCCGCGTACTGCGGGAGGCCGATGCGATTCTCCTCCAGGAGATGAAGAAAAGCGGCTACTACTACAAGGTGTGGCAGAGTTTTGCGGTGTTTCTCCCGGTGCACACGGTCGGTGTCATGGGGGATGAGCGCACGTACGAGAACGTTATTGCGCTGCGGATTGTTGAAAGCATCGACGCGATGACCGCGGACTGGGCGCGCCTGCCGCACGAACTCCTCGGACGCATTTCAAACAGGATTATCAATGAAGTCAAAGGCATCAACCGCGTGGTTCTGGACATCAGTTCCAAGCCGCCCAGTACCATCGAGTGGGAGTAACTCCATGGCGCGTACCGTAACGAATGCATTTCCGTTCGCGTTGTTCATGTGGCTCGCGACGACTCTCGCCGGGTCGGTTCCTGTCGATGCGGTCCTCGCTCAGGCGCGCGAGCACCTCGGCGGGGACGCCGTGCTCAACGGTATCGAGAGTATTCGGTATGAAGGTACGTTTTTTAACCGTCCCGACGGTACCGGCGGACGGTTCATCATCACGCTCCAGAAACCGGGGCAGCAGCGGACGGAGTTCAACGATGGACGCCTTACTACAATCACGGCCACGGACGGGGTCGTCGGATGGAATCGCGTTTCCGACAACCGGGATCCGGACCGATATGACCTGCGCGGTCTCAGTCCGAAAGAGCACCGCCGCCTGCGCTATAATACGCACGACAATCTCTATTTTTACTCTCGGATGGATCGTGTGGACGGCGAAGTGGAGTACGAGAAGCGAACAATTCAGGATGGCTTTCCGGCCCATAAACTTGCGTTCTATTTCGACGATGAGCTGGTCTTCCATCGCTTCATCGACGTGCAGGACGGTTCGGTTATCGCGACCCGGAATCCCGACGGCGTCACGGTCCGCGAGTTCGGTAACATGTGGGTGGACGGCATGCGGTTTCCGCGCCGCGTGATCGCTTACCTCGACGGCGAGGAGGCGACCCGCCTCGAGTACGAGCGAATCGTGCTGAACGAGAGCTATCCGGATTCCTTTTTTGAATTTCCGACGATCGAACCGCGGTCATTGCGTTCGCCGGATGAGGAACTGGGATCACGGGAGGAGGGATCGTGAGGACGATCTGTTATGCATCCCGCGGTTCGGAGAAGCGCCTGATTCGGTTCGCCGAATCGGTATCCCGATCCGATGTAATCTCCGAGCGGGTCCGAAGCATTCGCGAGCGCATCCGTGCCGAGGGGATGCCCGCGGTGCTCGCGTTGAGCGAAGAGGTGGAGGGCGTGAAACTGACGCCCGCGACATTGCGCGTTCGCGATGCCGAGTTGCGGACCGGGCTGCAGGCGTTGTCGTCCGAGCGCAGGCGAGCCATCCGCGAGGCGATGCGCAGTGTTCGGGCCTTTCACAGAAAGAGTCTTCCCCGGAAATGGGCGATGCGCAATGCCCATGGAGCTCGAGTTGGTGAGGTTTTCTACCCGTTGCGTGAGGTCGGAATCTACATCCCGGGAGGACGAGTTCCGCTCGTCTCGACCGTGGTGATGACTGCCGTCCTCGCCCGGATGGCGGGTGTGCGGCGTATTGCAGTATGCACGCCGCCCGATTCCAGTGGGGCGGTGAATCCCGTCCTGCTCGGAGCCTTTGCCCTGTGCGGGGTCTCCGAGGTCTACAAATTGGGTGGAGCTGTCGCGGTTTCAACGCTGGCCTACGGGGCCGGTTCGATTGCGCCGGTGGACAAAATCTTTGGACCGGGCGGCGCGTATCTCAACGAGGCCAAGCGCCAGGTTTTTGGCGAGGTCGGAGTCGACCTGCTGGCCGGTCCGAGCGAGGTGATGATTATCGCGGACGCAAGCACGCCGCCCGCCTACGTCGCCGCGGATCTCCTCGCGCAGGCCGAGCACGATGTGCGTTCCCGGGTCGTCTTTACCGCGCCGGATCGGGAGTATGTCGGCCTGGTTCGCGCGGAGATCGACCGTCAGCTTCCGGAACTCAGACACCAGGATTCGATTCGTGCCGTGTTGCGCGAGGGCTCTCTGGCGGTCCTGGTGTCGGGGTTGGAGGAGGCGGCGGCTGTGGCGAATCTGCTCGCGCCGGAGCATCTGGAGATCCTGCTTCCACCCTCATCCGCCTCCCGTGCGACGAAACTGATTACCACGGCCGGTGCGATATTCGAGGGACGGGAGACGCCAACCGTGCTCGGCGACTTCGCTTCCGGTCCGAATCACACCCTGCCGACCGGGCGCACTGCGCGCTACCTGAGCGGTTTGCGGGTTGCGGACTTCTTCCGCCGAAGCAGCGTCGTCCGGTATTCCCGCCAGAGCCTGGCGCGCGCCGCACGGATGGTCGAGGCGTTCTCGGAGATGGAACAGCTCGATGCGCACGGCCGCTCGTTGACGATTCGGCTTCGCGACTGAAGCAAGGCGTGCATCGATTTTGTCCCGTGAAACGGTTTTGTCCCAACGATCTCGCATTACCGAACGTTACCGGCCTGAGCGCCTACGTGCCGGGTGTTCAACCGTCGGAATCCGGATGGACTAAACTCAACACAAATGAGAATCCGTACCCCCCGAGCTGTCGGGTTGCGAATGCGATCGGCAAGGAGTGCGAGCGGCTCCGCCTCTATCCCGATCCAACCTCGAAAGAGCTGCGTCACGCCTTGGCGCGCTATCACGGCGTTAATCCATCCCGGGTGATCGTCGGTAACGGGAGCGACGATGTGCTCAATCTCCTTTTTCGCACATTCTCCGGAGCGGATCGTCCGGCCGGTTGGACGGTTCCGAGCTATT
Source organism: Opitutales bacterium (assembly GCA_007133065.1). Taxonomy (GTDB): domain Bacteria; phylum Verrucomicrobiota; class Verrucomicrobiia; order Opitutales; family Oceanipulchritudinaceae; genus SLNJ01. The sequence continues at coordinate 63,169 of SLNJ01000024.1, forward strand.
CCCTTTATCCGGTGCTTGCGGGAATCCAGGGCTGCGTGCCGGTTCTCTGCGAATTTGATTCGGACATCCGATTGCCGGCTGCCGCGATCGAGCGCTGCGGCGCCAACATATTCTTTCTCACCTCGCCCAACGCTCCGACGGGCGTGGCGTTTCCCAACCGGGAGATCGATCGGTTGGCCGGTCGATTCCCGGGAGTGCTGGTAATCGACGAGGCCTATGTCGATTTTGCACGGGAGTCCGCAATCGCGCTGCTTGACGAGCACCCGAACCTCGTTGTTGCCAGGACTTTTTCAAAGTCCTACAGCCTCGCCGGCATACGTGTCGGCTACGCGGTTGCCTCCGACGCGGTCGTTGCGCTCCTGGATCGCGTGCGCGAAAGCTACAACGTCGATCGTATCGCCCAGGCGGCCGCGCGCGCGGCATTGGAGGACCGCACATGGTGCACCGAGACGATCGGACGGATTCTTGCGACCCGGCAGCGTACGCTGCAGCGCCTCGCAGGACTTGGATGGCACACGTACCCTTCCGAGGCGAACTTCGTCTTTACCCGACCGGTGGAGGCGACGGGGCGGTCGGGGAAATCGGCGGCTGCCGATCTCTTCGAATGGCTGCGCGCGGGCCGGGTTCTCGTACGCTATTTTCCGTGCAACCCATTGACAGAGGCATACCTCCGAGTCACGATCGGAACCGATTCCCAAATGGATCGGTTTTTTGAACGAGTAAAATCATGGCCGAAGAACGCATAGCTGAGGTGCGGCGGGAGACGCGTGAAACGCGGATTTTCCTGCGCCTCGAGATTGACGGCAACGGACAGGCGGAGATCGAGACCGGCATTCCGTTCTTTGATCATATGCTCACGCTCTTCGCCGCGCACGGTTTGTTTTCACTCAATCTGAAGGCGGAAGGCGATCTCGAGGTGGATTACCATCACACCATCGAGGATGTGGGTCTGGTCTTGGGTGAAGCGGTGCGCCGGGCGATCGGCGAGCGTAGAGGAATGGTGCGCTACGGATTTTTCATCCTCCCAATGGACGAGACCCTGGTGCGGGTGGCTCTCGACCTCGGGAACCGTCCGGCCTTCGTGTACCGGGTGGACCTGAAGGAGGCATTCGTCCGTGACTTCAATGTGGGGCTGGTGCGTGAATTCCTGCAGGGGTTCGTGAACTCGTGCGGGGCGAACGTTCACGTAGCCCTGGAATACGGCGACGAACCCCACCATGTCGCCGAGGCGATATTCAAGGGGTTTGGCCGCGCGCTGGATGCCGCCACGCGAATCGACCCCCGCCTCGGCGAGGGGATTCATTCGACGAAGGGACGCTACTAGCGTAGCGGCACGATTTCGCGTTTGCGGGTATCGCCATGGTGAACAAGGGACCGGACCTCGCCGTACTCGATTACGGGATGGGCAACCTGCGAAGTGTGGCCCGTGCCTGGGAGCACGTGGGTGCGCGGGTCCGCCTGGTCACACAACCCGGTGAGATCGGCGCGGCCGACGCCCTGATCTTTCCCGGCCAGGGAGCTGTCATGGATGCGATGGCGCTGCTCGTCGATACCGGGTTCGATCGTGTGATCCGGGAGTGGATCGAGGCCGACCGGCCGTTTTTCGGAATATGCCTCGGACTGCAGGCTTTGTTCGAACACTCGGAGGAGGGCGATACGAAGGCACTGGGAATTTTTCCCGGGACGGTGCGTCGCTTCCGGCTCCCCTTCGGCTTTAAAATTCCGCACATGGGGTGGAACTCCGTTCAATGGGAGCAGCGCACCCGAGTGGACCACGGTCTGGATTCGGAAAGGGACCAGTTCTACTTCGTGCACAGCTTTTGCGTGCAATCCGACGATGCCGGGTTGGTCTGGGGAAGCACGGAATACGGTGGAACCGTCTTCGCTTCGGCGATCAACCGCGGGAATTGCTTCGCCACCCAATTCCACCCGGAAAAGAGCCAGGCGATGGGCCTCCGGATCTACAGGAATTTCCTGGGTATCATCTGAGTCGAGCGAATTGTCTGTGTCGAGTCCCGATCAAACGGATTCGGGTTGCCTGGCGCGACCCGGCAGCCGGAACCGGCGGGATATCCGCCCGGACCATTGGTGCCGGTCAACCATCCTTGCCGGTGGTCGAGTCCGTCTTCACCGGGGATTCCGTGTCTAAGTCGACACCGTCGGGGGGTGTGTTGAGCGCCTCATCGAGGCTGAGGCCTGTCAGAGCCCGGATCCCGCCAATAAGTTTCCAGAGTGCGAAAATCATGACCGCCATGCTCGGGACGACGATGACCGGATAACTCCAGAACGTCATGCGCCCGAGCTCCGTGTTGAACGCTTCGGTCCCGCTTTCGCTCTGTATGAAGTATCGGGCCAATCCGTAATTGAGTGCCGCGCTGAGGAAAAAGGAAGCGCCGAGCACAATCGTGCAGAAGGTCATCAACCGTTCGAAGGACGCGTGCGTGTTCCGCTCGGTCAGCGCGCGCTCGATCCGCTCTACGTTGAAAATTTTCGGATTATAGAGAAATGTCTTGATCAGCGGATAACGGGTTTTGAGGGATGCGATGACCACGATTCCGATGATCAGGGGAATGCCGGCCTCCTTGATCGCAATCCATCCCTTGTCGAGATGCAGGAGTCCGATGCCTCCAGTCAGCAGGATGCTGATGAACCCGAGCGCCGAGATGAAATTGAGCTTTCGGCGTACCAGAAAGTAGTACAGGCCGTAGGCGATGGGAAAGGCAAGCGCTCCCACGAGTACCGCCGCCGGTGAAACCCCGAACCAATTCTGCCCCTGCATGAGCAACATTGCGGGGATGAAGATGTTGAACAAGAGGCTCAACCAGATGTTTTCCTCGGTCGGGCTTCCTGGACTTGCAGATCGGTTTTGGCCTTCCATACCTGGGGGGAGGCTTCTATTGTTTGGAACTCATGGCAAGTCTGATTCGGTGTCTTGTATCCGCGGGGCCGACGCGCGAGTATTTCGATCCAGTGCGGTTCATCAGCAATCCCTCCACCGGCAGGATGGGGTTTGCGCTCGCACGGGCTGCGGCTGCGACGGGCTGGGAGACGACGTTGGTCACAGGCCCTGCAGGATTCGATGACCCGCCGGAGACTCAAGTGTTCCATGTCGAATCGGCGGAGGAGATGCACCGGGCACTGGGATTGCGCTTCTCCGAGTGCGATGTCTTGATCATGGCCGCCGCGGTTTCCGACTGCCGTCCCCGCCGGCGCGCCCCGGGGAAGGTGAAAAAAGGCGATATGGAAATGTGCGTCGAACTCGAGCCAACGCCGGATATTCTTAAGACCCTCGGGGAGCGTCGCCGACCGGATCAACTGCTCGTAGGATTTGCGGCGGAGACGGATCGGCTGGAAGCCGAGGGGCGTCGCAAGTTGATGGAGAAACGGTGTGATGTGATAGTCGCGAACCGCGTGGGGGTTCCGGGGAGCGGATTCGGCGCCGCCGACAACGCAGTGATCGTGCTCACGCGAAGCGGAGCGCCGCAGCGTATGGGTCCCGCGCCGAAAGACGAGCTCGCTCGACAACTCATCGCCTGTTTCTCCACGATGATCAGCAAGGAGCAGCGAGCATGACGCTGAAGAAGTCCACTGCATTGGAGAGTGTCCTGGGACGGCTTGACGACCTGGATTCGGTCAACCTGACCATCCTCGTGCAGCGTCTTGCACGGGAGCGGCATTTCCTTGAGACCGTATTGGAGGTGATCCGAGAGGGAATCCTCGTGATCGATCGCCTGGGAACGATCGAGTACGCCAATCCTGCGGCCGTCAACCTCCTCGGCCTGCCGCAGAAGGATATCGGCCGGATCAACCTCTGGCGCAGCGTTCCAAACCTTGTTCGTACCCTCCACCTGACCCGGGAAGGGGAGATCCTGGAGACATCAGGGATTTCCCGTGAGGTTGAAATCGACTATCCCGAAGCGCGTTTGGTGCGCTTCTACATCATTCCAATGGTGTTAGCGGAGGAGTCCGGATCGGCGGAGCACGATCATCCCCTGCGCTACGCGGTCATCCTGTCGGATATTACCGAAGAACGGGCTTCGACCCAAAGAAGAATCGAGTCCGAGAAGGTTCAATCCATCGTTGATCTCGCGGCGGGTGTGGCCCACGAGCTTGGGAATCCGATCAATTCGCTGACCATTCACCTGCAGCTCATGCAGCGGGCCGCCGGAAAATTGGAGGATGACGCGGCAACGCGCAAGATCAGGCGATCCATTGACGTGTGCACGGCCGAGGTCGAGCGTTTGGACGGGATCATCACGCATTTCCTCGAAGCCGTGCGCCCGCGCCCGCCCGATTTCTCGGACGTCAACCTCATCGAGTTGCTCGAGGAGACGCTCGAGTTCTTGAGGCCCGAGTTGGAAGGAGCGTCGATCTCTGCGGATATCGCATGGGAGGAGGATGTGCCGGTGGTGCACGCGGATCGGAATCAGATCAAGCAGGTTTTTTTTAATATTTTCAAGAATGCGCGGGAATCGATGCCGAAGGGGGGGGCGATCAAGGTTCGCGTCAAGACCGACGACGAATTCGTCTATTTGCTGATCGGCGACACCGGTGAGGGAATCAGCGAGGGGGATATGACAAAAATTTTCCAGCCGTACTTCTCTACGAAACGGACCGGAACCGGGCTTGGAATGATGATCTGTCAGCGAATCATGCGGAATCACGGAGGACAGATCGGGATCGATTCGCGCAAGGATGTCGGGACCCTTGTGACCCTTCAGTTTCCGCAGAAGCATCGTCGCGTCCGCCTCCTGGAGAGCGGCGACACGAACGCCGAGGGAACGGACGCCGGCGAGCCTGAAGCCGACCCGTCCAAGCAGGGATGAGGAGGAAGACGAAGCGGTTCTGAGAAGGTGGGATTTCAGGATGAACAACCCCTGTCGGGCCGGGATTCTTTGGCTTACTTTGCCTGCTCCGTAAACCGCTGCTCACGAATGACGGTGATCTTGATCGACCCCGGGTACTGCAATTCCTCTTCGATGCGGCGCCGTAAGCTGCGCGCCACGATTCGGGCATCCTCGTCCGAGGCATGCTCAGGCGCGACGATGACCCGAATCTCGCGCCCGGCCTGGAGGGCGTACGCCCCGGTCACTCCCGGGTGCTGAAGCGCGAGGTTTTCGAGGTTCGAGACCCGTTGCAGGTAGCTGTCCAAGCTTTCGGAACGGGCGCCCGGGCGCACCGCGGAAAGACTGTCGGCAATCATGACGAGCGGGGAATAGGCCGACTCCGGCGGCACCTCTTCGTGGTGTGCCGCGACCGCGTTGACTACCCGTGCGTCCTCTCCGTGGCGACGCAACAGATCCGCCGCCGCAACCGCGTGCGAACCGTGATACTCACCCTCAATGCTCTTCCCGATGTCGTGGAGCAGTCCGGCGCGGCGCGCGACTTCGGAGTCCAGCTTGAGTTCGGCGGCCATCAGGGCGCACATGTTGGCCACTTCCACAGAGTGATCCAGGGCGTTCTGATTGTTGCTAAGACGGAATCGTAATTTCCCCAAGAGGGAGACAATCTCCGGATGAAAACCTGTGAGTCGTGCCCGGCGCAGGCTCTCCTCGCCGTACCCAATGACGCTCTGTTCCACTTCCTTTCCGGCCTCGGCGACCGCCTCTTCGATGCTGGTCGGATGGATCCTCCCATCGCTCATGAGGCGATCGAGCGCAACACGGGCCACTTCGCGCCGAACAGGATCGAAGGAGGAAATCAGAACGCTGTCGGGGGTTTCGTCGATCAGCAGGGTAGTTCCCGTAGCGGACTCGAATGTCTTGATATTGCGGCCCTCACGTCCGATGATCCGGCCTTTCATGGCTTCGGATGGCAGGGGGACGATGGTTGCCGTGATGTCGTGCATCGGCGTTGCGGCAATCCGCTGCATGGCATCGATCAGGATTCGCCGCGCCTCCTCCCGGACGGCTTCCTCCCCCTGGTCGAGCAGATCAGCCTTCAGGCGCCGGATTTCATCCTCACACTCCCGGCGCACTTCTTCTTCGAGCTCTGATCGAAGGGTTTCCACGGAGAGCCCGGAAAGCTGTTCCAGGCGCGAACGATATTGGCGGGAGAGGGTGTGTAATTGTGCCCGGTCGGCTTCGACTTGTTTGAGTTGTTCCTTCAGGGATGCCTCCTGCTCGGCGATCGCGAGTTTTCGGCTCTCCAGCGTTGCCTCCGAGGATTTGGCACGCTCTTCCGAGAGCGAGACCTGGATCTCCCGGCGATTGAGCTGCTCCTCGAGCTGGCGCCGTTCGGTACGCATCTCCTCTTCGATTTTCGAGCGCAGTTCCCGTGCGGCGATCTCGGACTCGCGGCGGGCGATTTCCAGGGCGTTCTCGTGCGCAACTTGCTCGGACCGACGCCACCGTCGCCAGAGGATCCCGGCGATCAGGGTCGCGGCGATCAGACCGGCCAGAAATGCCAGTGCGATCACTCCGAGTGTGGAAACTGTATTCAGCGGCATGCGCGTCTTGAATATCGGTTCAGATTCGGTTATAGTGCAATCATTTCAATGCTTGTGTCTGCTTTAGAATGAGGACTTTTCCCTATCAGATGAATTTTCACCCGCTTAGGGAAGAAAAATCATTGCCCAATCAGGTTTGCGCGACCGTGCCATGCTGACTTTTCGTCCGAAATCCCCGGCGTTCCGGCAATTGCATGCTCCCGAAAACGCCAATGGCAAGAGCGGACGAGACGAGACCCGGGTAGATTGGATCGGTCCGATATGCATTCTTCTGCTCTCCGTGATGGGAGTGTTCTTCATATACTCCGCTCAGGCATTCATGGGGAGTGACTACTGGACCCGTCAGATACTCTGGATTGTTGTCGGCTCCGTTGCCTATTTTATTATAGCGCGGATCGATTATAAAATTTTCTTCGAGAATGCGCAGTGGGTTTACCTGGCAAGCCTGTTTCTCCTGCTTCTCTTGTGGACTCCACTGGGCGAGGTGCGTTTCGACGCGCGCCGCTGGATCGACTTGGTTTTCTTCTCCTTCCAGCCGAGCGAAGGCGCCAAAATCGGGACGCTGGTTCTCGCCGCAACCGTCCTGGCACGCTCGGAACTCAGCAGCATCCGAGAGTCCTTTGCATTGCTGCTAAAAGTTTTCATTATTGTTTTAATCCCAATTTTGTTGATTTTTTGGCAACCGGACTTAGGGTCTGTGTTGATATTTCCGCCGATGATCTTCAGTTTGCTGTATGTATCGAAACTCTCCGAGCGTTTCTTCTTGGTAGTCTTCGCGGCATTCGCTCTGGGGGTTGGGGTCGTCGGCAGCGATATCTACCGTTACCATGTTTTTCTGCAGGAGCACAACCTCTCGGCCTACGATCATCGGGGAGCTTATGAGGCGCAATCATGGGTTCCCTTACGCGATTACCAGCGCAACAGGATCCTGGCCTTTGTGGCGCCTGAAATCATCGATCCGAAGGGGATCAGCGTCAGCTGGAACTACCGACAATCCGTCCAGGCGGTTGGTACGGGGGGCTGGTCGGGCAAAGGCTGGACCATGGGGACTCAGGCGAAACTCGGTTACCTGCCGCGTTCCGTGGCACACAATGATTTCATCTTCTCGGTTCTGGCTGAAGAGCTGGGATTCATCGGAGGTGTTCTTGTGATCGGTCTGTTCGGCGTAATCCTGGGAAACGGGCTTCGCATTGCGGGGCTTGCTCGAGACCGATTCGGCATGCTCCTGGCCGTAGGCGTAACGGTAGTTTTTCTTGTACACATCTTCATCAATATCGGGATGACGATCGGCCTGATGCCGATCACCGGATTACCCCTTCCATTTCTCAGTTACGGGGGCTCCTTTATCCTGAGTTGCTTTATCCTTCAGGGACTTGTGCAGAGTGTTTACCGGCATCGGAGGGAATTTTCATGAGACCGGATGCGCGAACAGTTTTTAAGGAAACGCCACAGGCAAGCAATTCATGGTTCAGGAGTCCGTCACAATCCACCGGATTCCACCATAACCATGAACGCATCAAATACCCAAACATCCAAGCTTTCCGACAAACTCGAAACGGAGCTTCAGCATCCACCCCGCGAAGCGACGACCGAACCGGTTAACCCGGGCGACCTCCGTAAGGACGCAGAGGAGCGGTCCAAGCAGCGACCAATTCTGCAGCGGCTCGTCCGTTCTGTCCGTCGCAGCGAGGCTCCCTACCGCGAGATAATCATCAACTCCGCACCCCTGGAACGGCGCATGGCCGTTCTCGATAACGGTGTGATGGAGAAATTCGAGATCGAGCGCGTCGGGGAGGATCGGATGGTCGGGGCGATATTCAAGGGGAAAATCCAGAATCTCGAGCCCGGCCTCAAGGCTGCGTTTGTCGATATCGGATTGCCCAAGAACGCATTCCTCCACTACTGGGACATTCTTCCGGCGGCGGCGGATTCCTCGGTCGAGGTCGTGCGGGACACGCGATCCGAGGAGCAGCGCAAGAAGAAGGACAAGGTGCAGCTTAAGGACATTCCGGATCTTTACCCGATCGGATCCGACATCGTGGTTCAGATTACGAAAGCCACAATCGGGTCGAAAGGACCCCGCACAACGACGAACATCGCCCTTCCCGGGCGCTATCTCGTGCTCATGCCCTACGGTGGTCAATGCGGGATATCACGCAAGATCGAGAGCGACAAGGAGCGCCGGCGGCTCAAGGACATTCTTCGTAAACTCAACATTCCAGAAGGAATGGGGGTCATTATCCGCACCGCCGGCGAGGGGAAGCGATGGGCGTATTTTGTGCGCGACCTGGCCCTGCTGCTCGACCATTGGAGTGAAATCAAGGACGGAATGGAGCAGACCAGGCAACCGAGGCTGCTCTATCAGGAGCCGGATCTGGTCGACCGGACGGTGCGTGATTTCCTGACGGAGAACATCGATCGAGTCCTCATAGACAATGTGGATGACTATTCGCGGATGGTCGAGCAAGTGGGCCGCGTCTCAAAGCGTTCGAAGAGCAAGATCGTTCACTTCAAGGAGAACATCCCCATCTTCGAACGCTTCAATATTGAGCGGCAGATCGAACAGACCTTCCAACGCAAGGTGCCCTTGCCGTCGGGGGGCGAAATCGTAATCGAAGAGACCGAGGCACTCGTGGCAATCGACGTGAATACCGGCTCGCACCGCCAGAAGAGCGACGACAACACCAACTTCATCGCTCAGGTCAACATGGAGGCCGCAACCGAGATTGCCCGGCAGATCCGCCTGCGCAATATCGGCGGTCTGATCATCATGGATTTCATTGACATGAAGCAGCGCAAGGACCGCAACGCCGTTCTGAAGCGCATGCGCGATGAGATGGCAAAGGACCGGGAGAAGAGCCACATTCTCCCCATTTCCCAGCTTGGGATCATGCAAATGACCCGCCAACGCCACACGGAGTCGCTATCGAGCGGGATCTACTCCCCGTGCCCGTACTGTCACGGCCGCGGCATCGTCAAGAGCCCTCGCACCATGAGCGTCGAGATCCAGCGCCGCCTTGTAAGCGTCATTCGGCGGATGCGAGCCCAACCGGAGCACCGGGACAAAACGCTGAGCCTGAGGGTGTTTTGCCATCCCCACGCCTTGGAGCGGCTGCGGCACGAGGACGAGCGGTTGCTCCTCGAGATCGAGCAGCTGTACAACGTGCAGCTGGCGTTCCGATCGGATCCGGTTTACCATGTGGAGAACTTCAAGATCGTCAACGCCGACAACGGCCAGGAACTACGGTAACCCTGAGCGTGTCGGTCCGATCTTCCAAGTTCGGCGTGCGCTGCGGTTGTGAGTGGACGCGGACCTGCCGGGCTTGTCGTTGGATCATCGCTCCGGGTAGAGCCAGAATTGCCGCGACCACTCCCGGAATTCCTGCGCTGCGTACTGCCAGCGTTCGACGAAAGAGCGAACGGGGACGCGGGCTCCCTGGGTCGTGAGCGCGTTCCACCACTCGGTCGAACCGACATGCTTGTTGAACAGATCCGCCTCGGCCGAGGTCGCCGCGGCAAATGGGTTTCGCCGCCCCGGGTTCCACTCGGCGGCGATCTGCATCATGTGGAAACTGATCTCGGTCGGGCGTACGGTGTTCCAGTCGGTGACGATCACATAGACGCCGCGGTGCCGTCTGCCGTCCGATGCGGTCCACCGGACGATTTTGTAATCGAGGCCCGGGATCTCGCGTTGGCGCAATGCGCGTTTAATCTCCTCCGGGCTGCGTCCTGAATATTGCAGCATCCTGAACGGGTATCGGGTGCCGAAGCCGTGCCGAAAGCCGCCGAGTTGTGTTCCGAGGCCGGTCATGGCGTACCCCATCGCCGCGGAGAGGTCGGGAATCGACGGGCTGGTGGGAACCCAGCTCAGTCCGGTATCCGGCCACATCATCGATCGGTTCCATCCTCTCATCGGGATCACATGGAGCACGCCACGGCTCCGGGTGGCGTCCTCGATCTCCATCCATCCCGGCACCGCGTGCGCGATCCGGGCGAGTTCCCCGATGGTCAGACCATGGACGTAAGGAACGCGAAAAGCGCCGACGTAACTCATCCAACGCTCATCGAGGGGAGGACCGTCTACTTTCCGCCCTCCGATGGGATTGGGACGGTCCAGAACCATTACTTCGACGCCGTACCGGAAGCATTCCTCCATGGCGTAGCGCATGGCACTGGCATAGGTGTAGGAGCGAACGCCGAGGTCCTGGAGATCGATGACGAGGAGGTCGATGCGCTCGAGCATCTGGCGGGTGGGGCGCCGCGTCGCCCCGTAGAGAGAGAAAACAGGAAGCCCGGTACGAGGGTCGGTGCGGTCCTGAATCGGGACGTTTGCGCGCTCGTCGCCGTAGATTCCGTGTTCCGGGCCGAAGAGAGCGACGAGGTTGACCTGCGGAGCGTGTCGGAGAACCTCGATGGTGCTCTGCCCCCGCCGGTTGACGCCGGCCGGGTGGGTCAACAGTCCGACGCGTTTGCCGGCCATGTGCGGGAAGCCGCGCGCCTTGAGCACATCGATGCCGAGGTGTATGGTTGTTCCGGATTCAAGTGCGTCCGCGGGTTTCCCGGGAGTGCGCCGGTCGGGCTGGGCGGGGAGGGTGCAGCAAACCAATAGGGTCAGTGCCAACAACGATGTCAAACGGATGCGCATGTCGCGCCATGTTTGCCGCTCCAGCCGATCAGGCAATCATTTTTCGCGGAACTGGTCCTCGGACGCATCGTGTTTGTCGGTCGGGGAGGCGTGCAGTTGCTGGAGGTGTCGGAGGCGTGCGATCGTTCGGAGGCCGCGGTTGATCACTGTTTTGTAGGTGACGGCCATGACGACCCCGACGAACGTCCCAATGATCACGCCTCCCAGCGTGGCGATGCCAAAGATGGTAAAGAGGTAATTGAGGTTGCCTTGCCAATCAAAGGTGAGCACGGTGCTGACAACCCGCATAATTTCCCCTACCTGAACCTGGGGTGTACCGATGCCGAACAGGCCGAGAAAGAGCTTCCCGACCTGATAGTCCGTATAATAGATAATCGGCACGGTGACCGGCAGGGAGATGAACTGCAGGCCAACGAGGATGGGAAGATTCCCGCGGACCAACAGGGCGAACAGAAACGCCAGAACAATCTGAATCCCCATGAGCGGCATGAATGCGATAATGCAGCCCGTGTAGATCGCCGGAATGACATGCTGGGTGCGAAACGACCACAAAAAATCCCGCTTGCGCGCGGTGTGGGCGAACCACTTGAGCACCGGGTAGCGATGCACATTGCTGCGGCGTGGAAGGTGCCGCATCCACCGCTTCAGAGTACGGATACGGCTCGACCGTAAGGCCTGCAATCTGGCTTCTTCTTCAGTCACGGGTCATGGCCGTCCGCACGAATCCGGTTGGAACGGCTATGGGTTTGAGTGATTCGGGTCGCATTTGTTCCCTTCGGAATTCAGGTCATCGAGCGCCTCGCGAACCGCGGAACGAAGCAGGGATCGACCTGCTTTGAGCGCCCGTTCCAAGGGCCAGTCCTCGGGGCTGATGGCGCGAGAGCAGACGCGTTCCGGAAGATCGAGGTCCGCCGCGATCGATCCGGCAAGAAAGAGCACCGGCCGGTTGCCTGCGTTTTCAATCAGTGTGCCGGGGCCTTTGCCGCGGAGCGACCCGGCGTCGAGCCGGCCTTCTCCCGTGATGATGAGATCTGCCGCCGCGATGCGTCGCGAGAGGCCAAGCCATTGCTTGACCAGTGTGGCTCCTGGAGTGAAATCGACATCGGGAAGGGCGGCATGGAGTCCGAATCCGATGCCTCCGGCGGCGCCGGCAGCGGGCATCTGCATCCGCTCGGTCGGTTGCCGAAAGTGCGCGGCGATCAGGTGGGCGAATCGGTCGACAGCGGCTTCCATACGTGGAATGTCCTGTGGAGCCAGTCCCTTCTGGGGCCCGAAAACGGCGGTCGCACCATGGGTGCCGAGCAAGGGGTTGTCGACGTCGCAGGCGATGCGCACCGGCGGAAACGCGTTCCCACACGACCCCGAAACCGCGTCAACATCGCGCCAACGAGCGGGAGTGATCTGTTCGATGGACGCTCCGTCCCGATCCAGGAAACGCAACCCCAGGGCTTCGAGAGCGCCGGAGCCCAGATCGTTGGTGGCGCTGCCTCCGATGCCGAGCAGAATGCCGGAGGCTCCGGCTTCGACGGCGTGACGAATCAGGGCGCCCGTGCCCCAGGTCGACGTTCTCCACGGGTCACGGCGGTCCGGCGGCAGCGTCTGCAGTCCGCTGGCTTGGGCCATTTCGATGATCGCAATGCGGTTGCACTCCTCGATTCCCATGGTTTCCCGAAGTACGGCATCCCCCTCCTCAATGTTCACCCACCCGACAAGCGCGGTCACGGGTTCGAATCGCGGACCTGGCACCGTGATCGGTTCGATTGTTCCCCCTGCTGCTTTGGTAAGGATACGCGCGAAGCCCTCGCCGCCGTCGGTCAACGGCGCGCAATCGACGTGCCATCGCGGCTGCATGGCACGCACCTCCTCTGCGACAATATCGCAGGCTTCGTCGGCATCCATGCAGTCCTTGAATTTATCACAGGCGATTAAGACTCTCATAAACAGTCCGAGCAAGGTAGGACATCTTTTGAGTGAGACACAAGCGTCAAGCGTGCAGGCATGGACGGGGTCGTCCCCACGGGCGTTTCATCTGGGGGCTCGTGGGGCAAGTGCCCTGTTGGCCAAAAGAATTGAACCTCACGCCCGCTTCGCTCAAGACGCTAAGACGCAAAGATGGAAGAAAATAAAATAGGGAGGGGATGAAAGATGGAATCAAGCGTATGGTGAACGGGCTTACTGAGGAAAATCTTGGCGTCTCTGCGTCTTTGCGTGAGCCCAAAAGGAACGGCCAACAAGACGGTGATCTCAACTCTGAGTCGCTACGCTCCTCTCCGTGAGATACCTTCACGTTGGCCGCCTGTTGGAGTCCCGGCTTCAGCCGGTTTTGGAGCTCAAGTGGGGCCGCATGAATCAATTCGGCAGGCTCATGACAGGTGCGGAACTTGCTCCAACGATCGCCCCTGGATGAAATGGCCGTGGGGTCGTTCCATTCAAGCGTTCGAGGAGGTTGACGAGGAGACGCGCCGGACCATAATCCTTCGAATGCAACCGCTGCTCTATTTTCTGGCGTTTCCCGTATTCCTTTACCTTTTGATCGGAGCGAATTTCGCGATTGTTCTCTGTTTCTTCGCGCCTCGATTTCTCACTCCCGAGAATCGCCCTCCGCCGTGGTTACGCCGCCTGGCCGCCCTGCCCGCGGTCCTGTTCACCTGGCCCCGGTACGCACGACGGATGGTTCGCAGCGACGAGAGCGGAGGAGAGCGGGGAGAGTGAGGCGCGTCGGCTCATCGCGGACTCACGATCGAAATCGGAGAACGGACCAAAGAGAAAGGAAAACCATCCTGTCGGCCCAATCCCGTTCCCTGGTCGCGGCTACCGCCCTGCGCCTGTTCCGCCGTAGACGGCGCGATTCCCGAGTTGCTCCTCGATACGGAGCAGCTGGTTGTATTTCGCGATCCGGTCGGAGCGGCTGAGAGATCCGGTTTTGATTTGGCCGCAGTTCGTGGCGACCGCAATGTCCGCGATGGTGGCGTCCTCGGTCTCTCCGGAACGGTGGGACAACACGTTGGTGTAGCCGGCCGCCGTCGCCATTTCAACCGCGTCCAGGGTTTCGGTGAGCGTTCCGA
>SLNJ01000033.1 GCA_007133065.1 Opitutales bacterium
ATCGAAATCGCTATCGAAATCGGGATCGAAGAGCCACAACGCCTTGCAGATAAATATGATCGATAGCGATAGCGATTTCGATCCCGATTGCGATGCATCCCTTAACCGAGCGCCATTGAGGTCAGGGGAGACTGCGAACCTGGGACGTCACTCCCATTGCGGGTGTGAATCGGATCCAGTCGATCTCGTAGCGCGCGACGACACCCGGTTCCGGCGAACCCTGGATCCAGCGCTCCTGGGTCCAGAAGTTGAATTTGAGCTGATACGGCCGGTCGATGACAACGTCATGTTCGGCATAGCGATTTGGTCAGTCGCTGAGATGGGGCCGAATACACTCCGCAAGCTCCCGCCCCATGTTCGCATGTCCGAGCTCGGTCGGGTGGAGGAGGTCGGCGCTGAGCCAGGAACGGCAGCGCAGGACGTTCGGTTCGGATATTGCGAAACGCGGCGGAGCGGTGAGATGAAGTCGCCGCACCGTTCCCGGTTGAAGCGTCGCGCGCGCAACCTCGAAAGCCCCGCGGTAGACAATCAACTCCGTTTCCTGCTCCAGTGCTGAGAAAGCGACCTGCAGGTCACTCGACGGAGTCACGAACCTTACCTCGGTCCCGCCGGAATGCCCGCCCATCATGCGGCCCCGAGGGCTCAAGTGAGCGCGGATTTCGCGGGGATATCGGGCGAGTAGGCGTCCGCCCTCGATGGCGGATTCATCTCCTTCGACGTTATGGAACTGCACTTCATGGGTTTGCTTCATGTCCGCATCATCTTCTTCCCGGATCATCAAAGGCAAGGACCAAGGGCTCTGGGCCACGAGGCCATAGAGTGGAAACCGTGTGATGCTTCCGGCCGCATCTTCTCCCGTTACGGCCGACTTCGCGATCAGACTTGACTGGGTCTTTGTTGAAGACGGGAATGTTTCCATGTCGGAATACGGAGGACTCGTATGAGTGGGGAACCGGCTCGGGGGTTTGCGACGGAACTTCGGGCGCGTGGATATGCGGTTCTCCCCGCGCCGCAGCGGGTCTGTCTGGAGACTGGATCGACCTCGCTTCGGGGAGGCTGGGAGCTTGTGGATGACGGCGTAAGGGACGCCGCTCTCCTCGCCGGACTGCTGGAAGGCGCTGGCGACCGGCATGGCGTCGCGGCGCCGCCGGACGTGGCGCCTGTCGAGATCGCACTCTCGGTTCGTGAGGGCGCGGTTGCGCTGGAGAAGAAAGTCGACCCGCTTTGCGTTCCGCAGGCGTATCGGCTGACCATCGCGCCGGGCCGCGTAGAGATTGTGGGCAACGGTGATGCGGGACTCTACTACGGGGTTCAGACCCTGGCCCAGCTCCTGTCTGGAAACCGGATGGCGCTGCCGATCGTCGAGATTGTGGATTGGCCTGCCTATCCCTTGCGTATCGTCCACTGGGATACGAAGCACCACCAGGACCGCCTCGAGACGTTGCGGCGTTTCGTGGATCAGCTTGGAGCTTTCAAGATCAACGCGATCGCGTTCGAACTGGACGACAAGTTCGAGTATCCGTCGCATCCGGTGATCGGAGCGCCGGGCGCGTTCACGACCGAAGAGATGGCGGACCTGACCCGTTACGCGCTCGCGCGTCACATCCAGATCATTCCGAACATCCAGGCGCCTGCGCATATGGCCTACGTGTTGAAGCACGAGGAGTTCGCCCATCTGCGGTGCGACGGCAGCAACTATCTGGCGTGCATGGAAGACCCCGAAGCGGTGCGCCTGATCTTCGACATGTACGATGACGTCATCGCTGCGACTCCCGGGGTCGACTACTTCCTCGTCAGCACGGACGAGATTTACTACGCTGGCATCTGCGAAAAGTACCGGCCCTACAATCCTGAGAATCGGGCGAAGATCTGGTGTGAGTTTGCCAACAAGGCTGCCGCCCACCTGGGGGGGCGCGGACGCAGAGCGATCATGTGGATCGAATTTCCGCTGCGCGCCGGCGATGTCAGGAGCCTCGACGAGGACATTATCGACGGAGTCATCGGGACGGACGATTGCGATGAGCAAATCCGGATCGAGCGTGAGAAAGGCATGCGGCAACTCTGCTACGCCTCAATGCAGGGGATGGAGCAGTACTATCCGAACTATTTCCCGATGCCCGGCACGTCGCCGGAGCGCGGGAGGCTGGCGGACGCGCGGGAGCAGACGCTCCAAGGCAAGGCGACCCGGGGCGATCCGATCGGCATCTTTTCCGCCGCCTGGGACGATTCAGGGCTGCACAATGAGACGTTCTGGTTGGGCTGGGGAGCAATGGCCCAGGGAGGATGGTCGCCGGGCAGGACCACCATCGAACAAAATGTCGCCGATTTCATGGACCTGTTCTACGGGCCCGACGTACTGGAGATGGTCGAGGCCCACCGTGGCCTTCAGGCGGGAGCACGCTTCTGCGAGGGACTCTGGGATCGAGTCGTCTCGACCGAGCGACCGCCGGCCTACGGGTACAGCGAAAAGAAGTACCCATTCCCACGGTACGACGAGCTGCTCTTCCCACCGCCGCTGCCGTCGATTGCATCGGGGGAGGGGGAGGGCGCGTCTCCATCTCTCGACTATGCGCCGGAGTTCCGGTCCCGCTACGAGCGTCAACTGGCCGCTGCTGAGGATCAGCTGATCGAGAACGATCGGCTGCTTGTCCGGCTGCAGGCGAACCTGGCGCGTGCCACGCGGAACCGCTATAACATCGAGGTCCTGCTCTCGCTGGCCGCACTCCAGCGTCACACGATCGAGATGGTCCTTGCGCTGGCGCGGGTGGAGGATGCCCTTGTCGATGCCGCCTCGCACGCCCCTGCAGAGCCGGCGCGCGCGATCAATGCGCTCAACCGCGCGCACGGCGAGGCCGGTCGCGTCATCGCCGATCTTCACGATACCTTCGAACGGCTCAAAAGCGTGTGGGAGGTTTCGCGGTTCGAGAAGTGTCGCTCGGTCGACGGACGGGACTTTCTGCACGTCATGGACGACGTGAAGGATCATATCGCGGATCGGCGGGCCGATCTTACCTACTTGATCATGGCGGAGCGGCGCATCGACCTTCCAGGCTGGCGCGATCGGCTCGGTCGCCTGATCGAGGAGTATGGCCGAGCCACGGGGGTGTCGGTGAAGATCGAGTCGCCGCACGAGTAGGGGACGGTGAAAGTTGTGAGTTGAGGGTTGTGAGATGTGGGATTGGTGTGGAGATTCTGGTTTGTTGATGGGGGATGGGTAAGTAGATGGAGTAGTGGAGTGATGGGGCGGTGGGACGGTGAGGCGGTGCCGCGGTGAGATGCCCACACTGGGAGCGAAGACGGAAGCTGGTCCGGCCCTCCGGTGCCGCACGTCTACCGGAGGCAGGGTGCCCCCACCCTGCGAGGTGCAGACGCCTTGGGAGTTCCTCGATTTCAAAGATGCACCACGGGTTCCGTCTCGGGTTCGCCGAGCATTTGGGCGTAGAGTTTCGACATGTTGTCGAAGTGGCCGGGAGCGCACGGTTGCGTGAGAAATGCCTCAGCGGCTGGCAGGCCGACGGGTTTCCCCATGCGCCTGGCGAGGCCGCCCATCCATTCGTGGGCCCGGGATTTGATGGTCGCCATCGCGGCCTCTCCCGACGGGGTCGCTTCGGCCTGAAACAGGCCATCAAGAATGGCGAGGGATACCTCGAACTTCAGGACGGCGTCGATTTTGCGGTCCAGGTGGTCTCCGATGTTGACATACATGTTGGGTCGATCGCCGAGCAGGCCCATGTACCACACCTCCCTGGCGTGATGCGGGCACAGCCCCGAGTCCAGCTGATCGGAGTAGAGCAGGGGGAAGCAGGCAAACGCCGCGGCTTCGCCGGCGGCGCGACCGACGGTCGTGTGATCCGAGTGCACTTCATACCGCGCCCACGGATCCATCGTCACCACGCGGTCAGGCTTATATTGGCGCACGCAGCGGACGAGAGCCGCTCGCAGGGTTTGGAAATCGAGCACGCCACCGTCGGGGAAATTGAGAATATGGGTCTCCTCGATGCCGAGCAGGGTGTGGGCCGCGTGCAGCTCCGCGCTTCGGGCGGCCCCGACCTCCGCTGCGGTCTGGTCGCGCCGCAACGTGCCGACATTACCCGATGTGCAACAGATCGCGGTGATCTTGTGCCCCTCGGATGCCCAGCGAGCCAGCGTCCCGCCGGCATTCAGAGCCGCGTCATCCGGATGCGGAAAGATTACGAGTATATTCACAAGGATACCCAACGCGACCCCGCGAAATGGTCAATGCGGGAATACGGTCAAAAGTAGGACACCCAGTGCGCCGCCCAAATGAGTGGGGGTCCTGGAACACCAGACCAACATTCAGGTAACGAACATAAATCAGGACGTGACAAAAATGTGGTTTTCCGCGAAGCTTTGGAGTCCTTCACGTTATTAATTGAAGCCGAACCATGGCGCGCACAAATTCCCGTTTTCTTCAAGCACTCCCGCTCGCCGGGTTCTTTGGGATCACCGGTGTGGGTCTCGGCGCGTTTGGGGCGCACGGACTGGAAACGCTCCTCGCCGAGCGGGGCATGACAAAGACTTGGGAGACGGCGGTGCTCTACCAGCTCGTCCACACCGTTGCGATACTTGCCGTGGGCGCGGCCCGGCCGGGCAACCGGGCGCCGGTTCTCTGCTGGGCGCTCGGCATCATCCTTTTCTCCGGGTCGCTCTATCTGCTCGCACTCGGCGGCCCCGGATTTCTCGGGCCGATCACGCCGCTCGGCGGCCTCCTTCTTATCGCGGGTTGGGGGTTCGTACTGTTCACGCGCGAGCGTCCCGGCGGCGCGTAGGGGCGGCATCTCTGCCGTTCGCGCTTCAGGGCTGGGCGGGCAGGGGATTTGCTGATGCCGGCGCTGTCTCGCAAACAGACGATTTACCGGAAACGATGCGGGCGGTGGGTCAGTCTTTGGCGCAGAGCGTCTGGAGGCTGTCGTAAAGGCGTTTCGCAGCCTGCCTTGCGGGGAGTTTCCAGAGCTTTCTGTCAAACATCTCAATGGAGAAGTAGCCGCGATAGCCGTGGCGTTCGATTGCGCCGAAGAGACGCTTCAGGTCGAGGATTCCCTCGCCGGGGAGCACTCTATCGGAGTTGCAGTTTGAGAGTTCACCGGGTTTGTCATCCATATCGTCGACGTGGACGTGATGGATAACGGCGACGTTTTCAGGATTAAGCTGGTCTGGTTTTGTGGGTGTGCAGTGGTAGTGCGCGGGATCGAACAGCACCCCGATATTGGGTTCCTCGGATCGGCGGGCGATTTCGGCGGCGGTCCTGAGCGATTTTACGAGCGGACTCCAGTTGAACTCGATTGCGATACGAACGTCGTAACGCGCGACTTTGCGCGCCAGCAACCCGAACCGTTTCGCGATAACACCGACAGGGTCCTTTGTGGGGGAGGGGGGGCCATCAGTGCCGACGACCAGGACTCCGCCCCCGCCAATTTCGTGCAAGAGGCGACCGTTCGCGATGACCTCTTTCTGGTTCTGATCGCGTTCGGGCTTATCGGCGAAGCTCAGGACGAGGCCTTCAAATCCGCCGATAGCGCGCATGCCGTGTCTGTTCAGAAGGGCGCGGACATCGGCGGCGGTTTTTCCAGACCTGAGGTATTCTTTGACCTGTGGGAGATGGAATTCGACGTTTGAAAATCCGGCTTCGGCGTAGGCTGCAATGCGTTCCTCAAGGTTTGCGCCGCCGGTAGAGATTGAGTTGATTGCGAGTTGTGCGGTCTTCATGGCTGGCTGAGTTGCTTCGTGGTGCCGGCGTGCTGCGATATCCGTTTACCCGGATTGATTCGCCTTAAGCAGATTGATGTAATCGCGGGCAATCTTCAAGTCATCGAGGGCCTCGGCGGCCTCGCATCGCGGGCGGGATTTACCATGGATGGAATCGACGAAGTTCCGGGCTTGATTGAGCATTGCGTGGTCCCATGGGAGGGTGGGTTCGGTGAGATGCGGCGGCGTTCCGTTCCCTGGGTCGACATAGCAGCGGACTCGGCCGGGGCGGTTTCGGGCGAGCGGCGCGGGGAGGTCGAGTTCAATATACCCTTTCTCAAATGCGACGAGCGCTTTCTCCTGCCAGTCGACGGTGGTTGAGTAGGGGTTCATTTCAATCACACCGGTCAGGCCGCCCGTGCTTTCGGCGACCATGATGAGTCCGGCACGATCGGCATGGGTTACAGTATAATCCTCGCCAAACAGGTGCCGCAGGAGATTGATCTGGTGGATATAGTAGTTAACGAACGTGACGTAGGCATCGAAGGTGGTGCTGTCCATGTCCTCGGGAGCGGGGTCGCGGTCGAGCTCCGGGAATGCGCCGTCGACGGTGATTCGTTCGGCGAACCCTCCGGCGATCCAGTCGCCAACTGGCATGGTGATGCGAATGTAGCGCATTTTTCCGAGTTCGTCGGAATGCTTAAGCTCATCGATGCGTGTTTTTGCCCAGATGGTTGCCGGGTCGTGGCGCTTGTGGTATCCGACCATATGCCATGTGCCGCTGGCCTTGACGTCCGACACGAGTTTCTCGCCGATCGCGATATTCGCACAGAGCGGTTTCTCGCTGAAAATCGGAACTCCCGCTTTGAGCAGTTCAGGAACAAGGATGCCATGGCGGGTGAACGGCTGCGAGGCGACGACCCCGTCGAGTTCCTCATTGGCGAACAACGCCTCGTGGCTGTTGTAAACGCGGGGAACGCCGTAGTGCCTTGCGACTTTTTCGCCGAGGCTGGGGATGATCTCGGCGATTGCAACGACCTCGCAGTCCGGGAGCAGCGTGTAGTTTCTCAGATGTGCGCACTGGCCCATGCTTCCCACTCCGACAAATCCAATTCGTGCTTTATTCATAGTGTCCATTGATTCAGGTGAAGACCGCCGGGTTTACGTACCGCTTGCGCTTCGCCAGAACGGCGTCGCGTGATGGGCCGTCGTATGTATATGGCTGGTACGCGCACGGCGGCAGGTTGTTTGTCGGTGGCTTCATCAAGTGGATTCCGCTCGGATGAAGAGAACGGCGTCACCCTGAAACGGAGCTTCGAAACGCACTTGCGTTCCCGCCTTCACGGGCACGGCGGGTGTTGATTCGGCGGAGTGCGGATGGAACCACTCGGCAGAAACCGTCCCTTGCCATTCGGTAAGATCGACGTCGAACGCGCCCTGCTGCGGTTGATAAACGAGGCATTCGCGGCCGGGTTCGGCGAGCGCGTACCGGGTGGACGCGAGTTCGGGCCGTGGCGTGCATGCGGCGAGATTCATGCGCTCGGCGAAGCCTCGGACATGACCCATCGCACGGCGGATCGGCTCCCAGGTCGGGTGATCGCGGAAGTTGTTATCGTGCAGATCGGAACCCTGCAGCGGCTCCCACGGGTCCATCAGGATCACGTGGAGTCCCCGGGTGAAGCTCTTCCAGACCCACGCGAGTTCTCCGCCGTGGCCCCAGAGGTGGTCGGTGTCGCTGATAATCACCTTGGAGCCGTCGGCGGGGGGCGGGTCGTCGCGATACGGTTCGGACTCCGATGCGTTGGGGGAGATCCAGTCGGCCGGGCCCGCGAAGAGCGGAGCGTTCTCGCCCGGGTAGGGCACGGTCATCCCCACGGGGTGCCGGTGCCGCTTCCCGGCCTCGTATTGTCTGATGTATTCGATCATGTGGTACTGCCACTCGATCGTCTCCGGCATCCGGTCGCTCTCGTTGCAGATTTCGTAGAGGACGTTGTCGAGATCGTTGACCGTATCGATGACCTTGGCTGCGTAGGCCTCGTGCCGGGCGGTGATGGCCGGATCGCGCAGCGTGTGGATAGCCTTCCCCTCGCCGGTGCCCTCCGGGTCGCCGTCGATTCCGTTGATATTGTTCGCGGCGTTGAACGGGTGGCCGCGGTACGGGTTGCGCTCGGGTACCCACCGCTCGGGGTCGGGTCGGGGACCCTTGAAGCCGACGCTGAATCCGTCGAACAGTTTCACCGCGGCGTAAATCCCGCGGCGGCCGGCTTCCGCCACCCGCGTGCGGAGGCGCTCGAAGTATTCCGGATCGAAGCGGTCGAGGTCGAACTTTGGCCACCCGTCGAGCGCGGTTCCGGGACCGGTGCGGGCATAGGGGAGCGGGCGGATCCGGAATGAGCCGCTTCCATCCCACGTCGCCCAGCGCGCGTGCTCCCATCCCCAGAACCGCATGAAGTTGTGGTTGTGCGCGACCATGAAGTCGAGGTAGGCGGGGTAATCGAAATCGGGCTCGTCGTCGGAGCGTTTGTGCTCGACCCAGTTCGCCCACGTGTGGGAGCCGGTGAGCAGGAGGGCGCGCCCGTCGGCGGCGGCGAAATACCGGGGGTTGTCGGGATGCACGCGGAGCGGACCGTGCGTGGCGGGATGGGATTCACTTGGAGTATTCATGGTGTGTTGTCCGTGAATGCGCCTTTATATGATCGTGCGTTGTTCGGGATGTCGATTCAATCGCGCGAGGCGGGGCGATCAATCAGCCGGCCGGCCGCCGGGCGTCAACTCGAGGAGCCGGACGCTGTGGGCGGGCATCTCGAGTTCGATTTGGGCGCGCCCGTCCTCGACGATAAGTTCTAGGCGCTCTTTTGTCTGCGGCAGTTTCGCGAGCGCCCGGTAGCGGTCGATGTTCTCGAAGAAAAGCGCTTCCCCCGCCTCGCCGTAGAGGCGGGCCGGGTTCCCCTCGTACGCACCGGCACGCGGGCGGCGTTCGAGTCCCGCTTCGCGGGCGTCCGCTTCAAACGCGCGGGCCCAGACGGTGCGCTCGGCGTCGATTGTCCACTCGGACAGAAGCCAGCGGTCGCCGGCTTGCATGGCGGGATCGACCAACTCGAGTTGCACCGTTTCCGGAACCCTGGCGTGGCGCAGTGGGCGGTGATTGAAAACGAGCATAAGGAGACGCCCATCCTTGCGGACCGCAATCGCGTGGCAATCGGCGTTCGACTCCGCCTCCTCCACCTCGACAGGGAGCCGCCGGCCGCCGGTCATTTGCTCGAGCATGCCGATCACATGGCCCCGGGGGTGGAGCACCCCGCGCGTCGCGTGGTCCCACTCGAAGATGTAGCGGACACCGAGATCGTAGACGCGCCGGGCGATCGACGCGTAGAAGCTGGCGGACCACTCGGTGGTCTCCCCGGCGAAGAGCCGCCGGCCCTGTTCGTCGCTGAGGACGCCGAATTCCCGGATGTCGACGGGAACGCCCGCGAATCGCGGGTACCGGTCGAGGCGGGTGCGCATCGTCTCCACGGCCCGGTCGAAGCCGTCGTTGGACATGCCCATCCGGATGTACCAGGATGCCGAGAAGAAGTCGATCCGGCTTCCCGTGTGTCCCGTGTACGCGTTCGTACCGGTCGCGGCGTGGTCGATGATGTCGAGTCCCCACTGATCCCGGGCGCGCACGTGCCGGGCCACCTCGTCCGTGCCCCACTGATCGCGGTATTCGTGTGCAAACGCGGGGTTGAGGATGTTGCCGGGGGAAATCGGGGCCTCCGGCAGGACGCGCGTCACGGCGTCCATTGAGTAATCCATGTACTTCAGAAACTCCTCGCGCGTTCCGGCCCAGTGGTGCGGGTGCAGGTCCGGTTCTGTTGCGACGATGTAACTCCACGACCCCGCCGCCTCGCGCCCGAATCGCCCGACCAGCGCGCTGATTGCCTCCGACACGAACGCGTGCCAGAGATCGTAATCCGCCGGCGGGGCGGTATTACCGTAGGCGTGCCAGCGCGGCGGATCGCTCATGGCCGGAGGCACCTTCTCCAGGGCGATCCACGGCTTCAATCCTGCGTCGATCACGTTCCCGATTCGTTTGAGCATTCCCGCAAAATCGGTCTCCGGAGCGCCCTGGTCATCGACTCCGAGGAACCATTCGTCGGAGTCCGGGAACCGTCCGCCGAAGGTGTAGTCAACGAGGACCTCTGTTGTGAACGGAGCGCGTCCCATGAGGGTATCGTAGGCATCGGGTTCGGTGAACGTCCGGCTCTCTGGGAGCGCGAAATTGGCGACGTGCCAGAAGCTGTGGAGCGCACCTCCGGGCAGGTCCGCCCGGACCCGCAGTCTCCGCTCGCCGGGTTCGAGTTCGGGCGGCGGCACCGCCGCGAATGAAAAGGTTATGCTTCCGAGCGTGCCATCCCATGCGGTGCCGTCGTCATCGAACCCGATACGCACGGTTTCCGGAAACCCGCGAATCGGAGCGGAGCGGCTCAAGCCCGTCAATTCACCGTCGGCAACAAGCCAGCAGAGGACAGTCCCGCCGTCGGCCTTCCATGAAAAGCGGAGGGATACGGGATCATCCGGGGACCGTCGCCGCGCGTGAAACAAAACCACAGCCGGATCCGCATCCCCGCTGTCGTAACGGGCAATCACGCGCCCCCGCTCCGCTGAAATCGAGATGTGCTGCGCGGATTCCTCGCCGATCGCGATCAATGTGCGGCGCGTTCGATCGTCCCACTCGTCCCCCACGCGGAACGTGGCTTCAAGGCTTCCGACGTCTGCGGTGAGCCCGTTCGGTGTCGGCACGGTGATCCCACCGCCGGAAAAAACGATCGCTTCGCCATCGGGAGTCCGGACGGTTGAGACCCCACGATCCACCTCGGTTCCGTCGGGCAGATGATTCAGGGAGGCTGCATCGATCCGGATTTCAGCGTTGGGTGAAGCGTTTGCCGTTGTGGCCAGAATGCCGGCCAACAGGGCGGCGACGGCAAGCCCGGTTGCTGCTGCCCGGTTGCAGACCCCCGCCGCCGCAGACCGCGACTGCGCGAGCGGGGCCAACGCTAGGCCCAACGCGTTGAGCGCCGTCGAAAGGTTCGAAGAGAATCGTGATGTGGCGTGGAACTTCATAGGCTGTGTTCGCGGTGTGCGAATGCGGTTGCGTCGTTTTCTTTCGCGAGGGCATCGATCGTGGATCTTTCGTCGATTTCGACTCCGCCACTCAGTTCGTGCAAATCCTTTCTCGGTTTATCGTAACAGACTTGATTCGGGGCGTATAAAGCTTTACGTAATCCCGCTTTCAGGTCCTTGAGCCGCCAACGATGCAATCTGTGTTGTTGAAACAACCACGTAAGCCCTGACCCAATCATGTCCGGACGACCGATATCACCGCTAGCGGTGAGCGCGGCTGACCGCGCCGAGCTGGAACGGCTTATCGGGTCCCGTGGCGTCCCGAAGCGTGTTGTGACCCGCGCCAGGATGATTATGGGGCGTGCGGACGGTTTGTCACGTGACGCGGTGGCCCGTGCCAATGGGTGCAGTACGGTCGCTGTTTCCAAGTGGACTGCGCGGTATCGCGCCGCCGGTATCTCGGGGTTGATGGACCGGCGGGGGCGCGGCCGGAAGAAGCGTGAAGCGCCGTCCAGTCATGAGCCGAGCGTTGGCTCAGGCCGGCGCAAAAAACGCTGCGGTGAATCAGACAAGGTACCGGTGGCGCGTGACGCAACCCCGGACGGTCGATCGGCGCCGCCGGTTGTCGCAGGGGAGGCTCAGGAACCGGAGGCAAGTGTGTACAGCGTCGCGCGCATCGCGGGTGTGAGCGCGACGACCGTTTCCCGTGTTCTGAGCGGAAAGCACAAGGTTACATCCACGGTTCGGAGCAGGGTTCTCGATGCTGTGAAGACCTGCGGGTACCGTCCTGATCCCGAGCTGCGAAAGCTCATGGCCTACCTTCGTGGGCGCCGGGTGAAACGCCTTCAGGGCACGATCTGTTGCCTTGAAGAGTCCGCATGGGAGCCGGGGCAGAATATCTACGAACGTGCCGTGGTCGGCGGCGCCCGTACCAAGGCGGCCGAACTCGGGTTCGGGTGGGAGTCCATGGATCTCGAATCAATCCTGTCGAACCCCCGACGCGGCTTCGGAGTGATCCGGGCACGGGGCGTCGAGGGTATCCTCGTGCCGCCCCTCTTTCGCCAGCGGGACCTTGCCGGTTCGAAGCTGTGGAGCGATTTTTCGGTGGTGGCCGCGACCTACTCGGTTTCATCGCCATCGTTTCACCGTGTCGTTCCCGACCACTTTCGCAATATGGATATCGTGTGCCGGGAACTCGCGCATCGGGGGCGTCGGCGGATCGGTCTTGCGATTCCGGTGCGGATGGACGAGCGGGTCGGGAAGCACTACACGGGGGCGTACGCGGCGTTCCATTACGCCACACGTCAAAGCGTTCCCCCGATGTTTCTCTTTGACGGCTGGCTGGAGTCCCGGCGCGTGACCCGCGCTTTTCAGATCTGGTTTTCAGAGGTGTCACCCGACGCAATCGTTGTCGAGAGTCACTGGATCGCGCGATGGCTGAAGGAGCATCCTGCGATCAGGCTTCCCCGTTCGACGGTGGTGGCCGCACTTTCGACGAATGGCGACTGGCCCGTAGGCATCAACGAACTGCCCGAACGGGTCGGCGCGACCGCTGCCGACATGCTTGCGCGGATGATTGCCCATCGTGAACGCGGGGTCCCCGGCCATGCCCTTGTAACAATGGTCGAAGGCTCATGGGTAGGGTGATCCTTTCGCCCGCAAAAATATTGCCGGCGTGACAATGCGCCAGTCGCCTTCCACGGATCCGACGATGCTGCGTCACCCAATGCCTCGGCAAGCAAGCGTTTATCATGCGCTTATTCCACTGATAAAAGGGGATTTATGACGTTCTCTCGATAAACTGTAAGCGAATGCAGCTGCAATGTGGCCGTGCGTGAACTATGGGTGTCCTGAATTCGGTCTCCCGGATTGGCTGGGTATGCATGCAAATCTGGAGGGACAGCGTCCCCGCCTGTCCATGTTGCAGGTGGAAGTATACCACCCGGATCGGTCTGGGTCAGGACGGCGTCTGACCCTCCAGAATGGTGGGTACAAATGCAAATCTGGAGGGACAGCGTCCCCGCCTGTCCATGTTGCAGGCGGATGTAAATCATCTGGAGGGACAGCGTCC
>SLNJ01000004.1 GCA_007133065.1 Opitutales bacterium
CTATCCCGCAACCATGCGAGGTCGATGTGGGTTGTTCCCACGACCCAATATTTCTTGTCTGCCATATGGATGTTTTCACCTTCTTTGATTGCGAATGCAAATCAAAATGTGACTCGTTCCAGAACTCCCACGCCGCTATTATCAAGATCCCGAAGTCCTGGGTCGCGTTCTGCAGAAGCGACCCCGCTCCAACCATCGGAAAGATCGACCACCGCCATGTCGCCGCAGCGCCACTCACCCGGACCGCCGGCGTTAAAACGCGCGATATGATGCTTGCTGCGGATACAAACATCATCAAAACCAATCCTTACCATGAAAAATCTACTCCAATACCTCCTCGGTCTGGCACTCCTTCTCTTTCCGAATGCTCTCTCCCTCACCGCTCAGGAGACTCCCACACCCACACCGGTGCCTGGTCCGGAGATAACGCACGGAATGGAACTCACGCCGGAGATGACGGGACTGCTCAATCCGTCCGTACTGGGCGCTTCGGGGGCCGTCGTCAGCGAAAATGACGGGCAGGTCATCGAGAACCTGTTCGTCACCGTTTCGGGCCAGGGCGCAGTCGGCATCCACGTTCTCCACAACGACGTGACGATCCGCAACTGTAAGGTTCGCCACCGTGACCAGGCGAACGGCATCCGCGTCAGTTCGGAAGCGTCGAACGTACTTATCGAGAACTGCGTCGTCGAGGATGACCTGGCAACTGGATGGATAGCGGACGTTGGTTCCATCGGTATCTTGGCATACGGCGATACCACCATCCGCCGGAACTACCTTCGGGGCTACAGGGCTGGGATGCAGCCTCACAACGACAACGTCACGATCACAGAGAACTATTTCGCCCACAACTTTGACGGTTCCCGCCCAACGTGGCAAAACAAGGGTTCTGGCATGAGCTGGCGGGGTAGCTCGTCGGGCACGGGTAACCTCATCGTCCAGCGGAACTACATCAACCTGACCGGGTCGCGGTCGAGTGGCGTGGCCCTGTATGCCAACAATCCGATTGTCAACGTGACCCTCCGCGACAACTACATCATCGGGAATGGTGGAGGATGGGGGATCGTCGGCGGCGAAAGCAGCCACGGCGCCAAGGAATCCAACGAGAACATTCACATCTATGGCAACCGTTTCGCTGGCGACTTCGAGTGGCCCGGTGTGCTTGGCGAGGGCACGAACGCTGGGGTGAACGTCAACCGTCCTGGCTCGGTGTGGGACGACAACCGGTGGGTTGAGGGTTGGGGCGACCACACCGTTGACCTGCCCCCACGTTGCGGCATTCGTCAAAACGCTTGCGAAGATTGAGAGTTGAACAGTGCCCCATTTTCCGCCTCTGCCTGCATGATCCTTGCATGCGGGAATCCAAGCACATCAATGCACGTTCGAATGAGCGATCAAAGCAAAGTCCTTTCCCCCTTGCGTTGCACGAAGCCCCCGCGACACCCTGCTTCAGACGCTAAAGCATGCATCCCACGGGGAGTTGACCCCGAAGTCCTGGAACTTCTGGTGTCAGGAGACCAGGGATTTCCTCAACAATGTAGTACGTCACGTAACGGACCTGCCCGAGCCCAAGCCATTCATCGGGCAGCTAAATACTCGAAATCAGAATTACGATGGCCAAATGCCATAGCGATCCAGCGTAGAGTCAACGAATACCCTTGCCACAATGATTGACGCCTTGGATCCGGCGCGTATAGACTTGAGCAATGCTCACATTCACACCCTATACTTTTGGCTGCATGTCGCTCGGAAAGAATCCGGCGGATGTTGATGGCGATCTACGTGTCGTCCGCCGGGCCATGGAAGCGCGCGTCTGGTTTCACGCCAGTCCGACCTACAACAATGGGTTCACCTACATGGTCTTGCGGAGGGCTTTCGACGAGGATCGCACGCGGGTCCCCCAGATGGTCATCAAGGTAAGGGATGCCTCGGTCTCTTTGATGCGGTTCGAGGTGGAGGACTCGTGCCGTCGCCTAGGGCTTGAGGCCCTCGACGTGGCCCAACTCGTCTCGATGGATCCGGAGCCGGGAAACCTTGTCGATCAACTCCGGGCCGGAGGTGGCGCCCTCGTTGATGAGCTTGCGGCGCTGCGTGAGCGGGGTCTGATCCGGAAAGCGGTTATCTTTCTCCAGCGCAACAACTCCGAAGCCGCTGTCGAGGCGATTCTGGGAAGCGAACTCGTCGATGGCGCGATCCTTTACTGGAACGCCTGCCAGCGGGAGTGTACCGACGCCGCCTGGAGTACAATTCGTGAACGGGAAATCCCCACGCTCGCTCTCCGCACGCTCGGCGGCGGTCCGAATGACCCGGCGAGTCAACGCAAAGCCGACCATCTCTCCAGGTTGATCGAAACCGCCGGTTGCCAAAATGCGACGGAGTTCAACCTCCGGCTCGCCGCAAGTGAACCACGGATCCTCACCACGATCGGAGGCACCGCCTCCATGGCCCACCTCGAGGATTTTCTGGATTGCGCCGCAAGCGCGGAACCGCTGCCCGAACCAGTTCTTCAGGAGGCCCGGAAACTGCAGACCGCCACACCAACGTCGGCATCTTGACGCAACGCACGGGTTGCCCCTCTTTCATCGGGTGAGCGTTTCGGCAAATGGTGCGGGCGGAGGGAGTCGAACCCTCATCTCAAGCTTGGGAAGCTCGCCTATTTCCTTTATATATACGGGTTTCACGGAAGTGGTGTCAAGAATGTGACAAGAAAACAGAAGCAGCGACGCAATCGACGACCGAGCAACTAAAGGTCGCCGCACCGCGACCAAGCCGCTAGACCGATGACATTCCCAAGGGGGAAATCCGGCCCACACCTGGATTCTCCCCGAGTTCACAAGAGGAGATTTTGCACTACAGCTTCTGGACGGGACATGGAGCATCGACCAAGGAACTGGTATGATCCGAGGACATCGGTAACACTTTATCTGGGGACATCGGTTACACATTCTGCTGGCAATTAGGAACGGTGACTCCTGCTGCAGCCCTCTTGGCGCATACCCGCACCCCACGCGGAATCAGCGGGTTAGCTTGGACGGGAAAGTTTCATCCCGTCCCATCGTTCCTGTCGGTCAAGCGCCTGGATCATCTTCGTGTTGTAGTCGAGGAATGTTTTCATCGGTGCAAATCCATAGACCGCGACACAAAACCCGCTCTCCAATCCCCCCGCCATTATCCCCTTGCAAATCCAATCCTTGTGTGCTCCGCTGACACCGCAAGCGCGCGGATGTGTGACGAAACACAATCCTCCCCCTAACCCCTTCCCAGCAATGTTTGAATTTCACAAGCATCCCATAGCCTCTCAGGGCGAAGGGTGAATCGGCGTATTTGAGCGGTCTGGGGGTCCGCTGCAGCGTGTTGTCAGTTTCAAGATCCGTGCATAATCGGGGGA
>SLNJ01000010.1 GCA_007133065.1 Opitutales bacterium
CTGTCAACCTCTTCGAGGAGGACGCGACAGCGCTTTGCACGAATCCGCCTACCTCGACGAATACGGGTCCGCAGCGTCGCGCAGTCCGTCCCCGACAAAGTTGAACGCGAGCACCGCGACAATGACTGCGATGGCCGGCGTGAGCAACCACGGCTGCATGACAACGGCCTGGATGTTCTGCGCTTCCTGCAGGAGGACGCCCCAGCTCGTCACCGGAGGCCGCAATCCCAGCCCGAGAAAACTGAGCGCCGTCTCCCCGAGAATCATGGCGGGCACGGTCAGCGTGATGCTGACGATGATGTGGCTCATGAACGAGGGGAGCAGATGGCGGAACATCACCCGTGCGCGCGATGCGCCAAGGAGCATCGCGGCCATGGCGAAATCCTCCTCGCGCAACGAGAGGATTTTCCCGCGCACCTGCCGGGCAAGCGCGGTCCAGCCGATAATCCCCAGCACAGCGGTGATTCCAAAGTACACCGTGATCGGGGACCAATGCTGCGGAAGCACCGCCGCCAGCGCCATCCACAACGGAAGCGTGGGAAACGCGATAATGATCTCGATCACGCGCTGGATGAAGTTGTCGATGTGCCCCCCGAAGAACCCGGAAATCGCCCCGATGATCAGCCCCAGCACGAAGCTGATCGCCACCCCGACCAATCCGATCGTCAGCGAGACCCGGGTGCCGTACAGGATTCGCGAAAAGAGGTCATGCCCCATCGAATCGGTCCCGAGCAGATGGATCGAACCATGATCGGATTGCGGGGGAAAGGCGTCGGGGTCCTCCGCCTTGCGCGCGAGCGCATTCTCAACCGGAACCGGATCCCCGACTCCAAACAGGTGAAAGCGCAGCGGAATCACCCCCAGCAGCCGGTATGGATCCGCAGGGGCGAATAGGCGCACCGGGTAGCGCTGGGTACGATCCTCCTCGAACACGCGCTCGCGGGTCACCGGATGGCGTTCGGTGACGAATCCGTAGACAAACGGCCAGAGGTGGATGCCATCCTCCGAGACAAAGCGCAGCGGCTGTGGCGGTGCGTAGGCATAGGTCACGTCGCGGTAGTCCAGGGTGTACGGCGCGACAAACTCGCACATCAGACCGATCACATAGAACAGCAGCAGGACCAGACTCGACCAGATCGCCAGACGGTGGCGGCGAAACTTCCACCACATCAGCTGCCACTGCGAGGCGGTAAGAACCTCCTTGGCCTCCGCGCCCGCCGGCAGGCCGACCTCCTCCTCCAGAGCGGCGTCGGCGTTCCGATCCTCCGAAACCGATTGCATTGGGTCTTGTGATGCCATGGCTCAGCGAGTTCCTCCCTCGTAACGAATGCGCGGGTCCAGCCACAACAGCAGCAGGTCGGATATCAGCGTGCCGATCACGGTCAACACCGCCATCAGCATCACCATGCTTCCCGCAAGATACATATCCTGATTCATCAACGCCTGCAGCAGAAGCGGTCCGACCGTCGGAAGCCCGAGCACGACCCCGACGATCACGTCGCCGGAGATGATCATCGGGAGCACCCACCCGACCGTGCTGATGAGCGGGTTGACCGCCATGCGCACCGGATACTTGAGTGTGAGGATGAACCCGCGCTTCCCCTTTGCCTTGGCGGTGACCACATACTGCTTCTGGAGTTCGTCCAGAAGATTGCCGCGCATCACACGGATCATCCCCGCGGTACCGGCGGTTCCGATCACGATCACCGGAATCCAGATGTGCTTGGCAAGGTCCACGACCTTCGCCCAGCTCCAGGCGGCGTCCCGGTAAGCCTCGGAGAAGAGCCCGCCCGCGGTGTCGAAAAACGTCATCCCGATGTACATGAAGATCAAAGCGAGCAAGAAGTTCGGGGTCGCCAGCCCGATAAAGCCCAAAAACGTGAAGATGTAGTCCCCTAACGAATACTGCCGAACCGCCGAGAAGATTCCGATCGGCACCGCGATCATCCAGGTAAACAGCAGCGTGGTGATCGAAATCGCCACAGTCAGCGCCAAACGCTCGGCGATCAACTCGGTCACCGGGCGGTTCCACTCCATCGATCGGCCCATATCCGGCCATTTGAACCACGGCCAGTTGATGCGCCACTCACCCGCTTCGTCGCGCACCCGCAGGTAGTTCCCCTCGTCCGCGCGGAAACCGAAGGGCAGGAGGTCGTTGAACCACTTGCCGTACTGGATAAAAAACGGATCGTCCAGATTGAACTCCCGCCGGAGCTCTTCGATCTCGGCCATGTTCACCGCCTGCCCGCTCTCCTCCAACGCAAGGATATAGGTGGTCAGGTAGTCGCCCGGGGGGAGTTGGATGATGCCGAACGAGATCAGCGAAATCGCGATCAGCGTCGGTATCAGCCAGAGAAAGCGCCTTACAATCAAGCCATACATCGCTCAGCGTCCCTCCTCGTCGATGGAAAAGCATTCAGGTGCGGCCACCCCCGGGCTGCGGTAGGTGAAACCGTAAATCGCATTGTCGGGGACATTGCGGAATGTGTTTTTCACCAGGATCAGCTGCGGAATGTACCCGACGACTCCGATCGTGTAGAGCTCCTCCTGCTGGATGTCGTTGATCTTCTGCCAGAGCCGGACCCGCTCCTCGGCGTCGGGCTCAACCAGGATCCGGTCCCAAATGTTGTACAGCCGCATGAAATCCTCCGGCGGTTCCACGCCCCGGGGAACGTCTTCGCCGAGCGCCTCATCGTGAAACCGCAAACCGTACCATTGCCGATAGTCCGGGGCCCAATCCGCACCGAGACCGATCGGGACGTAGTATCGCGGATCCATGATCGGGTTTTTCTCATTCTCGCCCCACCAGATCATCAGGTCGTGCTGGCGGGTGTTGCGGCGCTGGTTGATCAGCGGACCCGACATCATGCGCATCCGCGCGTCCACCCCGACCGCCCGCCACTGGGTGGCGATCAGGCGGATCGCCTGCTGCGAACCCATCGAATCGGAGGTGTCGAGCAGGATCTGCAGGGGGCGCCCGTCGGGACGCCTCCGGAATCCGTCCGGGGTCCGTTCGGTCAACCCGATCTCGTCGAGGAGGCGGTTCGCCTTCTCCGGATCGAACTCGATATGCGCG
The DNA here is from genome assembly GCA_007133065.1 of Opitutales bacterium. GTDB lineage: Bacteria > Verrucomicrobiota > Verrucomicrobiia > Opitutales > Oceanipulchritudinaceae > SLNJ01. The sequence continues at coordinate 3,077 of SLNJ01000010.1, forward strand.
TTCGCCAGTTCCTCCGAGTAGTAAGCCGAGCCCCGCGGCGGCGCCATCTGGCGCGGTTTGCCGACCCCGAGGAACTGGACTTCGTTGATCTCATCGCGGTTGAGCGCGTGAGACATCGCGATGCGAAAACGGCGATCGTTGAAGAGATCGTGCAGAAAGGGATCGCCGCGGCGATTGAGGTTGAACGCGATCGCGATCGGCCCGCCGCCGCCCATCTCCCATTCGAGCACGCGGTACCCCCCCGACGCGGCCTCGCGTTTGAAGAGGGCGTAGTTGTCGAAATTGACGCGGCGCGCCTGCATCCCCAGCTGA
>SLNJ01000034.1 GCA_007133065.1 Opitutales bacterium
CGTATCGACGAGCTGACGCCGCACGGCTGGAAAAAGTCAAAGAACGACTGAACCCGTAAGCTCGCGCCCATCATCACCGATTCGCGGCACTCTCGCCAGATGCGCAAGTTGAGTGGTTACGATCAATCTGCGTGTGCATCTTGACCGCTGCTTTCGTCTGGCGGAATGTCGCCCAAGGAAACATCGAAAGACACAGATCAATCGTCGTGGAATCCAGTGCGTAGACGATTTCATCCAAGTTCAGATCGGTGGAGTCATTGTGATACAAACGCCGGGCCTTGCGAATGAGGACTTGGGCCAGATCGGCATAGACCTGCCAAGGGCGGTTCTCATTCGCATATGCAATGTTTGTTCGTGTAACATTACCACGGATACCCATAGCGTAAAGATGGGGACTTCCCCGCAGGCATGCTTCAATGTCACGAAGTCCCTCCCTGAAAGTCGCCTGAGCGAATGCCATCGTCAGAAATTGATCTCGTCCACTGAAGCTCCTGTTGGCTCGGGGCATCGGATGGCATTGCAGGCAACGCTCGAGTTCCTTGCGATCCAGCAGATCAATCATTTGGGTGAAAATGAGTCGGCTTTGATTCATAGAGTTGAGATTCAATCTCAGCTGGGCGCGTGGAGCGATTTCAAATGCGTGACACGTTAGGAATCGTATATCATACTGATATTGAAACTGTTGCCAATCGGTTTGAACCTTTTAGCTGGACACCAGTGCCCGATTGCGATGCATCCCTTAACCGAGCGCCATTGCCCGCTGACCCCACCAACCACACACGATCACAACCAACCCAAAGAACCAAAAACACGGTCAACTTTTAGTCAGGACTCGACACGCTTGGCGCACCACAAAATCCCGAGAACAATTCCTGTTTCCTGGCATTGTACCAACATCCAGGAATCACGATAATATTTGGTTTGTTTTACAGTTTGTTCTCGATCAAGAATCGGAGATAGATACTTCATGACTATTTTCTCTTGAGTTAAAATCTTTTCCAGATCAGTGTCCGCCTCCGTTTTTTTAAATCCCTGAATCATGGGACCGCATTAATGGACAGGACCGGCAAGGTTGTTCAGCCGCAGGGTGTAGAGGCTCTCTGCCTTGATCCGCGTTTCCTCCCGAAGCATCTCGTCCAGGTCATCGTTAACATGGATGAACCTTCCATTTAATGCCGTTCCTTCGCCCGCAGCCAACCTCACGACCAGTGATGCCGCGGCTTCCGGGGGTGACCATGCGCTCTCCGGGACAGTCCGGAACTCGTCGATGGCCTCCGTCATGGCAGTGAGGACGAGGCCCGGGCTGATGGTAAAGGCCCGAACGTTGTACTCTTCCATGCTTGCTGCCAGGGTGTCGGTGAAGCGCACGAGCGCCGCCTTGCTCGTCGGGTATGAGCCTCCCACCAGGGAGCCTGTGCTGGCGCGAATCCCCGCGTAGCTGCCGACGTTGACGATCGTGCCCGACCGGCGCCGGATCATCGACGGCAACACCGCCCAGGCGAACAGCATGGGCCCACGAAGGTTGACCTCGACGGTCCGCCACCATTCGTCCGGATCGGTTTCCCAAAGGGGCAGGGTTTGACCTCCAATCCCGGCGTTGTTGACGAGTATGTCGATCGGTCCCAGGAGGGTCTCGGCTTCCGAGGCTACTTCCTGGACAGCAACGCGATCCGTAACGTCGGCGGTTAGGCCGATAGCACGACCCTCGCGGTCGTTGATGACCGCTGCCGTTTCGTCGACCTCGGCCTGGCTCCGCGCGATGGCCATCACCGCAGCGCCTGCATCCGCAAGTGCAAAAGCGATCGCACGGCCAATGCCGCGTCCGCCACCAGTCACGAGCGCTACCTGGCCGCTCAGGGGAGATGTCTCTTCTTGGGACATAGACATTCTTTCATAAGGCGTTATGTGATCGCGGAGGACGTGAAGATCACTCATGAGGAGAAGCGGCACCTTCTCGTCATTGAGTGCATCGATTTGTCCGCGTGTGGATCAGAATAGATCGCTATGGGTCGTGGCAGCTCGAGCGCAGCGAATTCCCTCCCACGCCGTGTAGTCACGGCTCTTTTTCCGCAGTCTCGGACGGCCACTCTCTCTGAAAGTCCTTGCAGAAGAACTTTTCTTGTACAGCTGACTGCACAACAATCTTGTACCTGGAAGCGATCGCCAACAATAGAACGATTGAATCTGCCAACTCCTCGCCAAGACGCTCTTTACTGAAACCTTCGTAATTGGGAGACCCTCTCCTTAGTCAAGCGGTGCGATTCGCTCAGGAGCTTCGAGGGCCTCCGCTTTCCGGAACGCTTCACGTAATTCATGCTGATGGATGGTGGCCCATTCAATGACAAGGCCGCGCGCGCGTGGTGGCAGGTTACCGTCAATGAGTGCCAGCGTCTCTATGTCCACGACTGCTTTGCTGCCGCCGTAAATTGCATGAAAGTGGGGCGGCGGATGATCGCCGAAGTACATCTGGATCACGATGCCATAAAACCGCGATAGCTCAGGCATGGGTGCGTAGATGCTTCAACGACGGAAACACTTCCTCCGGCCGCTTTCCGGTCAATTGCATGTACAGAGCGTCAGGACAGAGATCAATCCCTCCCGGCCATTCAGGGTGGCCTGCCTCGGTAAGCCGCACCTGCTGGAAAACGCCCGGGTTGGACCAGGCGGAGAAGACGCCCCGACCAACAAGTCCCGATAGGTCGACCTCGCCGCTGGCGCCGTCGTCATAGCGCAGGAACAAACGGAAATCTTCTCCGGGTGAAACTTCCAGTAAATTCATGACGGAAATTTAGCCGAAAACCCGGCTTCAGTCGAGCCAAACCTCTCCTTCTGCCCAACACACGCTGGAACACGACGCTGGAGCCGCGAAGCCATGCAGTGGGAAAGTTGGCTCGATCGATTGTTCTGAGGATAAGTGTCCGGACCCTCCATCAGGATCTGGTACCTTCCGGGTAAAGACCGGGGTTGCCCCCGATCCTCCCCACAGACCCGTACTTGAACTTTGACTCATACGGTTCCTTGCGGACCGGACTTGCCGCCACCTGCGCGGCGACTCACCGGTTGGACTGTTTCGACTCGTTTCATGAGCTGTCACTCAATCCCCGTCTCCCGGGCTCGTCCGGCACGAACCGCGCCTGGTTCGATGGTTAGCAGCTCTCGCACATGCTCAACAATCTCTGGGGGCGACCGTGCCTCACTAAAGCAGCATTCATGTGGGTGAGAATTCCGATTCCAATGCGGCCACCGGCGGAGGAGCCATGTAGACCACACTGGGACCATCCCTACACGGGCTGCGCCTGCGAGTTCATCCGAACCACCATCCCCGACGAACACGGCTTGGGTAGGCGACACTTCGAGGCGCCGGCTGCTAGTAGATACGCCTCGGGCTCCGGCTTCATGTGGTGAGTCTCGCAGGAGAAGTCCACCACATCGAACAGCGGTGCGAGTTGAGAGTGAGGCCATGCTGCCACCTCTTCAGAAGCGCAGTTGCTGATCAGGCCGACCTTGAGGCCGAGAGCTCTGATGCCGTGCAAAGCCTTAAGCACGGTGTCTTCGATACGGTCATACGGCATGGCCTTGATCTTGTTTCTTTGGTCTTGGAGAGAGGAGATGTCACGCATTGATGGTTCCACGCCTAGGGTCCTGGAGATCGCCACAAGGACATCAGCGTAACTGGCGTACCATCCGCGGTGGCGGCCACAGAAGCGTGCTGACCATTCACGGTGGAAGTCTTCCTCTTCCACACCGAGACGTTCGGCGACATCTGATTTGCTGAGCTGCTTGACACCAGCTTCCGTGATGAGCGTCTCGAAGAGATCAAATACTACCGCCTTGATTTGATTCGTGTTTGAGTCCATGACGCACATCGAGGAGGACCGCCCGTTACCGGGCGGCCCCCTCGCAGATCCCTACGTGCGGTTTAATGATGTCGCTTCGCTCGGTACCCGCATAAGGCTCCTCTGAACGGTCACGCAGTGGATTGAGCGAGGCGTTGTTCAACTGTAGGAGAGGGTTCATTGGTGGTGTTGGTTGTAGGGCTTTTCTATGACTTTCGGACCGGAAATGGCCAGCGTCTTCCACATTTGATCAAACGTGGCCCAGTTGTAGCTGTTCCGCTGGCTGCGACGATTGAGGGCTTTGAAGATGAGCCGTCGGCTCTCGCGCCAGTAACGCCACAGACGGTCTGAGTTTCCGATCACTCCATAGTAGTTGAAGTAACCGAGAAACTTCCGTCGCAGCGTCATGGCCAGCACCTTCAGAGGACGGCTGCGGTTCTTGCCGAGCCATTCCTTCAGATTCGCCAGCGAAGCCCGGAACTTCTTTTTGGAAGTCCGTCGCTTCACCGTCGTTTTGCCGTGGCGGGTGTTTCCCCAATAGAACTCGAATCCGAGGAAGGTGAAACATCCGCCGCCTTTCACATCGCAACGACTAAAAAGGAGGATTGCGCTCTTGTCTTCTGCCATACTCAGGCCGAACTTCGAGAGACGCCCGGACAGTTCCCGATAGAACTGTTCCGCATCGTCTCCATATTCGAAGCCCACGACAAAATCGTCGGCATAGCGCATGTACACCATGGCGCCACGGTTGCGTTTGCGAACGATCTTCTCTGCCCACAGATCCAGCACGTAGTGCAGGTATACGTTGGCGAGGACGGGGCTGATCACCCCTCGTACACAAAAGATAACTTTCGCTGTTAGGGGCTGGTGGCGAGCGACAATTAAAACTCCCCATCAACGACAATTAAAATTCCCCATCCGTTAGGGGGGATGGCCTCAGACGAGTGAGCTGGGGTAGGAACGGGGATGATCTTTTTGAGCAGTTGCATGAGCCGGGGCGGCTGCTCGAGCTGGATTGGTTCCATCCCCGTGATTTTGAGGTGACGATCTGCCGAGAGGCTTACCGGCACCTGATTTGTCATGTGGTTCTGACGTATTCGAACTGGGAATGGGCACAGCCCTGCCGTTCCGAGTCATTCGCGTCGCTCAAGGGCGGGCTGCAGGGGGCACTTTGGGAGGCTGGTGGGGTGCCAGAGTGCTGCCAGGTGGACAACTCCTCAACCGCGACCCATCGGCTTGGCAAAGGGCGTCCCAATCGGGTGTTCAACGATCGTTTTCTGGGATTGCTGGCCCACTACGGGATGCGGGCGCAGACGATCCAGCTGGGGGCGGCGAACGAGAATGGCGATGTGGAAAGCGCCCACAGTCATCTGCGAGGTTATCTGGCCGATGCGCTGCAACTGCGCGGCAGCGGCGATTTTGATAGTGTGGAGCAATACGTGCTTTGGCTCGAGCAGCAGTTGAGACAGCGCAATGAGCGCCGCCGCAGCAAGTTTGCCGAGGAACAGGCGGCATTGGCACCATTGCCGCAGTGGCGGCTGGCGGAGTTCGAGGAGGTGGATTGCCGGGTCAACAAGTATGCGTTGGCCCGCGTGGGCAAGGGCAGTTATTCGGTACCCTCGAAGTATCGAACCCGGAGGCTGCGGGCCCGCATCTACGAAAGCCGCATTGAGCTGTGGCATGAACAGAGCTGTGTGGCGGCTTTTGAACGCCATGCCAACACGGGGGGAGCCTGTGTGGACTGGCGTCATTTGATCGAGGATCTATGCCGCAAGCCCGGAGCATTTGCCCGCTACCGCTACCGGGAGAGCTTTTATCCCTCGCTGCTTTGGCGGGAAGTGAACGATCAGCTGCGGGAACGCTTTTCGATCGGCCGCGCTGACAGCGATTACCTGCAGATGCTGCGCCTGAGCCTTGTGCATGGCATGGAGCCAATGGAGGAGCTTCTGAGCCGGCTCAAAGGCACCGGGGAGCTGACACTGGATCGGGTCCGCCGAGTTGGGGGAACAAGGCCAATGGCGTTACAGCGGCCGGGAGATTGAAGCGGATCTGAATCCTTATGACTGTTTGTTGAGCGCGGAGGTGACCCATGGCTGAGAGCGCTTATGTTGAAAGTCTTCTGGCAGAGTTTCGATTGCCGACCATCCGCCAAAGTCTGATGGAAGTGACGGAACTGGCACGCCGGGAATCTTGGGATTACCTGCGATTCCTGCAGGAGCTGTGCGAACGCGAGCACCAGGTGCGTCATGAACGGCGCATTGGCCGTTTACTGGTTCAGAGTGCGTTGCCCGAAGGCAAAACCCTCGCCAACCTTGAACAGGGCAAACTCGCTCCAGCGGTGCGCAAGCATATGGATGCCCTGCTCGATGGAAGCTTCGTTGGCAAGTCGACCAATGTCCTTGCCTTTGGGCTTCCCGGGCGCGGCAAAACACACTGTTTGTGCGCGATTGCCCGGGAGTTGATTCTGCGCCATCAGATCAGTGTCTGGTTCACCCCCGCCTTCAAGTTGGTCCAGCTGTTATTGCGGGCAAAGGAAGAACTGCGCCTCGATGAGAAACTCAAGCGACTGGCCCGCCATGAGCTGATTATCATCGATGATATCGGCTATGTTCAGCACGACCGCGCCGAAATGGAAGTGCTCTTTAACTTCTTTGCCGAACGCTATGAGCGCGGCTCGCTCATGATCACCTCGAACCTGCCGTTCACCAAATGGGATAAAATCTTCCATGATCCGATGACGGCGATGGCGGCGATCGACCGGTTGGTCCATCACAGCGTCATCCTCGAGTTTACCGGCGAAAGCCGGCAGCGAAAAAATAGACCTTTTCCTTTGCTTCCCCCGCCGGGCTCCAGGGCCTACGGCCCTTCCACCCGGCGGGGGAAGCACCATCCACCCCAAAATCCTAACCAATATGCCCGAAGATCACTGCCCCAACCATGGGGAGTTTTAATTGTCGTCAGATGGGGAAGAATAATTGTCGTTGACCACCATGTACCCTGATTCCAATGACTTAGCTGACATACACGCAACACTCGGTAGTTTCTGTATGGTTGTTACTTTGAAACATCCGGACTTTCACCGGACAAGAAGCGCCTTGCTTCGCTCGGCGCACTAACGCTGGAGCTGAGGCGCGGGGGTGCAACAGGTCGGCGTCTCGCGCGGCGCTCTTTATTTTATACCCCACCACCGGGTTCATCCCGGTGGACGGAACGGTCCGGGACGGATCGCCGAGCCGTCCGCCGATGATCCGATTCCACACCGCGGCAGCCTATTTCCTTGCGCGGTTCGGGCGCGGCGGTAAGTTCGAACGCACACGCGATGGCTGACGCTGACGGCAAGACAAGGGCTGCAATCCTGGGAACCGGCAATATCGGAACGGATCTGCTGATGAAGATCCTGCGCCGCAGCGCGGCGCTCGAGGTTGCGCTGTTCGCAGGTATCGACCCCGGTTCCGCCGGGATCGCGCGCGCCCACGAACGCGGCGTCCCGACATCGTCCGGTGGAATCGATGCCGTCCTGGCGGACGGTTCGATCGAGATTGTGTTCGACGCGACGAGCGCCGCCGCACACCGAAAACACGCTCCACTTCTCCGCGATGCCGGGAAGGTGGCGATCGACCTGACGCCGGCGGCCGTCGGCCCGTTCGTGGTGCCGGCGATCCGGTGCGACGTCGGAGCCGAGCGCAATCTCAACCTGGTCAGCTGCGGGGGTCAGGGGACGATTCCGATGGTCTACGCCGTCAGCCGGATCCAACCGGTCGCCTATGCCGAGACGGTCACAACGATCGCCAGCCGCAGCGCGGGACCGGGCACCCGCCAGAATATCGACGAGTTCACCAGTACCACCGCCGGCGGGCTCGTGCGCGTCGGCGGCGCCGGCCGGGGCAAATCAATCATCATCCTCAATCCCGCCGAACCCCCAATTCTCAAGCAAAACACGATTTATACCACCGTGGACGGCGAACCGGACCGGGATGCGATCACCCGCTCGGTCCACGAGATGATCGCGACCGTCCAGCAGTACGTCCCGGGTTACCGGCTCAAGTTCGACCCGGTGTTCGACGGCAACCAGGTCACGATCATGGTCGAGATCGAGGGCGCCGGCGACTTCCTGCCCACCTACGCCGGCAACCTCGATATCATGACCTCCGCCGCCCTCGCCGCCGGTGAGGCGGTCGCCGCACAGATTCGGAAAGCATCGACATGAGCGCGAAGGAGCAAAAGCACATCCGGGTGATCGACACGACCCTGCGCGACGGGTCGCACTCCGTCTCGCATCAGTTCAGCGCCGACGACATCCGCCGGATTACCGGAGCACTCGACCGGGCGCGCGTCGACACCGTCGAGGTGACGCACGGCGACGGACTCGGCGGCTCGTCCATTCAGTACGGCCCCAGCCGGCTCAGCGACCGCGAGATGCTGCAGGCCGCGCCCCCGGAGATGTCGCACAGCAAGCTCGCGGTGCTGCTCCTGCCCGGGATCGGGGTCCAGGAGGATCTCGAAATGGCTTACGAGGAGGGAGCCCGCGTCGCGCGCATCGCGACGCACGTCACCGAAGCCGACATCTCCGAACAGCACATGAAGCTGGCACGGCAGATCGGACTCGAAGTCATCGGATTCCTCATGCTATCCCACATGGAGGGCGCCGACAAGATCGTCGAACAGGCCCGCCTGATGGAGTCCTACGGCGCCAACGTGGTCTACGTGGTCGACTCCGCCGGCGCCATGGTTCCCGACGAGGTCCGCCAAAAGGTCGGCGCGTTGCGCGGGGCGCTCGGGTGCCATGTCGGGTTCCACGCGCACAACAACCTCGGGCTGGCGATCGGCAACTCGCTCGCCGCGATCGAGTCCGGCGCCACCGTGGTCGACGGCAGTCTCGCCGGGCTCGGCGCCGGCGCCGGCAACGCCGCCACGGAGGTCCTCGTCGCCGCCCTCGAGAAGAGCGGATACGAGACCGGCGTCGACCTCTACGGGGTGATGGATGCCGCCGAGGAAATCGTGCGCCCCATGCTCAAGCGCCCGCAGATGATTGACAAAGGAGCGCTCTCCCTCGGCTACGCCGGGGTCTACTCGAGCTTTCTCCTCCACACGTTCCGGGTCGTGGAAAAGCTTGGTCTCGACCCGCGCGACATCCTCATCGAACTGGGCCGCCGCCGCGTGGTCGGCGGCCAGGAGGACATGATCATGGAGGTGGCGATGGAACTCAAACGCCGGCGCGATCAGCGGCCCGAGCCGGAGGAAACCGCACCATGAACCTCGGACTCGACGGCAAGCGAGTCGTCATCACCGGATCCAGCCGCGGAATCGGACTGGCCGCCGCCCGCCTCTTCCTCGAAGAAGGAGCCCACGTCCTCCTGAACGGGACCGACCGGAATCGACTCGACGCGGCCGTGGAAACGCTCGGTGGGTCGAGCGCCGCCCTCGCCGCAGCCGTTGCCGACGTCTCGACAAAAAACGGCTCCCGGGGACTATTCGAGGCGGCCGACACACAGCTCGGCGGCGTCGACATCCTGATCAATAACGCGGGAATCTACCGGTACGGAACCGCGTTCACCGACCTCGAGGATGCCCAATGGGAGGAATCCGTGCGAATCAACCTGGAGAGCATCCGGCACTGCTCGGCCGAGGCGGTTCGCCGGATGCGTGCCCAACAAGCGGGCGTGATCCTCAACGCCTCCTCCTACGCCGCCGTCACTCCATCCGCCGGAGCAGCCCTGTACGCGGCGCTGAAATCCGCGGTGCTGTCACTGACGCGGACAATGGCCGCCGAATGCGCCCCGCACGGAATCCGCGTGAACGCTTATATCCCGGGCGTCATCGAAACCGATATGACGGCCGAGCTGCGTGAGGCCAACGGCCCCGCGATGCGCGCGCAAATCGCCCTCGCGCGTTTCGGGACCGCCGACGAGGCCGCCGCGCCGATCGTCTTTCTCGCCTCGGAGCGCGCGTCCTACATAACGGGCACAGCCCTCGACATCTCCGGCGGCAAGCTCTGCGTGCAGCGACCCGACGCCCCGTGGGCCTAGCAGGCTGTTGAAAACCGGGGCATCGCGAGAGGGCCGCTATGGTTCGCGATCCGGCACCAATCACACCAATACCACCAACCCAAGGCAGGCGCGATCGCCTACCCTACCCTCAGACAACCACCAAAGTAGGACGGGCAATCCTGCCTGTCCCCTCCGACCGCAACGGGTCGGGATCGTTGCGCGGCGCCCGATATTTCTGCATACCGCACCACCGGGTTCATCGCGGTGGACGGAGCGGTCCGGATCAAATCGGCACCAGACCGCCCGCTCCACCGGCGCGAGGCCGGCGGTGGCGTAGGTGGGAGGCACGAGCCCGGTTGGAATAGTCTGGACGCCTTCGGCGTTGTTGCAAGACTGCAATCTGTGCCGGGGGGCTCCGGAGGGCCGGCACGGTTGATTCGACAACCTTTCAACGAGAACGCGCAAACGAGGAGTGAACGATGAGTGAGAAGCGGGCATTGAACATCGGGTTGATCGGGTATCAGTTCATGGGGCGCGCGCACAGCCATGCGATCAAGGCGCTGCACGTATTCGGCGACGAGCTGCCGTTCCGGCCTGTGATGCGTGTGATCTGCGGCCGCAACGAGGCGGCGGCGCGCAAGGTCGCGGACCATTACGGGTGGGAGCGGGTTGAGACGTCGTGGGAGAACGTGGTTGCGGACCCGGAGATCGACGTGATCGACATCGTGACTCCGGGGGACACGCACTGTCCGATCGCGGTGGCGGCGGCCGAGGCCGGCAAGCACGTTATCTGCGAGAAACCGCTTGCCCTGACGGGGGACGAGGCCCGCCGGATGCACGAGGCGGCCGTCCGGAACAAGGTGAAGCACGTCGTGAATTTCAACTACCGGCAGGTGCCGGCGGTCATCCACGCGCACAGGCTGGTCACCGAAGGAACGATCGGCGACGTCTGCAGTTTCCACGGGAGCTACCGGCAGGACTGGTCGATGAGCCCCGACGTGCCGTTCGTGTGGCGGTTTGATGAGAAGGTGGCGGGCGCCGGCTCGATGGCCGACAACGGATCGCATATCATCGACCTGGCGCGCTACCTCGTGGGCGAGTTCGCGGAGGTGACCGGCCAGAGCACGATTTTCCGTCCCGAGCGCGTCGGCGCCGACGGCAAACCGAAGCCGGTGACGACCGACGACGCCGCGGTGTTCCTGGCGCGGTTCCGGGACGGGGCGCTCGGGTTCTTCCACACCTCCCGGTTTTGTCCCGGGCACAAGAACGGGCTGCAGTTCGAGATCAACGGGACGAAGGGGAGCATCCGGTGGGATCTGGAACGGCTCAACGAGCTGGAGGTATTTGTCGACGACGGCGCCGCGCCCGGCGCCGAGTTTCAGCGAATCATGGTCACGGAGGGGGGCGCCCACCCGTACGTCGGGCACTGGTGGCCGCCGGGACACATCCTCGGGTGGGAGCACACGTTCGTCCACCAGCTCTACGCGCTGCTCAAGGCGATCGCCGAGGACGGCCCCACGAGCCCCGATTTCGAGGACGGGCTCAAGTGCCAGCTCGTGATCGACGCCCTGGCGGAGGCGGAGAAGAGCCGCGGGTGGGTGGCGCTCAAATAGGCGGGGGCGCGCTGTTGACCGGAAGGAGAACGTGAAGGCGATTGTCAAAACGAAGCCCGGCCCGGGGAACGTCGACCTGGTCGACGTCGCCGAACCCGAACTCACGCCCGGCGGGGTCAAGATCCGGGTGGCCTGGTCCGGCATATGCGGGACCGACCTGCACGTCTACCACGACACGTTCCGCAACTATCCGCCGGTCATCCTCGGACATGAATTCTCCGGAGTCGTGGAGGCGGTTGGATCGGAGGTCGCCTCGGTGAGCCCCGGGGACCGCGTGACGGCCCTGCCCTCCTCCGCGGTAATCGAGCCGGGCGACCCGTACTGGCGTCGCGGATACTACATGTTCTCCCGGAACCGGCGGGGCATGGGCCACGGTGTGAACGGGAGCTTCACGGAGTTTGTGGTCGTGCGGGAGGACCAGGTGTACCCCCTGCTGGATGACGTGTCGCTCGAGGAGGCCGCGCTGTCGGAGCCCCTGGCCAGCGCCTACCAGCCGATTTGCGAGCTGGCCGTGTTCCGGCCCGGGGACACCGTGCTCCTCTCCGGTCCCGGACCGATCGGGCTGCTCTGTTTGATTCTGCTGGTGCGGCAGGGATGCCGCGTGATCGCAGCGGGCGCCGCTCCCGATCAGACCCGTCTTGAGATGGCGAGGAGCCTCGGCGCGGCGGCGACGGTGAACATCTCGGAGACCGACCTCGCGGCCGCAGTAGCCGCGGAAACCGGGGGCCGGGGGGTCGACGGCGCCGTCGAGGCCGCGGGCGCCGCGGCCTCCATCCAGGGCTGCCTCGACGCGCTCCGCCCGATGGGCCAGTACGTGCAGGTCGGAATCGCCGGACACGAGGTGCAGGTGAATTTCGACGCCATTTTATTCAAACAGCTGCACGTCTACGGCTCACTGGGGCATTCCCTGCAGACGTGGGAGGCGGTCATGGAACTGCTCCGCCGCCATACGATCGACGTGACCCCGTTGATCACGCACAGATTGCCATTGAATCGCTGGCGCGAAGCCTTTGATTTGTGTGAACGCAAGCAAGGCGTCAAAGTACTCCTCCACTACGGGGAGGAATCCGCATGAAACTGAAGGACAGGATTGCGCTGGTCACCGGCGCGAGCAAGGGAATCGGAAGATCCCTCGCGCTCGGGTTGGCCAATGAAGGCGCCCACGTCGTCGTCAATTACAACCGCGACCGCGCGGGAGCCGAAACCGTCGCCGACGCCATCCGCGCCCTCGGGAGTCGCGCTACAGCCGTGCAGGCGGACGTCGGGCGCGTCGACGCGATCACCGCCATGTTCGCGCGCGTGCAAGAGGAGTTCGGCCGCCTCGACATCCTCGTCAACAACGCCGCGGTCACCGGCTGGGGGGACCTGTTCTCGATCACCGAGGAGACGTGGGACGCCGTTCTGGACACCAACCTCAAGGGCCCGTTTTTCTGTTCCCGGGAGGCCGCGCGGATGATGCGCGACGGCGGCGGCGGGAGCATCATTCACGTCTCCACCAACTGTGCGGCGCTCGGCGTCAAGAACCTCGTCGCCTACGCCTCGAGCAAAGGCGGCATCCACGCCATGACGCGCCAGATGGCGGTCGAGCTGGCGCCGTACCGGATCCGGGTCAACACCTTTGCCCCGGGGCCGACGCTGGTCGACCGCAACCTCGAGGACGACCCGGACTACGACCGGACCTGGGGATCGGTCGTCCCGCTCGGACGCGCCGCCAGGCCCGAGGAGATGGTCGGGCCGGCCGTCTTCCTGGCCTCGGACGATTCCAGTTACATGACCGGCCAGATTTTCTACGTCGACGGGGGGTGGACGGTCGCCGGCCGCAGCCCGGAGGGCTACTTCGACGCCGCGATGGAAAAAAGGACCTGACACGCATTCGCCACCCCCGGGGACCAACCACGCCACCATGAACCAATCGAATGACAAACCGGACGTGCGCCGGCTGCAGCGGATCGCCACGAAGCTGCGCGGCAATATCGTCAAGATGATCGAGATCGCCGGATCGGGCCACAACGGCGGGGCGATGTCGGCGATCGACATGATCGTCTACCTCTACTTTCACCAGATGCGGGTGCGTCCCGACGAGCCGCGCTGGCCCGACCGCGACCGCTTTGTGATGTCGAAGGGCCACTGCTGTCCCGCCCTGTACGTGGCCCTCGCCGAGCGCGGGTTCTTCGCCGAGGAGGTCCTCTGGACCCTGCGCGACATCGAGAGCGCCCTACAAGGGCACCCCGACATGAAAAAGACCCCCGGCGTCGACATGACCACCGGCTCGCTCGGCCAGGGCGTCTCGAGCGCGGTGGGGATCGCGCTCGGCGGGAAGCTCGACGACAAGGAGTACAACACCTTTGTGATGTGCAGCGACGGGGAGATGCAGGAGGGCCAGGTCTGGGAGGCGGCGATGGCGGCCGCGCACCACAAGCTCGAGCGGATGATCGTCCTGGTCGACAACAACAAGCTGCAGACCGACGGGCCGACCGCTTCCATCAACAATGTCGAACCGATCGCGCCGAAATGGGAGGCGTTCGGGTGGAACGCCCACGCAATCGACGGACACGATTTCGCGCAGATTCACGAGGCCGTGCAGCGGTGCCTGGTCCCCAACGGGAAGCCGAGCGTCATCGTCGCCGAAACGGTCAAGGGCAAGGGGATTTCATTTATGGAGAACCAAGTCGACTTCCACAGCGGCCCGACCAAGCCGGAGCAGACGGAGCAGGCCCTGCGCGAGCTCGACGAGCGGATGCGGTCGCTCGAGCAAGAGGAGGTGCGCTCATGAGCCGCGACCCCGTTGCCAACCGCGTCATCTACGGGCGAACGCTCGCCGAGCTGGGCGCGAAGAATCCGAACATCGTCGTACTGGAAGCCGATATCGCCAAGTCGACGAACACGTTCCAGTTCGGCGACCGCTTCCCCGACCGGTTCTTCAACATGGGAGCGGCGGAGCAGAACATGATGTGCGTCGCCGCCGGTCTCGCCACCACCGGCAAGATTCCGTTTGCGAGCACGTTCGTGATGTTCGCGAGCCTGCGCGCCAGCGAGCAGGTGCGCACCTCGATCGCCTACCCGCGCCTGAACGTGAAAATCGTCGCCACCAACGCCGGCGTCGAGATCTGCGGGGACGGGGTGTCACACCAGGCGGCGGAAGATCTCGCGGTCATGCGCGCGATCCCAAACATGCTCGTGCTCTCCCCTTCCGATCCGGTCACGACCCGGATCGCCACCGAGACGATCGCCGAGTACGACGGCCCGGTGTTCATGCGGCTGGGCCGCCAGGATGTGCCGTACCTCTACGAGGACGACGTGCAATTTGAGATCGGCAAGATGATTCGGGTGCGCGAGGGCGACGACCTGACGATTATCGCCACCGGCCACATGGTGACGCAGGCGATGCAGGCGGCGGGAATCCTCGCCGAAAAGGGAATCAACGCCCGGGTCCTGGACTGCCACACGATCAAGCCGATCGACGTGGAGGCGATCGTGGCCGCCGCCCGGGAGACCGGCGCCATCGTCACCGCCGAAGACCACAGCATCCACGGCGGCCTCGGCGGCGCGGTCTGCGAAGTCGTGTCGCGGCACCATCCTGTCCCGGTCTCCCGCATGGGCGTGGCCGACCGCTTCTGCAGCTCGGGACGCGACTGGCGTAAGCTCATGGCCCACTACAACCTCGATCACGCCGAGATCGTCCGCCAGGCCGAACAACTGATGTCCGAACGCAAACGCGTTTGTCGTTAAGGAGACTCACGCATCGAACCAGACCAACGGTAAACCCCAAAACCAAAGCGCGCCCGTTGCGGTGCGCGCAGAACACGGAGGCAGAGTATGAAAATCGGATTGTTCAGCGTCCTCTACCAGGCGCTTCCGCTGGAGGAAGCGCTCGACAAGATGAAGGATTCGGGAATCGAGGCCGTGGAACTCGGAACCGGCGGCTACCCGGGCAACCACCACTGCAACGCCGATGAACTCCTGCGCAGCGCCGCCAGGCGCAACGCGCTGCTCGAGGCCGTGAAAAGCCGCGGCATGATCGTCAGCGCCCTGAGCGTCCACGGAAACCCGATCCACCCCGACCCGGAGTTCGCCGCGGGATCCCACGGCGCCTGGCGCAAGACGGTCCGCCTCGCGCGACAGCTCGGCGTCGAGGTGATCAACGTGCTCTCCGGCTGCCCCGGCGCCCCCTCCGGCGGCAAGCACCCGAACTGGGTGACCTGTTCGTGGCCGCCCGACTACGCCGAAATCCTCGAGTGGCAGTGGGCGAAAAAGGTTATCCCATACTGGAAGAAGGAGGCCCGCCACGCGCGCGACAATGGGGTTAAAATCGCCATCGAGATGCACCCGGGATTCGTGGTCTACAACCCCGAAACCCTCCTCAGGCTAAGGGAGGCCTGCGGCGAAGCGATCGGATGCAATTTCGACCCGAGCCACCTTTTCTGGCAGGGGATCGACCCCGTGCAGGCAATCAAGGACCTCGGATCGGCCGGCGCCATGTTCCACGTGCACGCCAAGGACACGTACGTCGACGCGGCGAACGTGCAGCGCAACGGCGTGCTCGACACCAAGCACTACGGCGACGTGATCAACCGGTCGTGGACCTTCCGCAGCCTCGGATACGGCCAGGGGGAAAAGGTATGGCGCGACATGATCAGCACGCTGCGGGTCGTCGGATACGACTACGTCCTCAGCATCGAGCACGAGGACCCGCTCGCCTCCACAGAAGAGGGACTCGCCAAGGCGGTCGCCCTCCTCCAGCAGCTCATATTCAAGGAGAAGCCTGGGGAAATGTTCTGGGCATGAGCCGAATGGCGACCTGCACGAGATCCGATACCGAAATCGATCGATGAAAGCAGTTCCCGACAAACGATTTCTATAACCCAAAACAAAGGAACCAACCATGAAACTCAGTCTCGATACCATCGGATACGGTGGGTATTTCACCCGCGATTACGAGAGCCTCTCGCTCGAGGACGCCTTCCGGCGCGCGGCGAAATTCGGATACGACGCCGCTTGCATTTACGCGCACCGGCCGCTCGGGTTCCCCGGCGACCTCGACGCCGATCGCCGCAAGAAGCTCGTCGACCTCGCTAAGGAACTCGACATCGAGGTCGGCGGCGTGGTCTGTTGCACCAACTACCAGGAGGGCAACCATATGCTGCTCTACCCGCAGGAAAAGGAGATCATGTACACGAAGGCGGCGATCGATCTGGCGGCCGATGTCGGATCCAAGGTCGTGCGCGTCCTCGCCGCCTTTTACGGGTATTTCCAGAACCCGTACGCGAGCCAGGGATACGGGTCTCCCGCCTTCGAGTCGCGCTCGCGCCGGGTCTCCCGCAACGAGGACTTCCTCGAAGCGTGGCACCAGGTCCGCCGCGCCCTCAAGGAAGTCTCCGACTACGCCGCAGACAAGGGGATCGATCTCGCGCTCCAGACGCATCCCGAGATCACCGGTAACAATGAAGAAGCCCTCCAGATGATCGAGGAGGTCGGCGCATCCAACCTGAAGATCGGACTCGACCTCCCGCTCTTCGAGCGCTTCGACCATGAGTTCATCCGCAACACGGTTCACATGATGAAGGATTACATGGTGTACTCGCACACGATCTCCCTCTGCCCCGCATTCACGGTCGGCGGTGCGCCGTACAGCTGGGAAGAGGTCACCCCGGGAAGCGAGCGCGATCCGCTCCCCTGGGACGTCTTCCTGCAGGCGTGCAAGGAAATCGGGTACAACGGTTACTTCTCGCACGAGCAGTGCTCTCCGATCCTGGTCAAGGGACACAAACTCGGCGGAGTCGACGTCGTGGACGAGCGTTACATCGAAGCCCGCAACTTCTTCCAGCAGCAGCTCCGCAAGCTCGGCACGTATTCAGGAAACAAACCGGAGACGGTCTGACTCAGTTGTCTTCGACACCGGGCTCCCGTGGCCCGATCGCATTGGCTCGCCTTCGTTCGTCGAAGGCCTGGTGCTCTGCCACAGCAATCGAAGCGCGTAGGCGGGCCGGGCGGGGGTCGGGTGTTGCATGGGTACCGACTGCCTGGAGGGTCAGAGGCCGTCCTGACCCGAACCGATCCGGGTGATATACATCCGGTTGCAATCCGGACAGGCGGGGACGCTGTCCCTCCAGAAAGTCATTTGTGCATTTCGGTATCCTGTCACTGTCATTTCGCCCTCCGCAGTTCCGCCCCGCCGGGGCGGGTTGTCGGGAGCGAGTCGCACCCACCCGAAAATCGGGTGGCGCTACGGGGAGCCGGGAGATACTCTGCCGCGTCTCGTTCGGGGTGGCGGCGTTGCTCGATTCCTTCACCCGCCCGAGCGGATCTTCTTCAAGGCGGCGAGGGTCTCCCGGTCGTTGATGTTGTCCTTGCCCTTTGGGGTCTCGAGGCAGAATGGAATGTTGCGGAAGGCCCGGTGGACGATGATGGCCTCAAAGCACTCCCAGCCGATCTGCCCCTTGCCGAGGAGTTCGTGCCGGTCCGTGTTCGACCCGAGCTCGCCCTTGCTGTCGTTGGCATGGAGGCAGACCACCTCTTTCCATGGAATCTTTCGGCGGAACCGCTTCAGAAACCGGTCCAGCTCCTCCGGCGTGCGCAGATCGTATCCGGCTGCGAAGAGGTGACAGGTGTCGAGACAGACCGCCAGACGGTCGCGGTGGGACGAGTGATCGAGCAGGTAGGCGATCTCTTCGATCGTTCGCCCGAGTGTGTTCCCCTGCCCCGCCGTAAATTCCAGCGCAATCCGCGTTTCACCGTCGAATCGCTCGAATATCCAGTCGAGCGATTCGAGCACCCGTTGCAGACCCGCCTCGACTCCCCGGCCGCGGTGCGAACCCGGGTGCAGGACGATGAACGGAAGCTCGAGAAGCCGACAGCGCTCCAGCTCGTCGAGCAGCGATTGCCGCGATTTATCGAGGTTCCCGGCGTCGTCCCCCGCGAGGTTGATCAGGTACCCGGAGTGTGCGAAGACGGTGGCGAGACCGGACCGGTCCCGCGCCTCCCGATAGGCCGCGAGGGCCTGATCGGCCAGCGGCGAGGCAAACCACTGCATATTGTTCTTGGTGAAGACCTGGAGGTTCTCGCATCCGAGATCGGCGGCGCGTTCCAGCGCCTTGTGGTGTCCCCCGGCGATCGATAAGTGTGCGCCAAACGTCGGGTGCGAGCGGCGAGGCGATGTCTTGCTGTTCATGTGCGGTCGTGTTGGGAGTGGTGCTTGCCGATGGAGCACGATTGGAGGTTCTGGCGAGGGAGGAGCAAACGCTTGGAAGGCCGCCTCAGCAACAGTAGATCGGGCTCGACCAGGCCATCTGCCCGTCTTCCTGGATGGCTTTGATGTAATAGGGTGTGGTGCGATCGGCAGGGGGATCGACCTCCAGATCCAGGCTCAGTTCCCGTTCGTGGAGCCGGCTCGGATAACGCTGGATGCTCAGGTGCATGCCCAGACCGCCGAAATCGATGGTCTGGCAGTCCTCCAACTCGCTCAGATCGACCCAGGCCTCGCCGGCCTGCGAGCGGAAGTGGATGCGCCCGCTGCTCGTCTGATCGAGAATCAGATCGAAACCGTCGACATCCCCGGTGGTGCGCGAGCGGAAGCTCAGGCCGGCCGGGTGCCGGGCGATGATGCCATCGGCCGCCGAATCAAAGGCTACGGTGGAGGCCTCGCGAAGCTGGCATCCGTCCAGCTTGAGTTCGCCGTCCCAAGTCACGCGGCGACCACGGCCGCGCATCCGGGCTCCGCCCCAGAGCAGTCGGATGCGCCGGGATCCCGCGAGTCCCTCGAAGGCCTGCGGGCGGATCCGGCGCTCCAGTTGCCTGCCGTTGTACAGCTCCAGGGCTTCGAGCGGAGCCGTGCCGCGGGCCCTGGCCGTGAGGCGTTGATGGCTGCCTGCTGCTCCCTCAAGGATGGCGCCCATCACCGCCTCGCCGAGGTGCAGCTCCAGATCGATGCGGGCTCCGGTGGTCCCGTAGCAACGCCGCTCACGCAGGGCCCGGAAGATGGCGTCGCGGGTCAACTCCGTGCTGAGGACGCAGGTGAGGCCGCCGGCGATCCCGAAGAGCCCGGCACCCGGGCCCTCTGCTCCGGGTCTGCCCTTGTGTCCGTCGCTGTTGCAGACCACGCCGACGCGGTAGCCATGGTCGAAGGCATCGTGTAGCATCCATTCGAACACGCCCCAGCACGACGCGATCTCCACCAAGGGGCAGAGATCGGGAGCGAAGTGGCGCCGGATGTCGGCGTAACGTCCTCCGACGTGGGCGATGAGCAACGCCCGGCCGTGCTCACGGATACATTGATAGAAGACTTCGGCCGGATGGGCGGGGCTTTGCTCGTGTGCCGGCTCTTCGATGAGCCAGTGGCTGGACCGGAATATCGGCTGATCCTCTTCCGGGTAGATCACGTTGTGATCGCCACCGGCGGCGGTATTGGCCGACCATTCATAGCCGGGCATCACCGCGAAACGGTTGGATTGATTGGCGTTGCGCACCACGTCATTCAGGCGTTTCCAGTCCTCGTCGCTCATCTGGAAATCGTTGCCCTGGTGGCACGCGAAGTCACAGCGCGCCCAATCGCGGGCGAAGACGAAGTATTCGGATTCGGTGCCCGTGCCGACGGTGGCGTCGGACTGCGCGTGCAGATCGCCCCAAAATTGGCGATAGGGAGTGCCGTCCACCGTCAGCGGATTGCTGGTGGCCTCCAGCGTTCCGGCCCGCACGTGCAGGCGGACGGTTCCCTGCCCCCGGCAGGTGAAGGGTATCCGCGTCGCGGATTCGGGATCCGTGGCGACCTGCTCGGGGAAGGTGAGCGCATCGTCGCCGTCCCGAGTTGCGTGGAGCTCGCCGGGCACGGGAGTCGGATTGCCCCAGGCGTCTTCGCCTTTGACGAAACACTCGCCCGTCGCCGCCGCCGCCAGTCGGGTCGGCATGATGGGCACCAGCCGCTCGGCCGTTCCGGCTACCACGGGAAACACCGGTGAGGAGGGGACCGGTTGAGGCAGATTGCTGTTGGTCGGGTCGACCAGGAGCAGCATATCGTGCCGGCTCTCGATGAAGGTCTGGGCGCGCATGCCCGGAGAGCCGCCGCTGCGATCGCCGAGGGTGATGGTGACGATATCGCCGGGCGAGAGGTGGCCGTCGTCGACATCGATGACCATGCCGCGATGCCAGGGGCGGACGTGGGCCTTCCGGTCGTAGCGTACGGCGAGCCTGGCCGCTCCGTCCGTGCTGACGCTGGTGTATGCCGGTGCGGCCGGTTCATCGAACTGGGGGGCTTCCCAATCGCTGGCGAAGCGCTGGACCAGTTTGATGGTTCCGCCCTCGTCGACGCCGTAGCTGCCGATGGTGTAGCGCAGCGTCCAGGTTCCGATGCTGCCGGCGACCACCGGACCACCGGGTTCCCATGCGACCCGTCCCAGGCAGTGCTCCGCCAGTGCGGGGTCCATGCGCACGGCCCCCGGGACGGCATGGCGATTCGAGGTGCTGCGATCATGCGAAGCAGGGCCGGTCTCGGGGGCGTGTTCAGACATGATTGACAGGAAATCGCTTTTCGGGCGGTACGGAGAGACGCCCTCTGAAACCGGGCTGAAGAGGCGCCTTCATGGAGAAAGAAGCTTCAGAATTCCAGCATCTACCGGGGGGTGCACGCTTCGCAGACGGCGTCGATGACCTCCTCGATATCGCGCTCGGGTTCGCCGAAGTATTCCAGCATGCGCGTCGGATTGCCGGTGGTCGAGTTCTCGCGGCCGCCGGAATCCGCATCGAAGATTACCTTGCCGCAACCGAGGCTCTCGCGTATCCGTTCGGCGAGTTCCCGGCGCGTCCAGAGACGCGGATGACAGACGTTGACCGCGCGCGGCATCCGATCCAGCCGCGACGCAGCCAGAAGCGTGCACCGCACGAAATCGTGCATCGCGATCACCTGCACCCGCTCGTCAGGTCCCCCGCCCAGACTGCGGCCGTCGCGGA
Organism: Opitutales bacterium; assembly: GCA_007133065.1. GTDB lineage: Bacteria > Verrucomicrobiota > Verrucomicrobiia > Opitutales > Oceanipulchritudinaceae > SLNJ01. The sequence goes on from SLNJ01000034.1 coordinate 21,376, forward strand.
TTGCTTCCGCCATACGCCGAATGAGCCCACCCTCAGGGCCGTTCGCGTGGTAGTAACGGAGGTGGACGACCCGCGAGCCCGCCTCGTCGCAGAGAAAATCGATCAGCTTCTCCTGGGCGAATCGGGCGAGACCGTACTCGTCGTTCGGGCGCTGGAGGTCCTCTTCCTTGCGCGGTTCCGGGTGCGTGCCGTACACGTTGCCGCTGCAACCGTTCACGATGTCCGCGTACCCGGCGTAACGCGCGGCGATCCGTCCGATTGCCGTGTAGTTGAGCGACCAGATTTTCTCGCGGGCGTCCTCGGCGGCGTGCTCGCTCGGGTCCCACAGTTCGAGGAACACGACGTCGACGTCTGGAAGCGCGGCGGGGTCGCCGGTGCGGACCTCGTAGACCTGAGTCTGAACGCCGATCCCTTCGAGTTCATCGCGCACCGCCGTGTCGCTGAATCGAGCGGCGCCGAACACCGTGCTTCCCGACTCCCGCAATCGGCGGCAGAGTTCACGTCCGATCCGCCCCGAGGCGCCGATCACGAGTGCACCTCTGGGTAGTCTCACAAAATCCGATTCGTTCATTGCGTTGGTTGATTGCGTGGCCGAGCTTTGCATCCGGATCGTCGATTGACAAACCGGAATCGCCATTTTGATTCCTCGATCCCCATGGCCTTCTCACGGAGGTTTTTCAGCAGAACCCCCCGGTCGCCCTGTGCCTCGTGAGAGACGATCGGAGGGAAGATGGTGGAAGGCGGAGCGAGTGAAAAAGCGAGGAGGAACGCTCCCCTACTCCACCGGTCCCTCTTCCGCCTCACGCAGGATCTCGATCGCGTGCCGGGTGTAGTTCTTGAGCAGGTTGTCCGCGGTCCGATCGGCCTCCTCGAGGATGGCCTTCGCCTCGGGGCCGCGCATGCGCGACAGCGCGTGGGCCGCGTCGCGCCGGACTTCCCAGACATGCGGCGTGAACGGCGGCTCGCGGCGGAGAACGTCGATCAGCGGTCTCGTCGCGGCGGGATCGCCGATTTCCCCGAGAGCATACGCTGCGGCGGCCCGCACTTCCCAGGCTTCATCCTCCAGCGCGGCGATCAGTCGCGGCACGGCGGGCCGGCTGTGCAGGGTCCCGAGTTGCCGGGCTGCGTATGCGCGGACGGTGCAGTGGTGGTGTCCGAGCGCCCCGAGCGCGCTCTGTTCGAGTGCGGTGCGGGCCGCTTCGTCCTCGGCCTCAAACTCCAACAACAGCACCGGACCGGGCCAGTTGATTTCGGCCTTGTGGTAGTCCGAGAACGAAAATCCGTGGAAGACGTTGTCGCCCCGGTGCACGGCTTCGGGTGGTACGGGGATCACGTCGAAGCCGTAGTTGTTCACGCGGCCGAGCGCCCCTGCAATCGGTCTCCCGTTGATGCCGATCTCGTGCAGTTCGCCGCCGGACCACGTGGAGATCGCCATCCGGGCATCGCGCAGGCGATCAACCGGGTCGGGGACGGGGATCGTGCAGGTCCCGCGGCCGGCGCGCGACATCCCGAACACCTCCGGTACGTCGGTCGCCGGGTATCGGTGGACCGAGCGCCCGGGCCTCGATAACCGGATATCGTCGACTGCCGGGGTCTCGAACACGATGCCGGACGCATCCGTAATGCGCGCCTTGATGCGCATCGGCACATCCTTCTGATCCGGCACCCATGTGTTCTCCCATGTGACGGCGTAGGGTGCGGACGCGGCAGTGCCGAGATGGCGGTGGATGGCGCCGTCGCGGTACTGGTAGTGCCAGTCCCGGAATCGACCGTTTCCCGCCCAATCGAAGTCGTCGTAATAGCCGATGAAATCGGCGCGCACGACCCCGTCACCCTCGACGTCCGCAAGCAGCACAGGGTGGTCTCCGATCACATCCCCCCGCTGCGGGTATACCACGGTTGCCGCGGTGTGCGGGACGGACGCGTCGCAATACACGCGCAGCGTGAACGCGTATACCCAGTAGAATCCGAACCCAAAGTCGTATTTCGTCTGCGGACCTGCGGCGAAGACGAACGCGTTGGAGCCTGACTTCAGGTGTTCGAGCGGTACCGGGGCAGCCGGGTTGCCCAGGAGGGTGCGGTAGTAATGATGCGGCGCCGCCGGCGTACCAACCGGTTGGGGAATGTCGATCCAGTCGTGTCCGTTGACCCGGAACTGCTGCCCGCTGGTGCCGATGTGGCCGCCCCAGTATTCGACGGCCAGCTCTGCGCGGACCGCGCCGAGCAGGTCGACGCCTTCTATCGTGCGCTCCTGCCGCCGCAGCCACTCGGTCTGCATCGGGTGTGTCGCGCCGGGATCGACCTCTCCCCAGCGGCCTGCGTAGCAATATTCGCGATAGATGACAGGTTCGGAGTCCATGGAGCCGGGTGCACGGGTCATTCTTATACCGGGCTCATATCGCGTCGTGCCCCCGTGGCAAACCGAAAACCGTCCGGCCATCTGCGCCGGACCGGCATCCGGGGCGGCAACCAACCCCGCGTGCGTTCCTGGCGCCGTTTCCGGTGCGATCCTCGCTCAAACCTTGCCATCCGGAGCTCTATCGTTTTTGCATCATTGGCAGGACCAGGCATGGAGGAGTGGAACACTGAAACCGGGTTGAGTCGTGCGGAGTTTGAGAAGCTGACGTTGTACTGCAACCGCTCCGACAACGCCACCGACAACCGCAATCGCGCCGTCGTGCTTGGGTTCACGGCTCCCGGCGTGAAAGTGGCTCCGGGACGGATCGCACACCTGCGGGAGCGCGGTGCAGCCGCGTGGACGACAATGGACCTCGCGCACGCATACCGCGGGCGCCTCGCCGCTTACCGGCGAATCGTGCTCTTTCTGCGACCCGATCTGGTCGTCGTTTACGACGACCTGCTGGCAGAGAAGACGGCGGTGTTCACATGGCTCGCCCATACCCCTGAGCCCGCCTGACGCGGAGGAGGGGCGCGTGCGGGTCCGGCGCGATCCGGCGTCGCTCGAAATGGAGGTGTTCATGTCGCCGGACGACAGCCTCGACTTCGCATGCACCGACCGGTTTGCGATCGATGTCAACGACCGTGTTCCCGCACCCCACCGGCGCACGTTTCCCGCTCAATACCACCTCTCCTGGACCGCTCCTCCCGCTGCCGGCCGGCGGTTTATCGCGGTGATCGCGCTCAACGGAGCCCGCGCGGACACCGGTTGGAGTTACGGAGTCCAGTTCTGCCAGTCGCCGCTGGCGTACACGTACATAAACACCTGAGTCGGTGCGCGTCCGGACGAGGTTCGGTCGTCGGTCAGGGACACCCAGCTGTCGTATCCCGAGCTCCAGAGCAGCGGGTATGTGCCGACTTCGGTCCAACTCCAATCCAGGCGCTCGTTCCACATCCAGATCCGGCCGTGCTCGCCGACGATATAGCTCCACCCGAGCGCGTCGTGCAGGACCCACGGGAAATCGTGTGCGTTCATGCGGCCGATCGGGGTCGAAACCCACTCGCGGTACGTGCGCAGCGGCTGGCCAAGCGCCACGATCAGCGGTTCGATCCACGCCTGCACGATCGAGAGGGCGTACTGCACGTACCCGCGCACCAGGGGATCGGGATCCTGTGCGGCGGCTTCGAGCGCCGCCTGCGCGACCGGCCCCTTCATCATGGCGAGCGAGCGGGCGGCGTTCTGGCGGACCCGCCAGACATTCGTTTGGTACGGCGGCTCGCGGCGGAGCACGTCGATCAGGGGAGCCGTGGCGGCCGGGTCGCCGATATCCCCGAGCGCCTCCGCCGCCGCGGCGCGAACCGTCCAGTCGCGGTGCTCCAGGAGCTCAATCAGGCGGTCCACGGCGCCTGCGGTTCCGAGTCGCCCGAGTTCTCCCGCGGCGTGCGCGAGGAGACCGGCGTGGTTGGAGGCAAGGGCCTCCAGGAGCCCGGCCTCGATCGCGCCGGCCGCCTCCGGATCGCCACCCGCAAATGCGAGGATCAGCGCCGGTCCCGGCCAGTTGATCTCGGCCTTGTGGTAGTCGGCGAACGAGAACGCGGAAAACGTATTGTTCCCTTGACGCACGAACGCGGGATCGACGGGCAGCAGGTGGTGGCTGTAGTCGATTTCCCGGCCGATCCGCGTGGCGATCGTCCGGTGGTTGATCGCCACATCGTCGAGTTCCTGTCCCGACCACATGGAGAGGCCGAGGCGCGCTCCGGTAACGGCGTCGACGGGATCGCCAACCGGAATCGTGCAGGTGGCCCGGCGCGCCCGGTTGACCCCGAAGTCCTCCGGGACGTCGGACGCAGGATAGAGCGCCACCGAACGGTCCGGGCGCACGAGCCGAATGTCCTCAGCGACCGGCGTCACGTAAACGAAACCGTTATTGTCGCGCACCCATGCCTTGATCTGCATCCCACCGGGTTGATCGGGCACCCACTCGTTGTCCCACACAATCGCGAACGGCTCTTCGTGCGCGGTGCCGAGGTGGCGGGTGACCTGGGCGTTCCGATACTGATAGTGCCAGTCGAGGAAGCGGCCGTTGCCCGCCCAATCGTAGTCTTCGTAGTATCCGATGAAATCGATCCGGTTAATCGAGGTCGGCCGGCGCGGATCCGCCTTCTCCTCGTGGGCGGCGATGATCGGGTTGTCGCCGATCGTGGCGCCGGCGTGCGGGTAGGCGATCCTGGCCCGGGAGTGCGCGACGCTGTCTTCGTAGTACACCCGCAGGGTGAACGCGTAGATCCAGTAAAAGCCGAACCCGAAGTCGTATTTGGTCTGCGGGCCCGCGGTGAAAACGAACGCGTTGGTTCCGTGTACGAGGTCGTCGAGCGGCACCGCGACAGCCGGGTTGCCCAGCAGAGTCCGATAGTAGTAGTTGGGGTTGGTCGGGGTGTTTTCCGGCTGGGGTATGTCGATCCAGTCGTTGCCGTTGATTCGGAACCGCTGGCCGCTGGTGCCGATGTGTCCGCCCCAGTACTCGACCTTCACCTCGGCCCGCACGGCCTGGCTGAGGCTCACGTTGGTAACCAGGCGCTCGAGGCGCCGCGCCCAGCCCTCCTGCATCGGATGCGTCGCGCCGGGATCGGTCTCGCCCCAGCGCCCCACAAACGAGTATTCACGAAAAATGACCGGGTCGGCGGCCGCCGCGTGGAGCGCGGACAAAACAAGGGCGCCGAGCGCCGCGAGGAAGAGCGGGGTGTGAAATCGGTTCATTGTTGAGCCAACAGGAGATTCGGAGCGTGCGGCGGCGCCTGTGGCGCGCAACCAGTGAAAGACAAAAGGTTAACAATATGCGGGTGGGTGGAAAGGTCGAAATGCGCCTGCGGCGCCCGGGAGACGGTCGGGCAAAAGGCACAAGGCGGCTGGTGGATGCGTAGCCCGATGCCATCTTGGCGTCGGGGTTCGTGCAACGGCCCAACATACCCGCAACGGCCGTCACGCTCACCCGAAGATCGGGTGGCGTTACGGTACAGCCGGTCTGGCTGGAGGGACAGCGTCCTCGCCTGTCCGTGTTGCAGGCGGGAGTAAAACACCCGGATTGGATCGGGTCAGGACGGCGTCTGACCCTCCAGGCGGTGGCGCTTGCGGCACGTCGTGCTCCAGGCTGAGGCGGCATGGCCTGCTCCACTGAAGCCCTCGACGCCCTGAAATGCGTCTGCTTGCGCAGAAGGCGTCGGGGAACCCCGCGGTTCCGGGACGGGGGAGACGGCGTAGCCCGTGGCCGGTCTCATCGTTGTCTGCCCTGAGTTCGTCGAAGCGGGCCGGATGGGCTGTCGCCGTGTCTATGGAAGGGAAGTGGGACAAAAATCCTGTCAAAACGCGTCGCGGTAGGTGTCCCACATGGTTTCCACGAACTCGTTCCAGGAACGCTGCCAGGAGGGGGCACCCTCCTCTTCCTGCACCTGCATGAACCGGTCCTGATAATCGAAGAGCGGATCGTGATTCCAGAGCTCCCGTGCCTCCATGATCCGGGCCGCCAGGACGAATCCGACCCAGGCGTTGCCGGTGCAGCAGATCCGGTACGAGGCGCCGCCCCAGCTGACGTCGTTGCGGCTCGGGTCGGTCGCGTGCCGGATGCCGTATTCGAGCATTCCCTCATGCTCGGCGGTGTACCCGCCGTGCCCGTAGTTGTACTCTCCGGGGGCCGTCTCCTCCACGTAGAACGTCTGGGAATCCTCGCCGAAGTGCACGTAGTCCGGCGGTGGATCTCCTGGGCCGAAGTCGTCGGAATAGAGGTAACTGCCGCTCCGCTCCCCGATCGCTTTCATCTCCGGATCGCCGAGGACGATCCCGGCGAACAGGACCGGCCACTTGCGGCCGCTGCCGTGCCCACCGTTCGGGACCCAGTTGGTTCGCCCGCCGTCCTCGACGACCCCGAAATTATCGATGCCCAGCTGGACGAACCGGATGAGCAGGGGCTCCTTCTCTTCCAGCGGAAAATCAAGGTGGAGCATCAGTGCCGCCTCACCGACCCGTGCTGCGATGTCGCGGCCGTACCCCGGCATGTTGCGCTGCGGGTAGGCCTCGCGCCCGTTCCACCCCGGGATGTGCTCGACCCACGGGCGCTCGAACCGGTCCGCCACCGATTCGACGTCCGGCGTCCCGGCGACCCGGTCGAGCCGCTCGAGCACGGCGGTGTCCAGCTGCGCGACGTTGAAGCGGGAGGATTTGTCCGATCCCGAGTACGGCGGCCGGAAACTGCCCTCGGGGGGAATGTGATCGACGACAGTCAGGATCGACGATTCCCGGATCTGCGGGCGGTGGCCGGCTTCGTCCACGCTGATCGTCGAGACGAGTGACGAGCCGGGTGGAACCACAAGGGGTGACTCCGCCGAGACGTCGAGTGCCGCGTTGAACGCCGGCTCGTAACTCGTCACCGACATCGCGCTGTCGTATCCCTGCGTGGTGCCGTCGGCGGGGGACGGGTTGATCATCGACCCGTGGCGGGTGCGTCCGTTGATTTCTGTGGAGGGCGGATCGATCGCCTCAATCGTCACCGGGCCCACGACCCAGTAATCGCCGTTCGCGTACCGCCCGTACTCATATTCGCCGTCGAAGGTCCATGTGATCCCGAACCGCGTAATCTCGGAGGTCGTCGCGGTCGGGGGGATCGGCAGGTAGGCCCACGCCCCGTAGCTCGCTGCAAGGTTGGCGTCTGGGTCGCCGAGGTAGATCCAGCTTTCGAGCCGGTAACTGTACGCCCAACCGAATTCCGCCTGGGCGACGTTCAGGTCGCGGAGGAAGGTGCCGGTCGAGATGATGTCGTCCGCCACAGGATAGCCGTAAGCTTGGGCGCCCTGGCCATTGACGGATTCGGCATCACCCGCGTTGAGGGCGTAGAACCAGACCCCGTGCCCATATCGCATTTCCGATTCAGGGTCGGGCAGGTAGATCCAGTTGCCCACCTGGTAGCTGTAGGTCCACGGGGCGAATTCAACGTGGAGCGTTCCCAATAGCGCGCCCGTGTGGATCAGATCCGCTGCCACCGGGTAGCCGTACCGCTCCACGGGCTCCGGCGTGGGTGTGGGTGTTGCCGGCACCTCAAAGGGTGTGACCGCATCGAAGCTGCCGCCGAGCCGGATCTCGTCAATATGGCCCCGCGTCCGCTCCTGCGTCCCGCCGCCGGTGCCGTCGAAGTACACCGCATCGAATGGCATCTCCGTGGAATCGAGTCCGGAGAGCACCGCGTCGGCCTCCTCGAGGTCCGGTTCGAGTTCCAGATCGGGGTTCATGAACAGGCGCACCTCGCCGTCCTCCTCACCCGTTCCGATCGCGTACCGCACGACAATGAGCCGGGTTGGAAACGCGTCATCCACCTCCTCCTCGCCGCTGATTTCCGAGTAAACCGGTGTTCCCTGCGCGGCCATGCCGTATTCCGGTGTGCCGTCGATCTTTCCGAGGCTCAGGCGGGTCGAGTCGCCGTCCCGCAGTTGCAGACGCAGGACATTGGCTTCATCGGGGATCAGCTCATAGGTTGGCCGGATCAGGAAGCTGATCCAGGTAACCGCAGCGGTTCGGCGCTCAGCCAGGCTTCGGATTGCATTGCGAAACGTGCGCGGCACGTAGGCGCCATGGCCGTGGGCGACGAGTTCGTGGCCCTGGGAATCACGGTAATCCAGGGCGGCGTTCCGGCTCACCTCGGGGCTCCGCGTCCCGGTCGCCCGGAGCCACGGACCGTCCCACCCGATTCCGCCGTCGGGTTCCTCGTGCAGCGCCTGGCCGTTCGGGTAATCGAAGCCTTCATAAGTGATCAACGCGGCGCCGGCGGGGGCGGCGGCCGTCGCCATGGCGATCAATCCGGCCGCCGCGGCGGAGCGAACGAAATGGGGTCGCCGAGAGAAAAGTAGTATACCGGGTCTGTTCATCATTTTTGCCATGGGGATCAGGTTGGGGGTGGAAAGCGTTCCGCAGCGGCGGTGCAGCGTTGCGGGGAGCGCCGGTCCGCACAGGGGGAATCCAAAACGGCGGACGCGCGAACCCCAGCCCACCAGCAGGGATAGGCTGGTTCAAGAGAAATCGGGCCGGCCGCACGTGGGAATCCCGGCCGAGCCACTCGGGGCAGAGCCCCATCTTCGCGACAAAAATTTTATCAGCTGATAATTCTAATGTCGCGAGCGATCGGGGGGGGGCTGGGTCGCAGGATCGGCTGTCGCCTGTGCCGTCCAACGCGTGCACTCGGAGCGCGTTGGCGACGTCGAGTGCCGTGACTGTGGCGCATGCCCGGGTCTGATTTTTCTCTCACGGAGGCACAAAGGGCATCATGGAGACGCCTTTCGTGTCGTCTGTTGTCTTGATCAACAGAAGGCCGCAGAGGTCCCGGTTTGGGGCTTGACGATTCGTGGACCGGCGATCAGCTGATGGGCATGGCAGCACAACCCTCCCCTCCCCGTTTCCCGCGATTTGAGATTCCCGGCCTTGTGGAGCGGCCGGAGTGGTGGCGCGTTCGCGTCGACGAGATCGAGGAGGCGATCCGGGCGGTTCGCCAGGGGACGGTCGAACAGATCGCGACGAGTGCGAACGGCCACCCGGTTCTGGCGGTGGCGTACGGATCGCCGCGACCGGAGCCGGGCACCGCGACCTGGGCGTCCGCCTCGGCGTCCGGAAACATGGCCGCCTACAAGACGCGCACCGATCCCCAGACATTCATCCTGCTCTGCGGCGTTCACGGCGCCGAAGCGGAGGGCGTGTGCGGCGCGGTGAACCTGATCTCGCTGCTGGAGACCGGTAAGGACCTGCGCGGGCGGGAGTACCCGGAGTTGGTCGAATTATGCGGTCAGTACCGGCTGGTGATCGTGCCGTGCCTGAATCCCGATGGACGCGAGATCAGCCCCGACCATCTCTGCGGGGCGAGCGACGAGGCGTTTCGCCGCGCGAGCCAGGGTGTCTGGAAGGACGGCACGGCGGTCGGGTACCCCGTCTGCAAGCGGTACGCGCCGCTTCCCCTCGACGAGGTGGAGCACCCCGGCGGCTACCCCAATGGCGACGGGTACAACATCCAGCACGACGTGGCGCCGGGCGATCTGCGCACCGGCGAGGCGCGCGGTTTCCTGAAGCTCGTGGCCGACGAACAGGCGGATTTCGTTCTGAACATGCACTCCCACGGGATTCCCGGGCGGGTGCTCCCGGCCAGTTACACCAGCTTTCCGCTCCACGTCGCCCGGACCGGCGCGTACATGCAGCGCGTTCACGATGACCTCGCGGAAGCGGGACTGGAACCGGCGCCGGTCATGGACGCGAAAGGCCGCGTCGCGATCAACATCAACTCGGCCGTGCCGCTGGTCAGCGGGGGGATGGCGATCACGTTCGAGCATCCGGCTACGGATCAGTTCACCTTCGACCAGATCCTGGAGATGTCGTACGTCACGATCCGCTGCTGCCTGCGCTATGGCCTCGAGGAACCATTCTCCCCGCGCGAAGCCGTGGCCCGCGGCCGCGACGGATGACATGGAACGTCGGCCGAGCGGCGGGGATGTTAATCTCGGACGGCCTCGGCCATCGCAACGATGTTCTCAATCGGAACATCGGGGTTGATGCTGTTGGCGTGGAAAATAACCAGGTCCGCATTCCCCTTGCAGACATCGATAGCATTTCTCACTCTTGCGCGGATCTCGTCTGGCGTACATCTCGGCAGCTCGGTTGTGACGGAGAGCGGACCGAAGATTAGGAGCGGCGATCCCTCCCGCGTCCGGTACCGAACCACCCGATCGATTGTCATCCCACACTCGGGCTGAAACCCCTGCAGTCCCTGAACACCGCAATCGATCAACATGTCGAGAATCGAGCGCATGTCGCCGTCACAATGCCAAACCGGCCTGCAATTGACCTCGATAAGCGGTCGCAGGGCTCGGCGTAGATTCGGGGCATAGTGCCGCTCGAGGAATGCGGGTGAAACCATCGGCCCGCGCTGCGTGCAGAGATCCGATCCCACCAGCACCGCCGCGGGGTAGATGCCCTCGGTGATCGCATGGGCTACCAGATGCGCCTGGCAGTACGCACGAGCGCCGGAGATATCGATCAGCTTCCGTGCGCGGTCCGGATACAGGGCAACCATCGAGAAGAAAACCTCATATCCGAATCGACCATACCAAGAGAAGCTCGGACCTATGATCCACTGGGCCGGCATCCACAGCAATTCCCCACAACGATCCTGCATGCGGATCAAGCTGTTCCGGAACCGCTCATATTCGCTCGGAAAGTCGAACTCCACTTCGACGGATTCGGGGGATGGCATCGCGTCAACCTGGTCTACCGCTGCCTCCAGAGTAAGCTCTGTTCGGGCGTGAAAGTAAGACTCTTCGTCCACCACACGGAATTCTTGCTCGCTTCTCGGAACGTAAACACCCATCAACCCATCGATTCCCAGCAGATCGTAGGCCCGGATAGACACGCCGATCGGATCGGCCCAATACGCCTCGCGGGTGGCGCCGGCCAGCTTTCGGATTTTTTCGGGACACGCGATCCATCCGCCCAACAGCGGCGTCCTGTCGGGGATGCCTCCGTCGAAAACGGATTCGAGGCGTCCCTGGCGAGTCATAGGTTCAGGGGAATCCATTGGAAGTCGATCCAGATAAAAACACGCTCGCGGGCGCGAGCAAAATCGCGGTTGGCCACCCGTTTTGCACGGGATGCCAGCCAGGCCGAACCCCCGCAAGTCATCGCGGGCGCGGCAGGAGAGCGCTCACTCCGCCGTCGATGTTGATCACCTGGCCCGTGATGTGCTCTGCAGTCTCACCCGCCAGGTAACGGACCAAGGCGGCCACCTCCCCCGCGTGGGCGGGCCGGCGGTTTGGAACGTCTCCGCATCCCGGCGCCTCGAGCGGATCGGCGGGAACCGGTTCATCGATACCGATTCCGTCTGGACCTTTGGCGGCCGCTTGCTCAACCTCGCGGTATGCCTGAGCCAAAAACAGACCGTGCGATGGACCGCGAGATGTTCCGCGATCCGCCAAAAGCGTACCGGGGGGTGACCCTCTGGATGCTCAACGACAAGCTGGAGGTGGACGAGATCCGCCGTCAGCTCGACGGCCTTCACAGGGCGGGTTGGGGGGCGATGATCGGCCGCACCTTCAACGGGTTGCGGACGAAATATCTGAGCGAGGAGTGGATGGATATCATCGACACCATCATCCAGGGCGCGGGGGAGCACGGGATGAAAGTCTGGCTCCAGGCGGGTTACATGCCGAGCGCGATGCCCGACATCGACCCTGCATTCGCACACCAGGGTGTGACGATCCGGGATGCCTCGGAATCTGCGGATCCGAACGATCGCCCGATCGCCGAGCACGGCGGACACGCCTTCTGCGTGCGCCGGATGGAGAGCGTCCTCGACCTGCTCAATCCGGAGGCGGTGCGGTGGTACCTGGACAAGGCGTACATCGAGACCTGGCATGCCCGTTTCGGAGCGGAATTCGGCAAGACCGTCGAAGCGGTGTGGGTGGACGAGCCCCATTTTCGACCCCCGCTCATCCCGTGGTCGGACCTGCTGCCCGGTGCCTTTGAGAAGGCGTGGGGGTACAAGATTGAGGACCATATCCCCTCGCTGTTCCTTCCGGAGGGCGACTTCGAGAGGATCCGGCATCAGTATTGGCGCACGGTGCTGCAACTCTTTCTCGACGGCTATTTCGCACCGGTCGGCACGTGGTGCGGCGACTACGGCGTGAAATTCGCCGGGCACCTGATGGGCGAGGACACGCTCGCCAATCAGATCGGATGGACCGGGGCGACGATGCCGTGCTATGAAGCGATGCAGCTCCCGGGGATCGATCATCTGACCATGAGCGTGTACTGGCCGGCACGCAAGAAGTTCATCCTCACGCCGAAGCAGTGCAGCAGCGCGGCCAACCAGCTGGGAACGGAAGAGGTGCTGGCGGAGATGTTCGGGGTCAGCTCGCAGGGGATCACCTTCGAGGATCGCAAGCACATCGCGAACTGGATGGCGGTGCTCGGAATCAACTACCGCTGCTACCACGGCTCGTTCTACTCGCTGCGGGGCAGACGCAAGCGAATCTACGTTCCCCACCTTTCCCACCAGCAGCCGTGGTGGCCCGACAACCGCATCGAGGCAGATTACTTTGCCCGTGTCTCGTACGCCATGCGCCGGGGACAGACCGCGGCGGACGTTCTCGTGCTGCACCCGGTCGAGTCCGCGTTCTGCCGGTACGATCCGACCTCGATGTACCGTCCCCACGACCGCACGACCGAGCGCGCGGACGTCCGCGAATTCGACGACCGCCTCGTCCAGCTCTGCGACAACCTCCTCGGCATCCAACGGGATTTCGAGTTCGGGGACGAAACTCTCCTGGCTCGTCACGGGCGCGTCGACGGCAAGACCTTCCGCGTCGGGCGAGCGCAATATGCGGCGGTGATGCTCCCGGATATGTTGACGATCCGGCAGACCACCCTCGATCTGCTGCGCGAGTTTGCGTCAGCGGGCGGGACGGTCCTTGCCGCGGGCACGCTTCCCGACCGCATCGACGGCGCAATTGAAGCCGCAGCGGACGAACTCGCCGGTATCGCCGCCCCGGTCAACAACGATCCGGAGGCATTGGAGCGCGCGCTCAACACCGTGATCCCGGCCGATGTCACCGTGCGCGGAGTGAACAGTGAAAGCGATCGCCACCTCGTCTGGACGCACGCCCGAAAGCTCGATCGCGAACGCGTCTATTTCATCGCCAACACCAGCCGCGATACACAAATCTGCGTCGACGTGCGATTCCGCGGTACCGGCCGGCTCGAATCATGGGACCTGGATACCGGGTCGGTCGACGAGGCGCCACAACAGCGCACCGAAGCGGACGGAGTCGCCACCCGGCTAGACCTCGCCCCGGCGGACTCCCGGCTCTTCGTCTTCAAGGAGGGCGAGGAACCGGTCACTGTCGCCGGCGCGGGGCACTCCGTGGTTCGGACGGTGGAGCTTCCGTCACGCGGAGAGATTCGCCGGGACCAGCCGAACGCCCTGACACTCGACTTCTGCCGCTACCGCACGGGCGACGGCGAATGGAGCGAGCGTCTCCCCGTCCTCCGGGTCCAGGAGCTGCTTGAGCAAGCCGATTACCACGGACCGGTCAGCCTGGAGTTTCAGTTCAACGCCGAGCACGTCCCCGACGACCTGCGTCTGGTTATCGAGGATGCCGCTGAATACCGCATCTCGATCAACGGAAAACCGGTCGAATACGCCGGCGACGAGCCTTACATCGACGCATCGTTCCAACCAGTGGCAATCGCAACGGCGGCGGTGCCGGGGAACAATCGTATCGAGTTAACGCGCACGTTCGCGCCGATCCCAAAGGCGAAATTCGCCCTCGCCAAGCTTTTCGAGGTACAGGAGGGCGTCGAACTCGAATCGATCTACCTGACCGGATCATTCGAGCTGCGCGGGGCCGTTTCCTCCCTGGAGCCGCGACCCCGATGCGTCCGCTATCGCCCGGACTTCGTGCTCGCGGCGGCGCGGGAGACATCGGATGGCGATTTTACCTCCGGCGGCTACCCGTTCTATGCCGGGCGCATCTTCTGGAAGCAGGCCGTGTCTCTGACCCCTCCCGCCGAGGGCGAGCGCATCCACCTCGCCCTTCCCTCTCTCGACGCCGCGCTGGTCAAAATACACGTCAACAGCCGGGAAGCCGGCGCGATCGCGTGGGCCCCGTACCGGCTCGACATAACCGAGTTTGTGCGTGACGGGGAGAATGAACTTGAGATCGAGTTTATCGGGACCCTGCGCAACCTCCTCGGCGCTCACCATCGCTCCGCCGGCGAACCGGACAACATGTGGCACACCGCGTTCGCTCCGGGCGGCGACCCCAAGATGCGCGAACACCCGGAGGAGGGCGGAGGTTGGACCGACGATTACTTCGTATTGAACTTCGGGGTACGAAAACCATGCCGCATCGAATACCTCGCGTGAGCTAACATGCTGTTGGAAACCCGGGCGGGCGTGATGAGATCGATTCGTCCCGGTTTTTCAACAGTCTGCCAATAGGTCGTAGTACGGGCAGCGGAATCCACACCCCTTCGCCGGCCTGATTCTCCGGTTCCCGCGGCTTGCAGGAGGCCGGGGTCTGCGGCCACACCAGTCCCGCGGCGAACGGGGATCCAAACACCGGAGGAGGGTGCAAACGTGTGTTATTCATTGCGAGACGGAGCAAACCTGTGAGAATCCGCGTCGACACTCGACCTGCCGCATGCGCTTGTTCTATGAGAGCAGCCGCCATCCGAATCCATGCCGTTCACTAAAATCCAGTATTTCTTATCGTACGCCGTGATGGGCAGCGTGCTGCCCTTTCTCGCTATTTTCCTGAAGGAGCAGCAGGGTCTCAACGAGTCGCAAATCGGCTATATTGTCGGCGTGGCAAGCTGTGCCATCCTGGTCACCCCGGTGCTGATGACGCTGCTCGCCGACACGCGGCTCGACCCGCGGCGTCTGGCCGCCGGCATGTTCCTGTTCAGCGGACTCTTCCTGTTGCTTTTGGACGTGGTGGATGGGTTCTGGCCGACGCTGCTTCTGTTTGCCCTGCATAATCTCGCCTTTGTCGCAATCCTGCCACTGCAGGACGGAATCATGTTCTCCCTGCAACGCCGCCGGCAGAAGGGCGGCATGCCGACCGTTCCGTATCACCGTGTGCGGGTCTGGGGGACGATCGGGTTCATCATCCCCAGTATTCTGCTGTACGTCCTGCTCCACTCCGGCAAGCCGATCGGGGTGATTATGCTGACGGGCGTGTTCTTCTGCGTATTGGGGCTCTGCAACACATGGTTTGTTCCCGACCCGAGAGTGGGTCGGGAAGATCCGGGTGTCGGGGCGCAGGATCGTCTCCCCACGGCGGCCGCGGCGCGCGCCCTTCTGCGCGGCAACGTCCTGGTCTTCTGCATCGGCATCGCCCTGGCCCACCTCGCGGCCGCAGGGTTCTACGGGTTCTATGCCTTGTACCTCACAGAAGAAGTCGGCCTGGAACAGAAGTGGGTGGGTCTGATTTTCAATGTGGGCGTGACCATCGAGATTTTCTTCGTCCTGGGGATGGGCTGGTTGATCCGCACCTTCGGGTTGCGCAGGCTCATGCTGATCGGGGTGGTCTGCATGGCGCTGCGTACCGCACTGCTGGCGCTCTTTCCAACGGTCACGGTCGCCATCCTCAGCCAGACGCTCCACGGAATCATCATCGTCGCGCTGTTCATCGCACCGATCGTCTACATCAACCGGCAGGCGGGCGACCGCTACCGCAACTCGATCCAGGGACTGTACACCATGAGCGTCGTCGGCGCCTCCCGCATCCTCGGGAGCATCCTTTCCGGGTACGTGGCGTTGAGCAGCCTGCGCCTGCTCTTTGCACTCGCCACGGTGCTCTGCCTGGTCAGTGGACTGTTGTTTCTCCTGCTTTTTCGCGCCGATCGATCCGACCGGTCCGTGTATTGATTCAGATTTGGATTGTCAAACAGCGCATCATCGCTGTTGAATGCCCATGCATTCACGAGCACGACTATGACAATCGGGGAGAAACTTGAGGAAGCGCGCAAGCGCAAGGGTGTATCCATTCGCGAAGCCGCCGAAGCCACAAAGATTCGCGGAGACTTTCTCCTGAGCCTCGAGAGCAACAGCGTGGACATCCCGCTTCCGGAGATCTATGTCCGCGGCTTTCTCAAGAATTACGCCCGGTTTCTCCGATTGGATGCGGATCGCATCATCACCGATTACGACGCTACGCGGCTCGGGCAATCGGCGATGCAGCCCGATGAGCCGCGCATGCACGAGGGGACGTCGCCCTCCGGGCGGGAATCACTCGGGCGCATGGATCTCGCCCCGCGGCAGGAGCCGGCCAGACCGGCGGAACCGTCGGAACCGGCGCACGAGCCGACCGAACCCACCGAACCGGCTCCCGCGCGCGAGAGCGCTCGGGCCACACTTCCCGAGGTGGAGGGTGATGACTTCCACGCGCGGGGACCGACAATCCGCGAACGCTTTCAGGATTCGGAATTGCGGACCCTCTACCTGAAGCTCGCCTTGCTCGGCCTCGGCGCGATCATCCTGGTCGTTCTGATCGCGCTATTGGTGAATCTCATGCGCTCGGGCGATGCGGAACCGACCCACGTCGCCTCCGAGGCCGTCCCGGCGGAAGCGGTTACCGAGGCCTCCCCACCGGTCGCAGAGACGGAAGAGATTCGGCTGATCGCACGCGATAGCGTTACGGTTATTGTCGATCAGGTGCGCGATAACACCCGCTTGTTCAGCGGCACCCTGGATGCCGGAGAGAGCCACACATTCGAACGCGCCGGTCCGGTCACGATTCGTTTTACCGACGGCGACGCCCTTGTCGTTGAGATAGACGGCCAGCGATTTCGCATGGGGAGCTCAGGAGTCGGCTACACCCGCCTCGATTGATTTGATCGCGCCGTAAAGGGTCTCGATTCCATCGAGAACGGAACGAGAACCCTGCACCCCCGATGCTCCAGGCTGGCTAACGGCGGCGTTCTTTGGCGAGCCGTTGGGCCATGGTGAACCGGAGGATGGTTTCCGCCTCCTCGACCACAGCCGGGTCCTCCCCTTTTTCGCGTGCCTCGCGCAGCGCGTTCTCGGCGCGGACGCGCGCCTCCTCGATCGCATTGAGATCGATCTCTTCGACATTGATCGCCTGCTCGGTCAGCACCGAGACCTTATCTCCCAGAACCTGCACGAAGCCCTTGTCCACGGCGAGGTGCTCGACCTGACCCTGGCGCTCGGAGCGCAACTCCCCCGGTTCCACGAGCGTAACCAGCGGAATGTGGCCCGGGAGCACGTCGATCTCTCCTTCGGTGGTCGGGATGAACACCGAGTCGGACGACTCGCTGTAGACCTTCCCTTCGGGCGTTATGATTTCGAGGTGCAGCGCCATGGTCGAATCACTTGTTTTTCTCGGCGGTTTTGATCGCCTCGTCGATCGTCCCCTGCATGTAGAAATCGTTCTCGTTCATCTGGTCGAGCTCACCGTCGAGGATCATCTTGAAGCCCCGGATCGTTTCCTCCACTGAGACATACACCCCCGGGAAGCCAGTGAAGACCTCGGCGACGTGAAACGGCTGCGAGAGGAATTTCTGGATCTTCCGGGCGCGGTAGACGGTCTGCTTGTCTTCCGGCGAGAGTTCGTCCATCCCGAGAATGGCGATGATATCCTGCAGGTCGTTGTATCGTTGGAGGACCTGCTGAACCCGTCGCGCGGTCTGGAAGTGCTCCTCCCCCACAATCGCCGGATCGAGCGCGTTTGAGGTGGAAACGAGCGGATCGACGGCGGGGTATATTCCAAGTTCGGCGATGCGGCGCTCAAGGACGATGGTGGAGTCGAGGTGGGCGAAGGTGTTGGCGGGGGCGGGGTCGGTCAGGTCGTCGGCCGGCACATACACCGCCTGGAATGAGGTGATCGAGCCCTTCGTTGTCGAGGTGATCCGCTCCTGGAGGTTGCCCATCTCACTGGCGAGCGTCGGTTGATACCCAACCGCCGACGGGCTGCGCCCCAGCAGTGCCGAAACCTCGGATCCCGCCTGTGAAAAACGGAAAATGTTGTCGACGAAGAGAAGCACGTCCTGGTTCTTCTCGTCGCGGAAATATTCCGCCATCGTGAGACCGGAAAGACCCACGCGCATGCGGGCGCCGGGCGGCTCGTTCATCTGGCCGTAAACCAGAGCGACCTTCGACTGCGCGATGTCTTCCTGGTTGATGACGCCCGCATCGCTCATTTCGTGGTACAGATCGTTCCCCTCCCGCGAGCGTTCTCCCACACCGCAGAATACAGAAAAACCGCCGTGCGCCTTGGCGATGTTGTTGATCAACTCCATGATCACGACCGTCTTGCCGACGCCCGCGCCACCAAAGGCGCCGACCTTGCCGCCTTTGATGAAGGGGCAGATCAGATCGATCACCTTGATTCCGGTCTCCAGGATCGTCGACTGGGTGTCCTGGTCGACAAGCGTCGGCGGAAGCCGGTGAATCGCCCAGCGGGTATCCGCCGGAACATCCCCCTTGTTGTCCACAGGATCGCCCGTCACGTTGAAAATCCGCCCGAGGACCCCCTCTCCGACAGGCACGGTAATCGCGTCGCCGGTATCGGTGACCTCCTTTCCGCGGACGAGCCCCTCGGTGCTGCTCATGGCCACGGTGCGCACCACCCCTTCGCCCAGATGTTGTTGTACTTCGAGGACAAGGCGTACGGGCTTGGCGTCGACCTCGTATTCAACCACGAGGGCGTTGTAGATTTCGGGCACCGCTTCCTGCGGAAACCGCACATCGACGACGGCGCCGATCACCTGTGTAATGGTTCCTTTGTTCATATGAGAAAGTCAGGATTCCTGGGATGAGGCGGTGGCCGCGGCGATCTCCAGAATCTCCTGCGTGATCGCGGCCTGCCGCGCCTTGTTGTATTGGAGGGTCAAGTCTTCGACCAGGCTATTGGCGTTGTCCGTGGCGGTCTTCATCGCAACCATCCGTGCGCTGTGCTCCGAGGCCTTCGCCTCGAGCGCGCTCTGGTAGATGGAGCGCCGGACCGCCAGGTCCATGAGGTTGTTGAGCAAGCTCTGGGGATCCGGCTCGAAGAGCATTTCGCGGCGGTCGTCGCCCAGCGGGGCCTCCGCGGTGTAGTCCTCGTCCCCGAAGACCTCCCGCACCATATCCGCGAGGTTTACGATCGGAACCACCGGTTTGCGCATCGCTTCCTGCTGGAGGGTGTTCTTGAATCGCGTGTACAACACTTCGATCGTATCGATCTCGCGCTTTGCGTAGGCCTCGAGCAACAGCTCGACAGGCGGGCGGATTTCGGAGAACCGCGCACGATCGCTGAGGGAGAACTCGGCGAGGACGCTGCGCTGCGTCCGGCTCAGGAACTGGGATCCTTTGCGTCCGATGCTGACATACGACGCCTCTCCGTGGGGGATCTGCGCCACCAGGCGAAAGAGATTCGCAGTCAGCGGACCGCACAGGCCCTTGTCGGGCGTGATCAGAAGGATTCCCCGGTTTTGCACCTCGCGTCCCTCCAGATAGGGGTGGCTGATCCCTTTCTGATCGCTCTCGGCGGCGCGCTCCTCGATTGCGATCAGGATCTCGGCCATCAACTGCGTGTAGGGCCGGGACTCGAGTGCGCTGTTCTGCGCCCGCTTCATCTTCGAGGCGGCGACCAACTGCATCGCCTTGGTGATCTGAGCGGTGTTCTTGACCGACTTGATCCGGCGCTTGATGTCGCGAAGGTTTGCCATAGAAACGAAATATCAGCCGTCGGGTTGCTCGGAGTTGCCGCCGAACAAGACGTTATCCGGCATCACCGAATCCTTTCTTCCACTCGTCGATGGCCGACTTGAGGTCTGTCTCGAGCGAATCGTCGATCTTGCCCTCGGTGCGGATGCGGGAGAGCACCTGTTCCTTGCGCGTGGTAAGGAATTCCTCCAGCGAGGAGCTTGCCCGCACGATTTCGCTCGTCTCGATCGAGTCGAAGTAGTCATTCTGCATCGCCCAGAGGATCGCAATCTGCGCTTCCGTCGGCTTCGGGCTGAACGCCGGCTGTTTGAAGAGTTCGACGACGCGTGCCCCTCGGTCGAGTTGGCGTTTGGTTCGCGCATCCAGGTCGGATCCGAATTGCGCGAAGGCAGCCAGCTCGCGGTATTGCGCCAACTCGAGCTTCACCTTGCCGGCCACCTGCTTGTAGGCTTTAATCTGGGCGGCTGAGCCGACCCGGGAAACCGAGAGCCCGACGGAGATCGCCGGACGGATTCCCTGGTTGAAGAGGTCGGTCTCGAGGAAGATCTGGCCGTCCGTGATCGAAATCACGTTGGTCGGGATATACGCCGAGACGTCGCCCGCCTGCGTCTCGATGATCGGCAGGGCCGTCAGCGATCCGTTCCCGTGGTCCTCGTTCAAGCGTGCCGCCCGCTCGAGGAGGCGGCTGTGCAGGTAGAACACGTCACCCGGATACGCCTCGCGGCCGGAGGGTCGCTTGAGCACCAGGGAGATCTGGCGGTAGGCGGCGGCGTGCTTGGAGAGGTCGTCGTAGACGATCAGGGCATCCATGCCGTTCTCCATGAACCACTCGCCCATCGCGCACCCGGCGTAGGGAGCCAGGTACTGATTTGCGGGATTGTCCGCCGCCGGCGCGGTGACGACGATGGTGTAGTCGAGCGCCCCCGCCTTCTCGAGCACGTTGACGGTTCGTGCCACGTTCGCATTCTTCTGTCCGACGGCGACGTATATGGAGTACAGGGGACGGAATGAGGGATCCCCCGATTCGAGTCCGACCTTGTTGATCTGCGCCTGGTTGATGATCGTGTCGATGGCGATCGTCGTCTTGCCGGTGCTGCGATCCCCGATTATGAGCTCGCGCTGGCCCCGTCCGATCGGGATCATCGCATCGATCGGCATGATCCCGGTCTGCACCGGCTGGTCCACCGAACGGCGCGGAATGATGCCCGGAGCAATGCGTTCCACCGAGTAGGTTTCGTCGCTTTCGATCGGCCCCTTCCCGTCGCACGGCGCGCCGAGGGAGTCGACGACGCGCCCGAGGAGGCCCTTGCCGACCGGAACGGACAGCAGTCGTCCGGTGGTCTCGCACTCGTCCCCTTCCTTGAGGGAGCTGACATCCCCCATGATCACGGCGCCGACCTGGTCCTCTTCGAGATTGAGGGCGATCCCCGTCACCCCTCCCGGAAATTCGATCATCTCGTTGTACATGACCGCCGAGAGCCCGTCGATCTTGCAGACCCCGTCGGCGATCGCCGCGATCCTGCCGGTGTTGCTCCGTGTCGCGCCGGTATCAAGGCCGGAGATTTCCTTTTGAATTTGTTCGAGTATGGCGTTCATCGATTGCTTGAAACTGTGGTGAGGTGTTACCCGACCGCGCCGGGTTAGGAAGAGGAATGCCCGTTGAAGGTCGCTGCGAAGCGTTGGAGCCGACCGGCCACGGAGGCGTCCAGCAGATCGTCTCCGAGTCGGATCCGAATCCCGGCGATCAGCTTCGGATTCTCGCGAGGCGAGATCGAGACCGGGTGCCCGGCATGCTCCGCCAGTGCCGCGCGCAAATCCTCCAGCGCCGCGTCGTCGATCGGACCGGCGTGCTCGACGATGGCCTGGCGACGGCTCAACTCCGCGCGCGCCCGGCGCAAAAACAGGCGCAAGGTCCGACGCCGGCGGACCACGGGGAGCCGGCGGGTCCACTCCAGCACGGCCTCAACCCGTTCGGGGTCGAGCGCGCCGTCGGCATCCATGCTGAGCTGAATGAGCTTGCGGGCGATCTGTTGTGAGGTGGCAGCCATCCGGGAAAAACGGTCAGTTGGCGGAGTTCACTTCGCGGGCGGCGGCAGAATTGATGCGGGTTTTTTCGTCCTCACTCAGTTCCTTGCCCAGCACGCGCCCGGAGATGAGAACAACCAACCTCCTGATCTCCCCGCGCACCTCCGCAAGCATCTTTTCGCGTTCGAGCTCGGTTGCCTTGCGTCCTTTCCTGAGCATCTCCTCGACCTGTGCCGCGGTATCCTGACGCTGTTTTTCGGCGAGGGAACGGGCGTCGTCGCGAGCCTCCTGGACAATCTTCTGGGACTGCTGCTGCGCTTTTCGCACGGTCTCCTCGTGCTTGCGCTCCGCCTCGGCGAGCTTCTCCTTCATCTCCTCGGCGTACGCCAGGCCGCTGGCGATTTTCTCCTGGCGCTCCTCGATGGTCGCCAGAATCGGCTTAAAGGCGAAGCGATAGAGAATAAACGCGACCAAAAGGAAGTTCACCGCCTGCGCGATGATCATGGGCACGTCCACCCGGAACCCGCGCGCCAGCTCGGTCACCGGGTTGCCGCTTGATTCCGCGGCGGCGGCGGCCAGAGTATGCAGGACACTGAAATCCATGGTGAAAAGGGGCGGGAGCGCACGGGCAATGGCCGTTGCGCCCCCGCCGTGCGGAAGTTATCCTTGGTAGAGAAAGAGGGAATAGAAGGCGACCGCCTCGGCCAGCGCCATCCCGATGATGGACTGCACGAGGATTTTACCTGATGCGCCGGGATTGCGGCCGACGGACTCGACGGCTTTGGTGCCGATGAGAGCCACACCGAGGGCGGCAAAGGTACATCCCAGCGCGGAGGTCAGCCCGCGGCCCAGATCTCCAGTGAGTTGTGCGATGATATCGATCATGATATTGTGATGGTTTCTTGGTTGATGTATTCGCGGTCGTCCACGCTTTTCAATATGGGAGCTGATATCTCCCGCATGGTCCCGGCCGTGAAAGGGTGTTGTGGCGATTCATGGCATCTCTCCGTATCAGTGAGCATGCTCGGCCTCCTCAGAGTCGTGGTTGCAGATCAACCCTATATAGACGGCCGTGAGGAGCGTGAATACAAGCGCTTGCACGAAGCCGATCAGCAGTTCGAGGAAATAGAATGGAATCGGAATAATCAACCCCTGCAATAGGGTCGTCCCGCTCAATGCGGTCATACCGGAAAGCAGGTTCTCCCCGCCGAGAACGTTCCCGAAGAGGCGGAAGGAAAGGGAGACGAGCCGAAGCAGGATCGAGATCACTTCGATCAGGCCGACGAATATGAACACAAGGAAGAGGGAATAATAGATGGCCACCGGCGTTCCCGCGCGTTCGGCCTTATTCCCGAAGAGGTCGTATGCAAGAACGCGGAACCCGGCAAATCTGAGCACGTAGAAAATCCACGCGAAAAAGGAGACCAGCGCCAGGCCGAGCGTCATGTTCAGATCGGCGTTGGCCGGACGCATGAAATAGTGAAAACTGCCGTCCTCCCGGACCATTCCGAAGGTCCCCACCCCCGGCAGCATGCCGCTCCAATTATGAATCAGGATGAAGGTGAAGAACGCCACGAGCAGCGGAAAGGTCGGTTTCACCATGTGCTTGCCTACGATCGGCTCGATCAGGCCGCGGACGCCTTCGACCACGGATTCGACAACCACCTGGCCGCCGTCCGGAACCAGTTTCGGGCGACGCACCGCGGCGCGAATGACCAGGATGAGTGCGATGGAAACGATCCACCCGGTCACCATGGCGTTTGTGATCGGGAGGCCGAACACACGCGTTAGCTCATAGGCGTACGGGGCGACACTGCCGTCGCCAGCGTGGAGTCCCGGCGCGGTGACGAGCAAAAACAGCCCGACTGGCAAAATCGTTGCAATTCGTGGCATGCGATCGAACAGGTGACGTATGCGCCGGCAGCGGCGGCAAAGAGCAATGACTTGCAACAGACCTCACGAGCAGTCAATGATAAGTTCGTTTTTCAGCTGGTTTGCCCGGTATTTTTGCGAATCCGAGCCATATTATGCCAAAACCAAAGGATCTCACGCCGGGGTTGTTCGACCTGGGCAAGGCGGGCCGATTCCGGCCCTCTCCCCCTCCGGCGCCGGTGCATCGACACCGCTCCCGGCCGCCGGGTCCCGCCGCTCCCCCCGAGCGGCGCCTCGCGCGCGACTGGGCCACCGGAACCGTCTATGCGGTGTTAATCGCAGTCGTTGTGCTTCAGGCCGCGATGGTCTGGTGGATCAGCGCGGCTCGACTATGACGCGGAAGTTGTCCTGCGCGACGACCCGCACCTCGGTCTCTGGAGCAAGCATGCCCCGGCGCGAGGAGGCCTCGTATTGCCGGCCGTCGATCCTAACCACGCCGGTCGGGTTGAGGCGGGTCACGGTCACCCCCTCCTGTCCCACTCTCGACTCGCGCGATTGCTCGTACAGCGCGGTGGAGTCGACCCGCTCCTCCCGCAAGAGGAAGCGTCGCGCAAACCGGTTGCGTCCAATCCACTTCAGTTCGACGACGAGAAAGAGCAGGGCGACGGCCAGACTCCCGCAGAGGGTCAGAACGCCCGCGAGCAGTCCGAACTCCGCGTACGCGAAGTAACTCGCCGCCAGCAGGGCGACGGAGCCGATGGTGAACAGTACGCCGCCCGGGACGAAAATCTCGAAGAAGTAGAACGCCAGGGCGATCAGGATGCAGAGGGCGATAATCTCCATGGCTCACTTGTCGATCCTGCGGACGAGAAGGTAGAAGTTGCGGCGGCCTTCCACCTCGACTCGCGTACCCCGCTCGAGTGATCCCACGGAGACGGCCGCCTGATAGCGTTGGCCGTCGATCTCGATCTCGCCGTGGGGAAAGAGGTCGGTGACGGCGACCCCGACCGCGCCGGGCTCGGGGAGCGCGGTCTGCGGCGAGGTCGTGCTCGCGCCGCCGGCAGGCAGGGGGTTTGCGGGACCCGTTGTGCTCTGCAGCACGAGTTTCCCGTAGACGGATGTCTGCGGGAGAAACCGCCAGATAATGATCAACCCGGCGATCATAACGAGAAGCGACAGACCTAGCGTCTGGAGCGGCTCGAGTAACATGCCAATCTCCAGTTGAAACGGGGTGCCGTCATCCCCTTCCGTGCCGCTCGGCCAGACATCGGTCAGCGACCAAAGCAGCGCGCCGAGGATGCAGAGGATTCCGAGGAACGCGAAGACGATCAGCCCTGGGAAGAGGAATATCTCCACGATCACGAGGATGACGCCCAGGAAGAACAGGAGCACCGGCTCGTAGCCCGCGAGGCCGGCCACGTAGTTGCTCGCGAAAACGACGAGCAGGAGGACGATGCCGGCGAACCCGAAAACACCAAAGCCGGGGGTCTTGAATTCGATGAACAGCAACAACAGCCCGATCCCCAGCAGAACGGGGGCGATGCCGGCCATGTACCGAGCCAGTCCCTCCGACCACGTCAGCTCGACGCTGACCAGCTCGTAGTTATCCACCCCGTAACGCGTCTCCAGAAGCGCTTCGATCGTATCGTATATCCCCCGGCCCAGCAACGGGATGGGAGGCTCTCCGTAACGCTCCATCGCCTCCGGCGCGGTCAGTGACAGCAACTCCCCGGCAGGTTTGATGACCGCATCGTCGATGCGCAGTTCGAAATTCTCGTCCATCATGGCGCGGATCACATCGGCGCGGTAGGGGTGCGCTCCCGCGACCGTGCGCACTTTCGCACGGAGGTAGCTGTTGATCTTCTCCTTGATCGTCGGGGGGATCTCCTGCCCGCCGCCGGCCACGACCGCAGCCGACCCGATCAGTGCGCGCGGCGCGAAGTAGATATCGTCCGTCGCCGCGCTGATGTAAGCGCCGGCCGACACCGCCTCGTCGTTCACGTACGCCAGCGTCTCGCCAGGGAAACGACTCAGGATCTCCATGATCTCAAGCGTCACGTCCAGCCGCCCCCCGGGAGTGTCGATTTCCAATAGGATTACATCCGCTTCGGCCGCGATCGCATCCTTCGTACCGCGACGCAGGATGTACTCGATCGGTTTCGAAATCTCGCCTTCGATCTGAAGGTGGTACACGGTGGCGGGACTGGGCGGGTGATCGTACTCCCCGACCCGGCTGAGCCGTTCGCGCACGGGATCGGGAAGGTCGTCGGGAGATACGGTTTCCGACCCGGTCGCGTCCGCCGGTTCGGGGTCGGAATGCTCCGCATCGGGCGATTCGGAATCGTCGTCCGGCATGACCAGGTCCATCTCGCCCGCAGCGCCGGCACAGGGCAGCAACAGGAGGATGGAAAGCCACAGGTGCGGCCAGGCGCGAGGAATTCTAAGGATCGAATACATGTTGCTTCACATTGCAGCGTAACCCATCCGATCCGGAAAACAAGCAGCAATCGTCCGCGATACGCCGATGCGCTACCTCGAACTCCGGTGTGCCGCATGGGATTGCGCCAGCCGGGCGCGGTCCGGTTTTCCCATGGCGTTGCGCGGCAACTCGCTCACGATTCGGATCTCCTTCGGGCGCTGGTGCGGGGCGAGGCGGGATCTGAGCCCCTGCATCAGTCGATCGAAACGACACCGTCCCGCGTCCTCCGGCAACACCAGGGCGACCACCCGCTCGCCCCACTCCAGGTCGGGCACGCCCACGACAACCGCGTCCGCGACTCCGTCGAGTTCCAGCAACGCGCGCTCCACCGTCTCAGGGAAGACCAGCTCTCCCCCGGTATTGATCGCGAAATCGACGCGCCCGAGCACGTGCAGGCTCCCGTTTTCATCGAGCGAGCCGCGATCTCCCGTCACAAACCCATCGGAGTGCTCCAGCGGGTCACCCGGGACATATCCTGCGCAAAGTGAATCCGCCCGCAACACGATGCGCCCCGGGTGACCGGTGCGGGCCGGGGCGCCCGCAGCGTCCACGATCCCGACGGCGGCGTGGGGAAGCGCCCGGCCACACCCGGAGCCGCCCGCCAGGAATGCTTCCGGCGTGAGCAGCGTCACCGCCGCCGCACTTTCGGTCATCCCGTAGCACGGCGCCAGGGGAAGCCGCGCCGCCCGCGCCGCCTCCAGAGTCGCATCCGCCATCGCCCCTCCCCCGACCAGGATCGCCCGAAAATCACGCAACCACGGCAGCATTGAGGAATCGGCCAGCGCTCGCGACAGCTGAGTCGGCACGAGCGAGGTGCATTTTCCGGTCGAATCGCACCGGCGCCACCCGCCGCCAAGCAGCTCCCTCCAATCAGTGAAGCGAACCGATCCCGCGCCGTACAGCGCCCGAAATACCTGCATCAGGCCGCCGACATGATGGAGCGGCAACACGCAGAGCGCGTCGTAGCGTTCGACCTCAAGCCGGTCGCAGACCGCGCGGGCGGCCGCCATCAGGGTCGCCGGGGTGTGCCGTGCGAAACGGATAAGACCGCCGGTTCCTCCGGTGGGAATGAGCACCGATCCCGGCTCTCCCCAGGCATCCGCGGCCTCCCGTTCGCCCGCCGTCGCGTCATCGCCTCGAACCTCGCAGGATCCACCCTCCCCCAGAACGACATCCGGCAGCACCGCGGAGATGGCACGGTCCCAATCCCCGCGACTCCAGTCTGGGTTGGCCAAAGCGACGCGAGCCCCGGCTGCCGCCGCAGCGAACAAGGAAGCCGACAACCGTTCGGGGTCGCGTTCGCACAGAAAAACGCGCACGCCGGTTCGCACCGGCGCGGGAAGCGATATCGGCGCCGGATTGCGACGCTGCCATCGCTCCCGCAGAGCCTGCCATGAATCATCCATCCCCACGTACCGTATGTACGTAGTCGAATCCGCCGTTCAAGCAACCGGAAAACCCGGAGCAAAGCGGGACGGCGCCTCGGCGGCCAGCGCGCGGACCGCCGCCCCGCCCGGCCCAATCTCGAAAGCGGTCGAGTAGACAATCCGGTCCTCCCGTCCGCGACGCCATGCACGCAGCTCCCGCGGCGCCCCGAAAAGGGCGGGCTTGAGCACGAAGATTCCCGGCCACTCAGCACCGCAACGCTCCGCCTGTTCCCGGGTCGCCACCGACTCGTCCAGCGCAACACGAACACCGGAGGCCTCCGCCATCGATGCCATTTTCCGCTCGTATCCCGGCGGCATCGGCTGCTCGAGGAACTCGACACGCGGCTCGCCGGCCAAGGCCTCCATCCACGCCGCGCACCCCGCCGCGGAAAACGCACCGTTTGCATCCAGGCGGAGCCGCGCCTCAGCCGGCAAAGCGGCGAGCAGCTTCCGCAGGAGAACACGCTCGTCCTTTCCCTCCTCCACCCCGACCTTCCACTTGAACGTCCGGTACCCGTTGCTCCAATGCGATTGCCACGCCTCCAGAACAGCCGATCCGGCCGGGAGCAGCCGCGCCGCGCGAGGGGCCGCTGGAGCGGCCCCGCGCCTCCGCCCGACCCCGGACCCATCAAGCTCCTCCAGAGCGCAGCCGAACCCAAAGCGGGTGCACGGCCCGGCCGACTCGAGCGCGGCCTCCAGGAATGCATCCGTCCGATCCCCCTCCAACCGCCGACAAACGACCAGCGCCGCTTCGACAGTTTCCGTGCCGAACCACGGCACCGGCGCAATCTCCCCCGCGCCGCCGCGTCCCTGCTCGTCCTTCACCCGAACGACCAGGCTGGTGCGAACGCGCCACGTACCATGAGCCGTCACGAGCGGTTGCGCAAACGGCCGTTCGACACGCTGGAAGACAATTCGTATTTTGCGCACAGCCCCATATTTTCAATCCAGCGCCACCTTGCAAGACCGCTGGTCCCGGCCTCTCAGAAGTTTTTCCATTTGCAGTGCCGGGATCGTTCGGGCTTTCCTACGGAGACGATGAGCGACTATGCGGGACATCTCCGACGCGCCCGGATCCGACAGGCATCGCTTCGCGATGCGCTCGCGGAGCACTTTGCCGAACGAGACGAGTTTGTCCTCGAAATCGGGTGCGGCCACGGTCACTTCCTCGCAGCCTATGCCGCCGCACACCCGGAGGAACACTGCGTGGGATTCGATCTGGTGACACGCCGAATCGCCCGCGCCGAGAAGAAACGCCGGGATCGCGAACTGAACAACCTCGCCTTCTTCAAGGCTGAAGTGGACGAGTTCCTCTTCGGGCTCCCCGCGCACGTCCGCATCACACGCATATTTCTACTGTTCCCCGATCCGTGGCCCAAGAAGCGCCACTGGAAGCATCGGCTCACCCGGTACGACCGGCTCGAACGCCTCGCGGCACGCACAAGCGACCACGGTGACCTCTTCTTCCGCACCGACGATCACCCCTTCTTCGAGTGGACGGAAGAGACCATCCGCACACACCCCGCGTGGGAGGTGGTCCCCGAGCGCCCGTGGCCCTTCGAGGCCGACACCGTCTTCCAGGGATTCGCCCCCCGGCACTACTCGCTCTGCGCCATCCGCTGCCCGTCCAAGCCGACTTGAACGCAACATATCGAACTGCCTTCCGCCGTCTGCCGTCTGCCTGGATGCCCGTCCATTTCGGAGGGCGCGTGCCCCCTCGCGCCGCCGCGGCGAAATCGGAGCAGCAGGCTGAAATCCGCAGGGTGAGGGCACCCTGCCTCCGCAAGCGCATCCACCCGCCGCGCCACAGGTCGGCGCCGCAGGCGCGAGTTCTTTCGTCTGACGGCGAGTCGGGACTTGCCAACTCACGCGAAGTGCAGCGGCTATCGCGTGCCGCTTGCGGCACTATCGCGCGGCGAAGGTGCTATCGCCGCGGCGAAACCGCTACTCACTCACGCGAAGCGTGAAAAAGCACTCGGGCTTAGCCCGAAATAGCACTCACACACTCCCTGTCTCCTCTCCGCGGCTCTGCAACTGACCCCAGCACGCACGATCACAAGCAGCCCAAAGAGCCCAAAACACGGTCAACTTTCAGTCAGGACTCGACAGGGTGGGTGGCGGGTGGCGCCTCTGGAAAAAATGAGTCCGCACGCGAGGGTGAGGAGGCCGGCGGCGAGGATGACGGTGAGGGCGGTGGTCCACCGGGCCGCGAATCCGATCTCGAAGACGAAGCGTGCGAGGGCGTATCCGGCGCCGAGCGAGAGGATGACGCCGGCGGCGCCGCTGAGGAGTCCGACGATGAGGTATTCGAGGCTGAGGATGCCGCGCATCTGCATGCCGGAGGCGCCGAGGGTGCGCAGGAGGGCGCTCTCCTGAAGGCGCTGGTAGCGGGTGGTCCAGATGGCGCTCAGCAGGACGATGGCGCCGGTGCCGACTGTGAACGCGGCCATGAACTGGATGGCGAACGCGACGCGGCCCAAGACGGTGTCCAGCGTGTCGAGAAGGAGGGAGAGGTCGACCGCCGAGATGTTGGGATAGGCCTGAACGACGCGGTTCTGGAGGCGCGCGGCTGCCGCGCGGTCCTCCGCCCGGGTGACGAGGGCATAGAACGCCGGCGCCTCCTCGAGAACCCCCTCGGGGAAGACAAAGAAGAAATTCGTGCGGATCTGGCTCCAGTCGACCTCGCGCACGCTCGCGATGGTGGTGCGAATCGGCACGCCCTGGACGTCGAAGCGGAGTTCGTCGCCGAGCGAGAGCCGCAGCGTCTCTTTGATCCCCTCCTCAATCGAGACCGGTACGGGCTCGGGGCCGTCCCAGGAGCCGATCCACTCACCGGCGATCAGGCGTTCGGTGTCGGTCCGTTCCCCACGGAATGTGGAGCGGTATTCGCGGGTGTAGGCCCATGTGTCCGAGCCGGCGTCGCCGGCGTCGCGGCGGCGCTCGGCGACGGGAACGCCGTTGATCGCGCGCAGGCGCATGGTCACGATCGGCGCGGTCTCGAACACGGGATGCCCGGCCGCTTCGACGGCGGCTATTGCGCCCTCTGCCTGGTCGGGTTGGATGTCGAAAAAGATCAGGTTCGGCGCGCCGGCGCGATCGGCAAGGGAGACTTCGCTCAGCAGCAAGTCGCGTGAGAGGTAGAGCGTGTGCAGGAGAAACACACCCATGCCGAGGGTGACCATGAGGAAAAGGGTGCGATTGTTCGGACGGTAGAGGTTGGCGACGGCCTGGCGGACGATAAAGGGAGCGCCGCGTCCGACAAATCGCCGCATTCCCCAGCGCAGCGCGCCTGCGAGCGCCCACAATACGACCAGGACGCACGCGAGCGCCGCCGCAAACCCGATCCCGTGCGCGACGCGCGCGGTCTGGGTCAGGCAGAACGCGAGCGCAAGGGCGACGATCGCGAGGACCGCACCCCAAAAGAGCGGATCCCGCCGCGTGGAGGGGGGTTCCACATCGGCGCGCAGGGCAGCCATCGGGCTGATACGCCGCAGCGGAAGGAGCGGGAGAAGCGCGAAGAGCACCGCAACCAGCCATCCGAAAAACAGGCCGAATCCGACGACCTCCCAGGCGAGGAAGACCTCGACCGGAAAGGGCAGAAATGGAGCCAGTACCCCCGGCAAGAGGAACTGTACGGCCACGCCGAGGAGGGATCCGAACGCCGCCCCGGCGCATCCGACCGTAACCACCTGCAGCAGGTACACCGCGAACGCGCTCCGAATCGGCGCGCCAAGGCAGCGCAGCAGCGCGACGTTGGCGCGCTTTTCGCGCAGATAGATCTGGACCGCCCCCGCCACGCCAATCCCGCCCAGGAGCAGCGCGATGAATCCGGCGAGATTCAGAAAACTGTACAGGTTGTCGAGGTTGCGCCCGAACTCCGCGGTCTCGCTCTCGACGGTGCGCACCCGGATGTTGTGTTCCTCGAACAACCCGCGCCGCTCCTCCCGCAGCATCGCTTGGCGCTCGCCGGTCAGTCCGTCCTCCCAACAGAAATAGACCCGGTGTCGCCGGATACTCCCGTAGGCGATCAGCTCGCTCTCCTCGAGGTGTCGCAGGTCGACGAAGACGCGCGGGGCGAAGACCCCGGCGAGGACCCGCTCGCCGGCGAACCGCGTCACGCTCCCGCGCAGGACGAACGCCTCGTCTCCAAGCCGGATCGGGTCCCCCCGCTCGAGTCCGAACTGGTGGAGGAGCGCCTCCTCGGCGAGGATCACCGGTTCCGGGCCGCCGCTCCACGTTGCGTCCGCGGGCTCGCGCTCGAAGGCGCCGTAGAACGGAAACCGCCCGTCGATCGCCCGCACGCGCACGAGTCGGGATTGCTCCTGCCGCGGGAACCACGCCATCGAGTTGAACGTCACCTCCCGCGTTTGCTCCCCGCCGAGCGCCGCAATCCAATCCTCCAACTCGGGGGGGAATGCGTGGAGGGAACTAAGCTCGAGGTCGGCGCCGAGCAGCGTCCGGGCCTGTTGATCCATTGTCGCCTCGAGGTTCGCGCGAAACCCGCGGATCGCGGTGAGGGCGGCGATCCCGCAGACGACGCACAGGATGAAGAGCAAAAGCGTCCGACGCCGTCCCCGGCTGTCGCGCCACGCAGTTCGAGCAATCCAGGGGAGATTCATTTTCATGTATCGGTCACCGGTTGAACGGGAGATCATCGGATGTTCCCGGACGCCGCGTAGCGCGGCTCGATGGATAACCTTTTTGGAGCGTGGGCATGGACCTGGCTGTTGTCACTGCCGTCCGGTCTCGCGGACAAGTCCGCCGGAAATCTCCAGGACCCGTCCGCAGCGCCGGGCGAGTTCGGTGTTGTGGGTCACCAGGACCAGCGTGGTGCCGGCCCGCTCATTCAACGCAAAGAGCAGTTCCTCGACGTGGTGGCTGGTGTTGGCATCGAGGTTTCCCGTCGGCTCGTCGGCGAACAGGATGCTCGGTTCGTTGATGAAGGCGCGGGCGAGGGAGACCCGTTGTTGTTCGCCGCCGCTCAGCTGTACGGGATAGTGTCCTTCCCGCTCCGCGAGACCGACTTCGGCGAGCAGTTCATGCGCCCTTTTGCGGCTGCCGCGTTCCCCGCGCAGTTCCATCGGAACCATCACGTTCTCCAGCGCGGTGAGGCTCGGCATCAACTGGAAGTTCTGAAAGACAAATCCGACCCATCGGCTGCGGACCGCGGCCCGCGCGTCCTCCCCGAGCCGTTCCAAGGCGTGGCCGGCGAGCCGCACGGTCCCCGCGCTCGGCTGGTCGAGTCCGGCGCAGAGGCTGAGCAGCGTGGTCTTGCCGCTGCCCGAAGGTCCCACGAACGCCAGCGCCTCGCCCGCCGCGACGGAGAACGTCGCGTCGCGGAGCACGGTCAGCGTGCGGCCGCCGCTCGGGAAATCGCGCCGCAGTCCGTTCACGCTGAGGATCGCCCCCGACTCCTCGACGCCCGGATCCCCGGCCGAGCCGGAGCGATGATCCGCGTCCTCGCGAAGCCGGACCGGGAACCTATCCCCGTTATTTCTGTTCTGATTCAAGGTGTTCATGCATCCATTCCGTCAAACAACCGGCGACCGTAGAATCCTTTTCGCGGTTTTGCGAATCATGGCCGGCCTTTTTTTGGGAGGCACTCCGACGATCGCGACCGGTGCCGCGCCGGTGATTGTATTTCTCGGGGACAGTCTGACCGCCGGATACGGACTCTCCGAAGCGGGGGCCTACCCGGCTCTGATCGAGGAGAAGATCGCGGACGCCGGGCTCGAGGGGACCGTTGTGAACGCCGGGCTCAGCGGTGAGACCACCGCGGGCGGGGCGCGGCGGGTAAACTGGGTGCTCCGCAATGACGTTGACATCCTTGTGGTCGCCCTCGGCGCCAACGACGGGCTCCGAGGGATCGATCCCGAGGATTCGAAACGCAACCTGTTGCGCATCGTGGAAGTCGCCCGCGAACGCCGGCCCGATATCCGGATTCTCCTCGCCGGGATGCAGGCGCCGCCGAATATGGGTCGAACCTACACCGACGCGTTCGCCTCGATCTTCCCGGCCGTCGCCGAGCGGGCCGGGGTCGAACTGATTCCATTCCTGCTCGAAGGAGTCGGCGGCGACCCCGCGATGAACCTGCCCGACGGCATCCACCCGAACCAAGCCGGGCACGCACGGATCACGGAGACGGTGTGGGAACACCTGAAGGGCGTTTTGGGTGAACGTTGACAGTTATTGATTGGTGGTTTCGATTGGATGGCTACACGAGCCGTAGTGGGTCGATGCGGCGTCGACGCCTTCCGTGACGCCTTCCGTGACGCCTTCTGTCCCGGATTCTTTCTCCGTCCGGCGCCCTGCCCTCCCGCCTTCTATTCTCACTTGCAACCGCCTCGATGCACCGCGCCACGGCACCATGCTTTCCGCTCGCAGTCTGCCTGTTGATCGTGGCGCTGCCGTCCAGCCTCGGCGCCGGATTCGACGTCATCCCGGCTGACGGTCCCCTCCCCACGATCTGGCTCCCGGAAGATCCCGTACCGCAGATCGAACGGGCTGCGAACGACCTGGCGGAGACCCTCGCCGACATGGCGGGGCGTCAACCCCCTCCCGTGCGGATCCGTGGCAGCACCGAACCGCCGGCACGAGGGATCCACCTCGGCGCGGCGCCCCCGGATCCCATCGTGCTGAAACACCGCCCGTCGCGCCGATCGCGTCCCTCCGGCCCGTACCTCTTTGTCTCCCCGGCACCGGTCACCGCCGACGCGCTGCCGGAATGGGAGGATCCGCACGGGGTTCGCGCGGAGGGATGGACGGACACGTGGTTTATGGACGCGCGTGGGGAACGCTTGTACCTGTGGGGTCATGACGACCCGGCGACCGTCCAGGCGATCTACTGGTTTCTTCAACATCACGGCGAGGTCCACTGGTACCTCCCCGGGCCACTCGGTCGAGTTGTTCCCCGGCGCAACCGCTGGAGCCTGCCCGAGGCGCGTGAACGCGCCGAACCGGGATACCTTGCACGACTCCTCCGGATGGACCGGGGTGAAACGCCGGAGGGCATCTGGGCACGCCGCAACCTGCTCCGCGAGCATTTCGACTACAACCACAACATGCATCGTGTCGTCCGCGCGGAGGACTTCGACTCCTGTCCGGAGTGCTTTCCGGTCCTCGACGGAGAGCGGCACCGGCCCCGCGACGGCGCCCCGTACCTCTGGCAGCCCAATCTACTCAGCCCCGAGGTGGTGCGCCGGACCACGGAGCACGCCCGCACCCGGTTTGACGCCAACCCGCGTGCGCTCTCCTGCTCCATCTCGCTCAATGACAACATTCACTTCGGCGACTACCCCTCCGGCGTCGATCCCCGCAAAACCGGCCGGACCTTCCGCTCCCATTACGACTACTCGAACCTGGTTTTCGCGTTCAGCAATCGCGTGGCGGACCGCGTCGCCCGCAGCCATTCCGACCGCTACCTCGGCGCCCTCGCCTACGCGGCATGGGAGAATACGCCCGATTTCGCAGTCGCGCCGAATATCGTTCCCTACCTCACGGCGGATCGCAGCCAGTGGTACGACGCGGAATTTCGTTCGAGCGACCTCGCGCTCGTTCGCGCCTGGGTAAACCGCGGGCCGCGGATTGTCGGAACATGGGACTACGCCTACGGCAGCCCGTTTGTGATCCCGCGACTGTACCTTGGCGCCACCGCGGAGAGCCTGGCCGCGCTCCATACGGCCGGTGTCCGCGCCTACTCCGCCGAACTCAATCCACACTGGGGATACGACGCCCCGAAGGCTTGGTTGAGCGCACAGCTGCTGGTCAACCCCCGCGCGGATCCGGACGCCCTGATGGAACGATTCTTCACGGACCTCTACGGTCCGGCAGCCCCCTCGATGCGCCGCTTCTTCGATGCTTGCGAATCAATCTGGATGAATCAATCCGGCCCGGCGCGCTGGATCAAGTTCTACCTCGATTCCCATCAGGCGACGTTGTTCCCCCCTGCGACCCTGGAGGACCTGGACGGGATCCTCAGCACCGCGGAAGCGCGCGCGGAGACCGCCTTGCAGCGCGACCGGATCGCCATCACGCGCCGGGCCTTGGAAGCAACCCGCACGTTCGTTGCCATGCAGCAGGCATCATGGGATCTCAGCCGCAGCGCGGTCAGCAGCGCGACCGACGCGGGGACGCTCGATTCGGCGCTGGTCCGTTACGCCCGCACGCGGGCCGCCTACTCGACGGTCCATCGGGCGATCGAGTCCGATCCTCACAACCATCGCATGGGCGCGGTCCGGTATCCCCTCGCCGAGGACCCCGTACCGCGGGTGCTGATCGCCGCCATGAACACGATCCCCGCCGGCGCGCCGCGCGGCCGGCCGGCGCGCGACTGGAAACGCATGCTGAACGACGTCGGCGAGCCGGAGTGGCAGCGATTTCTCGGGCAGATCGCAGACGGTAGCGCCCCGGGGCCCAATCTGCTCCGCAATCCCCACCTTGAAGCGATCGCCGAGGAGCCGGCGCAAACGCATGCCGGTCCGGAGCATTGGCAGAACGCCTTCCAACCGGTCCCCGCCCTTCGCGTTCGCAGCACACCCGAGGCAGCGCGCAGCGGCTCGGCAGGGATCGAGATATCCGGCGCCAGCGGATGGCAGATCGCACAACCGTTGCCGGTCGAACCGAATACGCGGTACTCCTTCTCCGGATGGGCACGCGGATTCCACGCGCCCTCGGCAGGTGTCACCCTGCGCGTGCGCTGGTACGACGCCAACGGCGCCGTCATTCGACACAGCCGCCAGGACCGCCTGCCGCCCGGCGATCACCCCGACTGGTTCTTCCTCGCCGTCGCCGATGAATCGCCCGGGAGCGCGGCGTATGCCCTCCCCATCGTGACCATCAAGAATCAGGCCCCCGGCAACAGAACCCAAGCCACCGATTTCGCATTCCAGGAGTGGCGGGCCTGGTGACTCCGCGCGGTTACGGGGTGCCTTCCGTCCTCCCTCTTCTCTCCGAGCCGCACGCACGACGATCCGATGCCGGCTTCTGTCTCCTCCGTCCTCTGTGCTCCGTCGTGTCCGACCGTCCGACCGTCCGACCGTCCGACAGTCTGCCTTCGGGCCTCTGACTCTACCGCACCCGGTTGCTCGGGACCCATCCGCGCGCGCCGGAGGCATCGCGACACCACAACCAGCCGCTCTCCTCGAATTCGACCTCCAACACGTCTCCCTCGCGAATCGAAAGCTCGGTTCCGTCGAAGTCGCCGCGCGCCACACAAGATTCGCCCTCCCGATCAAGCAGCCGCTCCGGAAACCAGCCTCCCAGCCCACGGGCGTTGCTGCACCAGATCCAGCCGTGCCACTCGTCATCCCAGCGCACCGGAGTCAGCCGATCCCCGGTCTTCACGATCAAGGGCTCGGGATAGGCCGCGTCATAGTCTTCGATTGCAGTTACGGTTCGCATACTCGTGTCATTGCCATGAAACCCGCAGTCTACGGGGATTCCGGCCGTGGAATCCAGCACAAGAATCGCACGGATTCGTCCATCCCCAGAACACCGGGGGGCGGGAGCAGGCGCCCGATTTGCATGAACACGCAATTATCGCTGAATTTTTGCTTTCCCCGAAAGAAATTTGCGCGATTTTCGCGAAATTTCGCTGACTTTTTTTTGGGGAACCTTTTGGCCGATTTCCTTACTTATTCTCCGTCAATCACTTCGAACACGACCACAGACGTTGCGGATTTCTCTGATTTTTCTTGAACTTTTCCCGATTTTTGCGATCGTAATGAGCATCACATGATTTTTCCCGAAAGGGAGTTTTGGGGTAACACTAAGGAGTAGTGAAATAGAAAATAATGGCGGGCCGCTTAGGGGTAGGCGGCCCGCCTTTTCTGTACCCCCTTCTCGGACTTCCCTGGTCCCGGCTGCCTGAAACGCGAAAACGCGCGCGTCTTACACAATCCATGCGACGATCCATGGTTTGAGCAGCCTTTTTCTGAACCATCGATTTCATCGATGGGAGGAGCGGCCGTTTGCCCCGCTACGGAGGGTAGAAGGAGAGTCCTCCGCCTTCCTGAACCAACGCCACGTTGGGATTGCGTAATCACCGGTATCGAACACACTTTCGGGACAATGATTAACCGCCATCGAACACCATGCCGGAACTGACAGGAATCACATCGCAACATCCCGCAATCCAGTCCTGGGAGGTCGGGCCGTCACGCTTCCGCGTGCTCCCTGAGTACGGCGCCCGCCTGATGGACTGGCGCATCGCGCTTCCCCGGAGCGCCGAACGCACGGTCATTTACTGGCCCGAAGACACGGGCTCGGTCCCGCTCTCCGAGGTCCGCGGCGGAAACCCGATCCTTTTCCCGTTCTCCGGACGCTGCACGCACGAGGGATCCGGCCATCGATGGAAGACGCCGGACGGAACCGTCCGCGATATTCCGATGCACGGGATCGCCCGCCAGGGTCGTTTTCAAGTCGTCGAGACCGATGGATCCGGCTTTGTCGCGGAATTCCATCCCGACGACGACGCCCTGGCGAGTTATCCTTTCGCGCACACCTTTCGCGTCAGCTACCGTTTCTCCGAACTCGCCTTCACCGCCACCTTCACTCTGGAGAACCAGGACCGCCTCCCGATCCCGTGGGCCGCCGGACATCACTTCTATTTCCAACTCCCCTGGCACCCGGAGAGTGGGCGCGAGCACTACCGGATCCTGGTCCCGTCGAAGCACGCTGTCCGGCTCAGTCGCGACGGAGTCCTCACCCGGGATCCGGAGTATGTGCCGGAAGCGCTTCCGGCGGACCTATCCTTCGCCGATCCAGCGCAAATCAACCGGATATTCATGAAATGGAGGTCCGGAATCATCCGCTTCGGGCCGCGAAACGGTGAGGAGGACGTCGTCGTGCAGATCGGAGAAGGCGGCAAGCCCTCTCCGATTGTTTCTCTGGTCACGTGGACCGAGTCTCCCGAATCCCCTTTCTACTGCGTCGAACCGTGGATGGGACCTCCCAACGCCCCTGGCACCGGCAAGGTTCACTGGGTGCGACCGGGTGCAACCGCAGCTTTCGACGTCACGGTGCGCCTGGCGTGATCCCGGTTTGGTCGGTGGTTTGGGATTGCGACGTGACAGCCCGCGATCCGGACGGGCAGTCGCGCGATCTCAATCCGGCTGTACTCCGGCATGCCCGTGCAGCGAGGCGAGGATCCGCTCCACATGCTCCGGATTGAGTCGTTCAGCCGCGAGGTCGTCGGCGACTGCGGCGAGGACGCGCACCCGAAGTTCCTCCGGCGGCAATGGCACGGCGTTCGCCAGGTAACCGTTCTCCTCGAAATACGCGCGCAGCCCCTCCGTATTGCTCTTACGCCATCGGCTGACGCGTCCCGCCTCCAGTTCCTGAATGAGCGCCGCGGCGTCTCCGTTCAACGTTGCCGCCAAGGCACTGACTTCGTTGATGAACGTCTCCGAAACACACCCGGAATCTTCGAGCACCGCCCGATCGACCGGCTTGCCGCGTCCGATTCGCCACAACCGGCAGGCCTCCTCTACCGCACGAGCCGCAGCGCTCGCGCGGTGGGGGATCCCGTCGCCCTCAGGGACGAGCCCGTGGCCGCCTTGACACATCAGTGTGCGAAGCTGGAACCACGTAACGATCCGCAGCCGAAGCAGTCGATGCAGGGCCTGCGCGTCATCGAGCAGGTGCCAGAGGTGAACCTGGTCAATCGATTCCGAGGATGGGTCGAGATTCGGCACGCCGAGTGCATGTCCGTAATCCTCGTAATCCATTCCGTCCGGTGCAATCGGCTCGGGGGATTCGACCGCGATGGTTTCCAGCGGCCGATTTTTCGCTGTCGACAACCGGCGCACCTGCGCCAGGTCGATCACCGCATGGGGGACGTCGGCCCGGGCCAGCCGCGTCTCCCACTTGGCGATCTCATGGTGTTGGGCGGTGAAATAGAAAACCTGTCGGCCCTCGCGAGCGACCGCGATCACGCTGTCGATAATGAGGTCGGTCCGCGCGTCATCACTCGTTCCCAGGGCCTCGTCCAGGAGCAGCGGCAAACGCACGCGCTCGTCCCGTTCGAGGAAGGCGAGGCGGACGGCCATCAGGGTCTGGACGCGTTCCCCGATCGACAGGTGCTCCACCG
Organism: Opitutales bacterium; assembly: GCA_007133065.1. GTDB lineage: Bacteria > Verrucomicrobiota > Verrucomicrobiia > Opitutales > Oceanipulchritudinaceae > SLNJ01. The sequence goes on from SLNJ01000034.1 coordinate 60,913, forward strand.
GACGAGCCGGCTCGGTGCCGGCCCGGGCTTTGAACACCGGCGGATCGTCCCGATCGTCCAGGGTAAGCTCAAGGCTTCCGAGGGTGAACCGGGCGAGCAGTTCGTTGGCGCGCTGGAAGACCTCGGGACGCGATCGCTCGACGGCCTCCTCGCGTACCCAGTCTGTGAGTACCGATCCCGCCACCGCACGCTGGTTCCCGTCTCGGGCGCGAGCCAGGTTCGCTTCCGCCGCATCCCGGGCCCGCAGGGCGTCCGAGAGATCGTTCCCGCGTTTGGCGTTCTCGATATCCCGCTCGATCCCGGCTATACGCTCGGTTAGATTGTCCCGGGTTTCAGCAAGATCCCGCTGTTCCTGGATTTTTCGCTCCAGTGTTTCCCGGTCCATCTTCAGGAGATGCTCGTGTCCTGCCAGCGCCCTGCGCTGGTTCTCGCGCACAGCCTTCTTCTCGGCGAGCTCCCCGGTCAGTTTTTCGTACTCGGGCCGTTGTTTGAGCCATGCGTCAAGCTGGTGCGCCCGCTCGTCGTCCAGACCGAGTCGTTCGAGGATCGCACGGCGCTCGGAAGCCAGGCGCTTGAGCTCCGGCGCCACCGATTCATCGAGCTGCCGCCGGGCTTCGGTTCGTTCGCGGGAGGCCGTCTCGTAGTCCTTCTGACGCGCCTCGAGATCGCGAACCGCTTCCGCGGCGGCTTCCGCCGAATCGACCCGATCGTACCCGTGCGGGCCGATCGCCGTGTTGATGCTCTCGAGCAGGGTGTTGCGTTCCTCGGTAATTCTCTTGTGCTGACCGGTTTTAACCGCCACGTCATCATGACTGCGCTGCCAGGCGCTGATGTTGTCAACGAGCAGCGGAAGCCATTCATCGGCGACGCGGATCGCGATCCCGAGCCGATCGGCCAGCCGGGCCCGCTCCGCCTCCAGCTCATCCTCGCGCCCCGCGAGCGATTGCCCATCGACTTCGAGCTCACCGAGCCGCCGTTGTCGCTCCGCTTCCTGTTCGGAGGCATGGGCCAGTCGAACGAGCCGCCCCAGGAGATCCGCAACGGCATTCTCCTGCCACGAATCCGGAGGCGGCAGGTCGGTGGACTCATAATCCTGCTGATAGACGCGCCTGGCACCGGTGCCGCGTTCCGCAGCGGGTCGACGGCGCACCCACCAATCCGCACCGAATACCAGGGGGCCGAACAACGCCGCGAGGATCCATGCTCCGTGGTGTACCCCGGCGAGCACGGTCGCCAGAAACACGATTGCACCCGCCGCTGCGGCGATCGGCCAATGAACCCGCCCGGACGACGCGGGGGCCGGTTCCGGGGAAGCGAGCCAGTTGGACAATAGGGCGATTCCCCGGGTGATCGCATCGCGATCGTGGAGCGAACCTTCCTCATCCGGTCCCGATTGCTCCAACCTCCGCCTGCGTTCATCGAGGACCTCCCGCTCGGCGCGATCGTGCTGCACCCGGCGGGCGAACGGACTCAGCTCTCCGATCTCCACCCGGTCGACGCCCTCCAATCGTTCGCGGTCGATGTGTCCGTCCAGCCGCTGCCAGGCTTTCCGCTCCCGAACCTGCGCTTCCTCCAGTTTTTCTTCGATCCCCCTGAGTTCGGTCTCGACGCTCTTGAGCCGGTCGACACGCGAACGAACATCACGAAAAACCGCCGGATCGATGCCGCTCTCCGGCAATCGGGTCTCCGCCAGCATTGTCGCCGCTCGTCGAATACGCTCCTCTTCCCGGTCGCGGTGATTTTCGTTTGCCTGCATCTGTTCGTCGATGCGATCGAGCCGCGCCCGTTCATCCCCGCGCAGCCGGGATACACCTTCCGGAATCGTCCCGAGTTTCGATTCAATCGCGCCGCAGGCCTCGTCCGCCAGGCAGTAATCGCGCACCTTCTCGAGGCGGGCTAATTCCTCGTGCGCTTCAATCGCGGTCTTGCGATCGCGCCGGAGCGTTTCAAGATGTGCCGCCTCCTGTTCGATCTCCATTTGCCGCCGGCGCGCCCGCTCGACCTCGTCCCGAAAACGCTGCAACTCCTGCACGGCACCGCGCGGCGACCGCGGCCGCGAGCGGAACCCCAGCTTCTCCTCAGCCGCCGCCAGGTCATACCCGCCCTGGCTGGCATGAGCGATTTTCGCCGCGAATTCGGAGTTGTCGTCCACAATCAACTCGTCCAGGGCAAGGTGGTATCGCAGGCGATTCTCAACCGGGCCGATATCGAGCGCCGTGCCCGGCCTGCCGTCACGGGTGGAGACTACATGCCCCGCATCGATGTCAACGTGCCAGCGGGATTCGTTCTCGCGGAACCACCCCTCGAGCGTGGGCCGTGCCAGCCCAACCCGTCCCGGCCACAGGAGTTCCTGAATCACCAGCGCCGTTGTGCTCTTTCCCGATGCATTCGGACCGTGGATCAGGGTGATTCCCGGGGAGAGATCCGTCAGTTCAAATCCCTCGCCGCGTCGTATCCGATCCCCGACGCGATCGATTCTAAGCTTCTCAAATTGAATGCTTCCTGCCGTCATGGCGTCTGCGCCATCAATTCGGTCAACAGGGCACGGGCCTGCGTTTCAATGTGACGCCGGGCCATCTCGTCCGTGATGTCCCGCGGTTCGAGTTGTGAGAAGTCGCGATGCCGCTCGACCGCTTCCATCGCCTCGCGCGTCCGGCGGATCAACGTATTGATCGCATCCGAGGGTTCGGCTTTTTCCAGTTCGATCAGCACCCGGGCCACGGCACCGGGGGCGCTGCTGGTGCCGGCGTGCTCGGCAAGGTCGATCGGCGGCAACGTTTCCACTTCGACCGCGTTGACATCCAGGGAGACCGTGTCGATCAGGAGCGACAGATCGTCGACCACCCGCTTTGAAACTGCGGGAACTCTGCTCGAAGCGGGTGTGCTCCCGGCCACCCGAAGCCGGAGACTGATGTGCGCGAGTTCCGGACCGGCTCGCTCGACGATCTCAGCCCCGCGTCTTCGAAGACCCTCCAACACCGCATGTTCAATGTGCTCGTCGTCCACGGTTCCGGTCAACTCGACCTCGCACGAGTCATACCACACGCTCGACAGCGGCCGGGGTTCGGGGACACCCATGCCGATCGTGTCGACCTCGCAAAGCCAGACCCCGTGCGCCCCCGTTTCCGCCGGATCGAGTGCCTGCGGCGATCCGGGATAGAGGAGCCATCGCCCGTCCGGCGAATCAACCCTCCTGGGCGTGTGGATGTGTCCGAGCAGCCAAGCGAACGGCGGAAGCGATCGGAGCCGGACGCTGTCGAGCGGAGCGTAGGGACTGTTCGCCGTATCGAGATCCCCGTGCACCATTCCCAGAACCGGAACGCTCGAATCCGCCCCCGGGGTGTAGCTGTCCAGGGGGCTCTCGGAGACGCGCGATCGCGGAAACGACCAGCCGTCGATGTGCAGTGCCGGGCGTCCGCCATGGTGGAGCGTCGCACGTTCCCATACCCCGCCCCGTCCGAGCAGGGTAAAATGCTCCGCGGGCAACTGATCGGCCAATCGGATCAGTACGTCAAAGTCATGGTTCCCGGCCACGGCAAAGACGCGAATCCCGGCTCCTGCCAAACGCTCGATGCCACGCTCCAGCGGACCGATCGCCTCCCAGAACCGGTTGTCCTGGTCGGCCACGTCGCCGCTCAGGCAGATTGCGGCACAACCCTGCTCGATCGCAAGATCGACAATCCGTTCCCACGCGGCGGTTGCTCGGACATCCCCCCGTGTTCCCGCTTCAGGAACGCGCGACGAGGAACGACCGATGTGCAGATCTCCGGCAAACAAAAGTTTCATGCGCAACGTTCGGGGGGCGGTCGGGTTGTGGCACGCTCTCGGAATCTTCCATCGGCTCTGATTTCACAGGAGGGCATTGAATAGAGACGATAAACCGTGCAGGGCGCGAGGCAAGGGAAAGCCTCCATACTCCGTTTGCTGTATCCTCAGGGCGAAAGTCAACTCAGTCTAAAACAGGGCAACGCCCTAACCGTTATTCTAATAGTCCTCATACATACGCAGAGTATATCCTCAATCATTCGCGGAAATAATCTCCTTCCTGGACTTAAGAATATCAACACCAATTCGATACATCATGCCGGGGGGTTTCCCTTGGATTGAGGTCATAAATCCCTCAGAGACGGAAATCTGGATGTTTCCCATTGACTTGGTTATCAGGAGCTTATAAATCTTGCTCAGAATGGGGGCTCACCCTGTGTGGGTCACGGTCAAACGATCATCTGTCAACAATTCAAGCCGGAGGGGTTATGGCGCAGCTTTCGTATCCTGGTGTCTATATTGAGGAAGTTCCAAGTGGTGTACGCACGATTACCGGCGTCGCCACTTCCATCACAGCCTTTTTCGGGCGGACCATGAAAGGACCGTTGAACAAACCGGTTCGATGCCTGAGTTTCGCGGACTTTCTGCGGGGATTCGGGGGCGCACCATCCGGCAGTGAGCTGGCGGCGAGTGTGAAACAATTCTACGACAACGGGGGCACGGATTGCTATGTTATCCGGCTCGCGCGCAACGCACGCAAGGCGGCGGTGCGACTCGAGAACCTGCTTGGCACAAACGTGCTGCTCGCCTCGGCGAAAGTGGAGGGCGCATGGGGGAATGGGCTGCGGCTCGAGGTCAATTACGCGACGCCCAACCCCGGAGACACCTTCAACCTTACGGTGATTCAGGAGGAAGCAGGGCAAGTCGTCGCCAGTGAGACCCATACGAATCTCTCGATGGACTTCACGTCGCCGCGGTTCGCGCCGGCGTTTGTCAGCCGCAGTTCGGATCTGATCGACTTGATGCTCGATCCTGCTGCGATGGGTTCGGCGTCGGATCCTGCCTCGCCGTACCGGGTTCTAACGGGCACATTCCGCGGATTTTCCGAGGCGCGCCGACCGCTGAGCGAGGTCGGCGAGGACCTCGATGACGCGGCGACCAACCTGTCTGCGATTCTCGCCACGAACCACAGCTTTGAAATCAGCGTCGACAACTCGGGTTTTGTGCCGGTCAGCTTGCAGGGGCTGAGCCTGACCGGGGCCAATCTGGTCAACGAGGTACAGATGCAGATCAACAACGCGCTGGCCGGTCTCGTTCCGGTGCCGAGCGTCGAGGTATCGTTTGATGAGGCTCCGGGAATTGGCCGCATGCTGAGGATAACCGCCGACAGCGGGAATCAAGCGAATGTTCGCGTCCGGCGCGCGGCATCCAACGATCTTGCTTCAGCGCTCATGATGGGTGCGGACTATGGGGGCGTCGAGTTGTCGCGGTGGCACAGTCTGCGACCCGCCCCGACAGGTGCCGTTCTGCCGATCGGAACGACTGCCATGGGACTCGAGAACGTCAATGACCTCGCGGTGATCGAGCAGCAGGTTGTGACGGGAGTGACGGTCGGAAGCGATGCTCTTGTGACATTGGACCTGCAGACGACCGCAGCCGGAACGGATCCATGGCGGATCGACAATATCGCGACCAGTCCCAACGGCAACAACGACGGGGTGCGCGAGAAACTGCGCCGCATCGCCGGCGCGATCACCAATACGCCGGGAGGCGGGTATCGCGCATCCGTAGCCGGGTATCAGCTCGCGATCCGGCCCAAGGGCGGCACATTCAACGCGGCACCCTCCTCCGTCAGTTTTGCAGGAGGAACGGTTCCGGCGTTCGAAATCAACACGCGGCAGTACAAATTCGGGTTGGATGGGAGCAGCCCATCCGCCACCGGTGGCAGTTTCGATCCGGGCACCACCACATTCAACGGCGGTGAAGATGGTGACGACGGCGATGCCCCGGACTTTGCGACCTACGTCGGGAACGAGGAGGAGCAGACGGGCTTCCACGCTCTCGATCCAGTCGACCTCTTCAATATCATGGTGCTTCCTCGCGATGAGGAGGTTTCGGCGACGGAACGCTTCAACCTCTGGGGACCGGCAAGCATCTACTGCCGCTCGCGGCGCGCATTCCTGCTCATCGACGCGCCCGACGACTGGGTCAGCCAGGGACGGGCCGCGGTCGTCCAGAACACTGCGGAGATCGACGACCTGCGCGCGACCGTCGTGAACGACCACAGCGCAGTCTTCTTCCCGAAGGTCATCGCCAACATCGGAGGGAATCCGACCGCGATCGGCTCGAGCGGAGCGATAGCAGGACTGATGGCCCGCACCGACGCCTCCCGCGGCGTGTGGAAGGCACCCGCGGGAATCGGCGCCGACCTGCGGGGGATCTCCGGGCTCGAGGTGAAGCTGACCGACCTTGAGAACGGCGTTCTCAACAAGTTGGGCGTGAACTGCGCCAGGGCGTTTCCCGCGGGTTATGTCAACTGGGGCGCCCGGACGATGGATGGGTCGGATGACATCGGATCGGAGTGGAAGTACATCCCAATCCGCCGGCTGGCGCTCTTTCTCCAGGAGTCCCTCTACCGCGGAACGCAATGGGTGGTATTCGAACCGAATGACGAACCGCTCTGGGCGAAGATCCGCCTCAATGTCGGGGCGTTCATGAAAGGGCTTTTCCGCCAGGGCGCCTTTCAGGGGAGTTCGCCGGACAAGGCCTTCTACGTCAAATGCGACGGCGAGACAACGACACAGGCCGACCGCAACCTCGGCATCGTCAACATTGAGGTCGGTTTCGCCCCGTTGAAGCCCGCTGAATTCGTCGTAGTCAAAATCCAGCAGATAGCCGGCGACCTCTCGTAAGCCGACTGGCGCCGGTTCCAAGGCATACATTCACATTCAACCAAGTTGCAACCATGGCTAAAGGATTCGTTGTCAACGCGCATCGCGTGGACCCATACAAGAACTACAAGTTCCGTATCATCTGGGACGAGCGTCCAGTGATGGGCGTCAGCAAAGTGAGCGCTCTCAAGCGATCGACCGAAGTCGTCGCGCATCGTGACGGCGGCGACAACAGCACCGATCGCAAGTCGCCGGGACGACATAGTTACGAAGCGATCACGCTCGAACGGGGGGTTACGCACGACCTCGAGTTCGAAAAGTGGGCCAACCTCGTTCACGCCTTCGCGGGAGACCCAATGATGGATCTCGTGGGTTACAAGAAGGATATCACGCTTGAAGTCATGAACGAGCGGGGCCATGTCGCGAAACGGTACTTCCTGTACCGTTGCTGGATCAGCGAGTTCACCGCCCTGCCGGAGCTCGACTCGAACGCCAATGCGATCGCGATCGAGAGTGTGAAGGTTGAAATGGAGGGATTTGAACGCGACGTAGACACCAAGGAGCCAGACGAAGCCTCGGCGGTTCCTGCCGCTGAATAACGACGGAACACGATGCCATCCGGGAAATCTGATCGCACCTCCAGCTTCGCTTTCAGCCGTCTGCCGCTACCGGCCCGCGATTTCGGAAACCGTATCGTCGATCTCAATTTCGACTTCCAGACGCCCGACCGCGTCGGTCTTGCCATCCGGATCGTCGCGGCATCACTGCACGATGCGGATGAGGATCCCGACGCAACGGAAGCACGGGCAAGCGCGCTTCCGCTGAGTGTTCGGATCCTCCAACTGCTCCGCCTGGTGAGCACAATCGAAGGAACGAAAACGCTTGAGCTGACGCGGTCGTGTCCACGCCCGGATTGCGCGGAACCGATCGAGCTCGCGCTCCCGTTGGAAGGACTGATCGAATATGGCGCACGTCCGGTGACCGCTCGTACGAATCTGGCGTGGAGCGTCCCCGGCGCGAGCGGCACGACCATCACCCTGCGCCGTCCGACCGGCGACGATCAACGCGGCTGGCAAAAGCGCCGATATACGACGCGGGCAGAAGCCGCGCGCCATCTTTTGGAAACCATCGCGGTCGATGGTCGCGAGCATCTTGATACGATGAGCCGTGAGGCGGAGGGTGATCTGGCCAACGCGATGTCCGAATTCGATCCGCTCGTCGGATTCCAAATGTCGACCGAGTGCCCGCATTGCGATCAACCGGTAACGCTTCCCGTAGACCTTGAGGATGCGTGCCTGCTGCGCCTGGAGCGGGAGCACCGTTGCGCGCTCGATACGATTCACGAGCTTGCCGCCTCCTACGGCTGGACGGAATCAGAGATCCTTCGGATTCCACGCAACCGGAGAAGGCATTACCTCAACCGTATTCACGCCGCCACATCGGTTCGCAGGGATCCCGGTGCAACGACGCGCTGACGATGAGCGACTTCTTCCAACGGCTTGCCGCGCAGTCCGCGCTCCGAATCGAAGGTGATCCCGCGCCTCGATTCGAAGGAACCGCCGACTCAGAGCCCGGGCCGGAAAGGGATATTGAGGTTGTCGAAACGGAGGCGGAGTCCACCGATAACCCGCCGCGGACACGCCAGGACCCAAAACCGCCCGCCGAGCCCTGGTCGCATCCGGACACCGCGTCCATCGAAGCGGCGAAGACGCCTGTTGATCCCGGGCCGGTACAGTCCCCGACAGAAGCGCGTTCGCGTTCGCCGGAAGCCCCGGCGGACTCAACTCACGAGCCCGATGCCGGGCCGGCGGAGGAGGCCAGCGCTCCTCCGGTCGGACGGTCACCGGTTGAGAATCCCGACGATCCCGGAGCGGGACCGGAGGAGCAGCCCGTTCACGCTGCGTTCGAAGCGGTGTTGCGCTGGATCGCCGACGGCGAGCGGGAGTCCAGCCACGAGAGCCCCCCCGATTTCGCGCCGGACGGCTCGGGAGCGCGCGCGGCGGCGGCGCCAGCGCCGGCTGCCGACTCCGAACAGGCGCCGGGATCCGCCCCGGTTGCAGACCCGATCCCATCGCTGCCGATCGGGAAACACGCACCCCCGCCCGTTCGGAACGAGAGCGAGAGCGAAAGCGCCGCACTCCGTGCGGAATCCACTCCACCGCAGCGCGACGCATCCGCGCCACCGGGGGGGATCGAATCCCCCGCCCCTCCCGCCCGGCCGGAGCGACGCGAGGCTCCTGATTTTCACCAGGCGCCGTCGGTCACGATCGGCTCGATCCAGATTACCGTGGACGGGGGCCAGGGCTCAGAACCGGCGCCGCGTCCGCCGGCGCCAGAGCGCCCGGCGCGAAACGCCGACGCAATGTATTTTCGACGTCGCTACATCATTCCGCACTAAACCGATATGGCACAGGTCGACACCAACCGCGCCATCGGCGCCGTAACCCGCCTCCTCGCCGACCACCTGAACCGGCGAACCGGCTTGGTGGTGGTAAGCGGACGTCCCGAGAGCGCCGCCGGCGCGGACTCAAGCCGGTTGAACCTGTTCCTGTACGAGATCGGCTTCGATGCATCCATGCGCAATGTACCGTTACGGGAGAGCGAGCCGGCGCCGCTCTGGCTGGTCATGAAATACCTGCTCACGGGATTTGATGACGACGGCGAAAGCGACGGGGTGGACGCGCACGACGTGCTCGGTTTGGGTCTGAGCGCCCTGCAGGAACTCGCGATGATCCAGCTCGACCCCAACACCGCGACCCAGGTTCGCAGCGCGCTGGAGAGCAATCCCGAACCGCTGAAAATCACATTCGAGCAAACCCCACCCGATTTGCTGAACAAGATCATGCAGGCCTCCGATGACGAGTATCGGCTCTCGGTTGCTTTCGAGGTGAGACCGGTCTTGATCGTTCCACCCGAGCCGACGCATTACACCCTTCTTGTCGGGGTGGATTATACGGCCGGCGCGCCCACCGACCAACCCGACTACGTCGGAACAAATGTTCTCGCGTCGCTCGGCCCGACGCTGCGATCGGTCGATCCACCTGCATTCACGGTCGGTGACGAGGTTACGCTCCGGGGAGACGACCTTCACCTTTCCAACCTCTCCTGTTGGCTGGAAGCGGTGGAACTGGAGATCACCATGCAGCGTCCGGACGAGATGATCGTCGCCGTGCCCGACGCTGTCGGGTCCGGCGTCCTGATCGCTGCCGGCGAACACCCTCTTGTCCTCCGCCAGGATCTCCCTGAATCCGGCCGCCACCGCCGGAGCAATCTTCAGATCGGCCGCCTTCTGCCGATCGTCACCTCCGCCGCCCCGGGCGCCTTTACCGAGGATTCCGACGGATTTCTCGCCGGTCCCATCACGATCGATGGACTGCTGCTCGGACGAGCCCAGGACACGATTCAAGCCGCGCTCTTTGTCGAGGGAACGGTTGTCGCCACCATCGAGGTCGAGAAGACCCCGCCCGCCGAGGGTGACCCACCGGATTCTCAAACTCAATTGACCGTCAACTTGAGCGGCGAGCACCAGGTTCCCGCCGGGACTTATCTTGTGATCGTTGTCGTTAACGGGCAACAGGCGCGGTTCAGCCCAACCATCACGATCGCGCCGTGACTCGCCGGAGTGAACCAGCATGAAATCAGCCGCATCGCAGCTTCCGCCGACGTTCCAACCGCTCCTTCAGGTGGGCGATGCGCTCTCCGAGTACTGGCTGCGGCAGGTAACGGTTCGGCTGCGACGCGAAATCGCATGGCTCTGGTACCAACGAACCGGTGAGCGCAACGCGCCGGACAAACTGCCCCCGTTCACCGAGCCGCTCCCGGAAGCACTCGACCAGACCCGGTTCGCCGCGCAACGCGCACGATTCTTTCGTGAGGACGAGACCGCCGGATATCTCACCGAGCTGCTGCGCGAGGCACCGCCTGAAACCCGCGGCCAACCGGCGCGCGGATCGTTCACCTGGGTTGCCCGCGAGCTGAATCTCACGCCGCTCGACCGGTTTGTGCTGGCGCTCGCCATCTGTCCGGTCATCGACAGCTCCGCTGAGACCGTCCTCGCCGCATCCCTCGGCAACCCGGCAGCCCGCGCGCCGACACTGGCTTTGGCGCAGCGCTTGTGGGACGAACCGGAAGCGGTGCTTACGATCGCCACGACAACGCATCCATTCTTCCGATACGGAATCCTCTCGGAACCGGATCCAGGGCACGGGATCCGGCACGATTCACCGCTCGCGATTCCGCCGGAGATCGCCCGGGCCCTCGTGACGCCGAAACCCACGCTCCCACCCTACCTCGTGGTGCTGGATCCGATCGAGATGGATTCCAACGTGACCGCGACCATCTGCTCGGGGCGGCTCCAGGCGGTCTCGCAAGATCAGGCTCACGTCGTGCCGCTGATTGCAGAGGGACGCCAATCCCTCGGCGCCATGGCCGCGGGTGTTGCAGCGATGGCGGGGCGCAAGGTGGCCGCCGCACACGGCTTCTCTCAGAATCGGGCCGGCGGCGACGGGGATTTCCGCCGCTTGATGACGATGGCATGGCTCCACGGAGTGGACATCTACCTCCGGTTCGATGCCCGACACACCCATAACGGAGACGGGCCTGCAACCGGCGGGGAGCTTCCGCTTCCACACGTTCCGATCGTCCTCTTCGTCGGAATCGATGGCCCTAGGGAGATCAGCCTGTTGCCACGGCATCACCGTCTGCCCGCCGTTGTAGTCGAGCCCGGCACCTATGCGATGCGTCTTGAAGCATGGCGACAACATCTCCCCTCGTCGGACTCGCCCGAGCTGGCGCCTGCCGTTCGCGCTTGCGCCCGGAGATTTCGCGTGCCTCCTGAAACAATTGCGGATATCTGCGCCGGCCTGGCCCGGTTGGATCGAGCTCCGGAACCGGACGAACTCATCGCCGCCTGCCGTTCGGATCTCGACCTCGGGGAGCTCGCGCAGCCGGTCACTCCCCGATTCACACGCGACGAACTCGTGCTTCCTCAAGCGCAGGCCGTCCAATTCGACGAGATCCTCCGCGCGTTGGAAGCGCTCGGAACGGTTCATTACGAGTGGGGAACGGCTGGAATCTGGAACGAGAGCGGCCTCTCCGCGCTCTTTGCGGGACCGCCGGGAACCGGAAAGACAATGGCGGCCGAAGTCATCGCAGCGGAAAGCCGGCTCCCGCTCTTCCGCGTCGACCTCTCCCAGGTGGTGAATAAGTACATCGGCGAGACCGAGAAAAACCTTCGGCGTTTGTTCGATTCCGCAGAACAGAGCGACATCATTATCTTCTTTGACGAAGCCGACTCCCTCTTCGGCAAACGAACCGAGGTCAAGGATGCCCACGATCGCTATGCGAATCTCGAGGTCAGCTACTTGCTCGAGCGGATGGAGCGTTTCAAGGGACTCGCAATACTCGCCACAAACCGGAAGAAGGATCTCGACGACGCATTTCTGCGCCGGCTGCGCTTCGTCGTTGATTTTCCACTACCAGGGGAACGGGAACGCCTCCGCATCTGGAAGTCCGCGATCCCGCCTGGGGTTGCAACGGAGGCGATCGACTTTCCATTCCTCGCGTCGCGATTCCCGCTGGCGGGCGGCCACATTCGATCGATCGTCTTCAACGCATGCCTGCAGTCCGCCCGCCCCGGCGGAGAACGCGCATTGACGATGGAGGCGATCGTCGCGGCGGTGAAACGAGAGCACGACAAACTCGACCGCAGACTCAGCTTCGAGAAATACGGCCCCTACGCCGAGTTCGTGAAGAACCTGCAATGAATGATCCGAACGCATCGATCCACCTGAGCGACCTGAAGCTGGACCTGCGAGGACTGCCTCGCGAGACCGCTGAGGCGGTTCCATCGCACCTCGAGGCGGCCCTGAGGCGCACGTTCGCCGAAAACCCGATCGCTTACGCGCGCGTCGTGGCCCCGCAGCGCACGATCCGCTTGCGCCTGGATCCGGCCTCGCCTCCCCCGGCTGTCGCCGGGGCGATCGCCTCTGCGCTGGCGAACAGCCTCCGATCCCCTGACCCTGACCATTCAAATCCATCCACGCCCTGACCCAATGTCCACTTTCCTGCGCGGCGCATTGATTGAGTATGGAACCGGGCTTATCGGCCCGATTCCCAATGTTATCATATTCCAGTTCAACCCCGAAACCCTGACCCGGACGATGGAGATCCCGGAGCGGCCCGGTGGCGGAAACGCGAGAGAGAACGCACAGGCAAGCGAGAAGACCTACGAGAAGATCAGCTTCAAGGCTCAGTTCAACGCATCCGACGATCTCGGCGACGAAAAGGTTCTTGCGCGCATGTTCGGTGTCGGGCCGCGGCTGAGCGCGCTGGAGAGAATGGTGCAGCCGATGGATGCTGAGGGCGGACTGCTCGGGGCCGCGCTGGACGCGGTCGGGGACGCTCTGGGTCTCGGGGGCGATTCGGAACCTCCATCGCAACCGATTCCCCGGGAGAAGTTCCCGCGCACGCTGTTTATCTGGGGTCTCACTCGGGTGCTTCCGATCCGGATCACGAAGATGAAGATCACGGAACAGCAGTTCGATTTCCTGCTGAACCCGGTCCGCGCCGACGTGGATCTGGAGATGAACGTCATGGCGACGGACCCGTTCTCCGACGACATCGTGGCCGAGGGCGCAATGACCTACAGCGCGATCGCAAAGGAAGCACAATCCGCCGCCAACCTCGCGAACACCGCCGAACAGGTTGTTGAGCTTATCCCATTTTAACCCGCCATGTTTACCGAACACTCACGCTATGCAAAGACGCCGACCGAGACCGTTTCGCTTCCGGACGGGCAGGAAGGCACCGTACTGCGATTGCGCCCACTCCCATCCACCGGCGGCGAACCGCACCGGGTGCGCGACCGCGATCAGCTCGACATCCTGGCCCACGAACGAACCGGCGACGGCACACGCTTCTGGCACGTTGCCGACGCCAATACCGAGATCGAAGCGCGCCGGCTTCTGGATGAAACCGGCCGAGTGATTCGGATTCCGAAAGACTGAATGAAACCACTGAGATTCAGAGTCTTTTTCGACGGGATCCCGGCATCGGTCGAGGACCTGGCCGCCATTCTGAGCCTGAGCGTGGAGCAGGCCGAGGACGCGGCGTGGGAAGCGCAATTGGTCATGATGCTGGGGCTCGATGAGCAGGGGAACTGGTCTGGATCGCGAGCCTATCGCTTGCGGGCGCGCACACCGGTTCGCGTGGAGATAAAAATCGGGGATGCCGCCTACGCCCCGTTGATCGACGGTCCTATCGTCGCGATCGACAGCGCGATGGACGCCAGCCCCGGACGCAGCACCGTCACCGTAACGGTGCACGACGACAGCGCATGGTTGAACCGGGAGCGCCGTCCTGTGTCGAGGGAGGGTCGTACGGTGGAGCAGATCGTCCGCGAGCTCTTCCTGACAAGCGCGACCGGTCGCATTGTCAGCACACAGATCGAATTTCCGCCGGGCAGTCCGCCGTCACTGGGCCCCTCCTTCGCCGAACAGGGCACCGCGATGCAGATGCTCCAGGCGATCGCGAAGCAGAATGGATGCCGGGCGTTTGTTCTTCCCGGACCGGTCCCCGGGGTTTCTGGAGCGAGCATCGGGTGCCTCAAGCCCGACCCTGCCCCTCCGGGGGATCTTCCCGACCTTATCCTGCTCGGAGCAAACCGTAACCTGGCCAAGCTCACCGTGACGGAAGATCCGGAGACCGCTGA
>SLNJ01000013.1 GCA_007133065.1 Opitutales bacterium
CCGGGTCGGCGGCAGCCGGGGGATCCCTCTTGCACCCTCGAACAACAGCCCTAGAATCACAGCAAAACCAAAGTCGGAAACATGCAGACTACACATCAACGCTTGAAATCGATGCTCCGAATAGACGTGAAACAAATGCGCACGCGACGCGGCGCGGGAGTCCCCGGTCCTCTGCTGGGCACGGTATCTATAATGATGCTTGCGATCGTTCCCTCCGTGGCCGCACAAGAGTCGAGGGATCCGTTGTGGACTCACGGACTCGAAGGCTCCATCTTCGCCACCGCGGGCGTCGGAATGAGCGACATCAACTACGTTGGAACGGAGATCGGAGGATCCGACCCGGGGTCGGAAAATGGAAAACTTTATGGCATCGCGCGCAACGGCGTCCCGCTGTTCGAATCCGATGCTCCGATGGACTGGGTGAGTTCCAGTGCCGCGGTGGCTCCCGACGGGAGCGTTTACACGGCAGATTGGAGCGGGCGAATCTACGCTTACACCCAGGACGGAACACTCAAGTGGACCTACGACGAGAGCGCGGGTGACATCTTCCTGGGCTCGCCGGCCGTCGCCGCCGACGGCAGTCTGTACCTGGGGGGCATCGACGGATTCCTCTATGCTCTTTCGTCCGGTGGTGACGTGCATTGGATCGAAGTGGGCGAGGGCTCAATCGAGACCGCCCCGGTGCTCGATGCGGATGGAAACATCTACTACGTCGAGTCCACTCCCGCCACGGCCCGGTTGATCGCCCTGAACCCACAAGGGACTGAGCGTTGGACGCTCGACCTTCCGGCTCGCGACGACGGCATTTCCACCGCTTCCGCAGCGCCTGCTATCGACTTTTCGGGCACCCTTTACGTATCGTATGAAATCGAGTTTCCCGGCACCGATCGCGCCCCGGAAGGGAGCATCATCGCGGTGACCAAAGAAGGGATTGACCACTGGAACTTCGCAATGGACACCCCGGTAAGCCATACACCGGCGGTTTCGGAATCCGGAATGCTCTACGCCGTGACGCAGGACGGGCTTTTTCTCGCCCTCGATGATCTCGGCTTTCTCCATTGGACGATGCACGTGGGGCCGGTCTACTTCAGCTCGCCGGCGGTGGGTCATAACGGCGAGATTTACATCGTTGCATTCGACGACGAGGCGGGATCGGGAAGCCGGCTACTGGCACTCAACGAAGAGGGGGAACTGCTCTGGCAGGGAGCCATCGCCGGCATTGTCGACGCTTCTCCGGTCATCAACGCATACGGCGAACTCATCGTAGGCGACTATTCCGGTACGGTCTACGCGTTTCAGGCGGATGGTCCGCTCTCACCCCGGGGTTGGGCGGCCTTCCGCCGCACTGCCGGCAACACGGGCAGGCAGGACTCCTTGGTTTCGCCAAATCCGTTCGATTACTATCCGGAATCAAGCGAACAGGGAATCGGGTGGGCGCATACGCCGACAATCGGGTACTACTTCCGTCCGTATTTTCCATGGGTCTACTCCCTGTATCACGGATGGTGGTACAGCGCCGGATTTGGCGGAACGTCCATGTGGGTTTTCGATTTCGCTCCCGAACTCGGGTGGATGTGGACCTCCCACAGTTACTATCCGCTGTTCTGGGTGCCGACACACGGGGCATGGCTCGAATACCAGAAGGGAACCGTGGCACCGCGCGTATTTGAGAACCTGGAAACCGGGGAGTTCGTCGAGACCGCCGGCTGACCTGGAGTCCGCGTTGGCCGGGAACGGCGGGAATCCGTGCATGCTTCCACGAGGCATCGTTGAGATGCCGCGTGCTCGACGCCCATGTTACTCGAACCGGAGTCTTTGAAATCGCGCTCCGGCGGCAACAAACTCACCCTCGAATACCGCGGCGCGACGGTCGGAGTCTGCGGTTTCGGCAAGGATCGAGGTCATTGCGATCCGGGCGACACCCTTGCGGCGGTAGCTGTCGTAAAACCGCTCCCATTGGTCCTCGCCGGCGGGCTCGCAGGTCGCTGAAAAGTCAGCCGCGATCGGTCCGATGAACCGAATCCGGGAGCTGCGAATCACGATATGCGCCGCGGGATCGACCGGACGGAACGCCAGGTGGACGAGCGACCACCCGGCAAGCATTCCCACGGAGGCGATGCTCCCGCCGAATGCGCCCTCCCGGTGATTGCGATTGGGCGCCAGAGGGGCGTCGAGGATCACCCGCTCACGCGTGGCCTCGCGCACGCGCACCTCAAGCGCGGCACTCAGCGGAATGTGGCGGTGCAGATACGATTCGAGATCGCCGGCGTTCATCGGAAGGCACCCCCTCCGGCCGCATCGGTTGCCGGCGCGTCCACCGGAATACGGTCAATCACATCACCCCCGTTCGAACCGCCTACGGCCGGAACAGGCGGTGCCTCTATGAAACCGATCATCCGGCGAGCATACGGTTCAGTCCATCAACGGCAAGATGATCTCAAGCCGTCCGCCACAAGCGAGCGCGCATTGCTCTCGGCCAATTTCCCGCGAACGCGGCTTTCCCTTGGATGAATCTCTGCTCCAACGCGTCAGCCGATTCCCCGACGGGACAATTCCCGATCATGCGATAACCGCCGGCGGACGATCGCCACCTGGGTCAATCATCCACTCTGTGACGCCTGCGCACGCCGCTCGCCTTGCATTGGCGCGGGATTATCCCCATCGTAACACCATGTCCACTGAGAAGAGGCTCCCTGAATGGTCGCCGCCGTCCGGAGGCGACGCGTTCGCTTCGGAAATTCGCGAGGGAATCGCCCGTTCATCGCCGATTTCCGGCCGTCCCAGCGGCGCGCCCGCCCGCGCCGCCCGATCCATCCCCGAGCCGGCGGAACTGGCCGCGGCGGTGAAAGAGGGCGATCGCGGTGCGCTGGCACGGGCGATCACCCTCGTGGAAAGCCGGAATCCGGCGCACGAGGCGCCCGCGGCCCGGCTGCTCCAAGACCTCCTCGACCGCTCGGGCAACAGCATCCGGATTGGAATCACCGGCGTTCCCGGTGCCGGAAAAAGCACGCTGATCGAGTCCTTCGGACTATACCTGTGCAATGAGGGCCGGCGTGTCGCCGTCCTTGCGGTCGATCCCTCGAGCGTTCGCACCGGCGGCAGCATCCTCGGAGACAAGACGCGAATGGAAGAACTCGCACGCCATCGGAACGCGTTCATCCGCCCCTCCCCCACCTCCGGCGCCCTCGGGGGCGTTGCACGCAAGACGCGGGAGTCGTTGCTGCTCTGTGAAGCTGCCGGTTTCGACGCCATCCTGGTCGAGACGGTTGGAGTCGGACAGAGCGAAGGCCTGGTTCGCGACATGGTCGACTTCTATCTGCTCGTGCTTATCGCGGGGGCCGGGGATGAGTTGCAGGGCATGAAACGCGGTGTCATGGAACTCGCGGACGCCATTCTCATCAACAAGGCCGACGGCGAGAATCTTCCGCGCGCCCGGACAGCACGGGCGGAGCTCGAGCGCGTGCTGCACTACCTGCATCCGGCCACTCGCGGCTGGCAAACCCCGGCTCGCTGCTGCTCGGCGCTGAACTGCGAGGGAATTCCGGAGCTATGGGAGCTCATCCGTCAATTCGAAGGTGAAACCCGGGCCTCCGGAGCCTTCCTCGAACGCCGGCGCGCCCAGAATATCACCTGGCTGGACCGCTCCCTCGAAGACGAGCTGCAGCGTCGCTTTTTTGCTCGCGAATCGGTGCGCAGCACCCTGGAGGAGCTTCGCAAACGGGTCGGAGACGGATCGCTCGCACCGGCCGCCGCCCTCGACGAACTGCGCCCCATGCTCCCCTGACCCGGTTCCTCCCGACGACCCGGACCGCACCAATGACTCGGCCCCGACAGCCTCCGCAATTCGATCGGGATTCCGCACACGATCAGCAGGTGCCGGCGACCGAATCACTGTATCGGGAATGCCTCCCGGAGATCAGCACCGAACAGGTGGGCCGACTGCAGCAATTCGCCGCACTGCTGCGGGAATGGAACCAACGGGTCAACGTCATCTCCCGCAAGGATACGGATTCGCTCGAGGAGCGCCATATCCTGCACGCCATCCTTATCGCGCGGTGTGTCCAATTCGGGTCAGGAGCGCGGATCATGGACATTGGAACCGGTGGCGGACTGCCCGGAATTCCCCTCGCCATCCTTTTTCCGGCTGCACGCTTCACCCTGGTCGATTCAATCGGCAAGAAGATTCGGGCCGTCTCCGATATGGCCGGCCAACTCGGACTCTGCAACGTCGAAACATACCGGGGACGCGCCGAGCATCTTCCAGCCTCCTTCGATTACATCACCGGCCGCGCCGTCGCTCCCATGCCGCAGCTGAAGAACTGGATCGCATCCAAACTCGTCCGTGGACGCAACGGCACCGTGCACAACGGCCTGCTCTACCTGAAAGGATCCCGCTACGACGAAGAGTGCCGGGCACTCGGCATGGTCCCGGAACACGTATGGCCACTCCACGACATCATATCGCGCCCCTATTTTCAGGAGAAATACCTTATCCACATCCGCGCCGAAGGCCTGATCCGGAAGCCCAGGCGCAGCACTCAGAGAGGACGCCGGCCGAATCAGGACAGCTCTTCGACCTCAACGTCGTAATTGCGATCGTCGACCGTGAGGCGCATCTTGCGGCCCGAAGGGAAATCTCCCCGCTCGCGAGACCCGGAACGGATAGCCCCGTGCGCCGGATTCGAGTTGCTCCCAACCTCGATCGCGCCTCCCCGATCAGCCGGACGTCCGGGATTGCCCCTGTCATTCTCGCCGTTCGGGTCGCGCTGCGTGTAATGCTTCTCCACCTCCTGAGGATACATCGCGTAGATCACACAGTGCTCGTCGTCGTGGGGAAGCTCCTTCGACTTCAAGGCTGCCCGCAACTCCTCCATGCGCGGCGATAGCAAATCCGCCGGACGGCATTCGATCGGGTCCTTCTTACCCTGCTTCGAGGCCAACTCGCGCACCTTCGGATCGACCGGTGCCGGCGTCCGCCCGTAATACCCGAGCGCGATATCGATCGCCGGCGGAGTGAAATTCTTCCAGCGCCCGAATTTTACATTCAGCATTGCCTGGACGCCCACGATCTGCGAGGTCGGCGTCACCAGCGGAATCCATCCGAGCGCCTCCCGAACAACCGGAATCTCCGAGAATACCTCCTCAAAGCGATCCTCCATTCGCTGCTCCTTTAATTGCGTGCGGAAATTCGAAAGCATTCCGCCGGGCACCTGGTACCTGAGCGCTTCGGTATCGACGACTTCGTTCTTCAAACTCGTGAACTCGCTTAACTCGGCGTACACCTT
Organism: Opitutales bacterium; assembly: GCA_007133065.1. GTDB lineage: Bacteria > Verrucomicrobiota > Verrucomicrobiia > Opitutales > Oceanipulchritudinaceae > SLNJ01. Next base: position 5,286 of record SLNJ01000013.1, read on the forward strand.
GGTGAAGTGCTCCCGCAACCGCTGGATTTTTTTCAGATCGTACCGGGGCGCCCTCGGGTGGTCCTCGAGGAGCGAGAGCATCCGCAAGGTGTCCGGCTGGCCAGTGCCGTTTGCAAACGGCACGATCGAGGTGTCCACCCAATCCACCCCGGCTTCAATCGCGGCGTAATAGGTCGAGGCGCCCAACCCGGCCGTCTCGTGCGTATGAATATTTACGGGAATGTCGAAACTACGGTGGATCCGCCGAATGATCTCATACGCACGGCGCGGCGGGATCAACCCGGCCATGTCCTTGATGCAGATCGAGTCGCATTCAAGCTCCACCAATTCGCGCGCCAAATCCGTGAACGTCTCGTTCGTATGCACCGGCGACGAGGTGTAGCAGATCGTCCCCTGGGCGTGCTTTCCGGCCGCCTTCACCGCCCGCACCGCCGTCGCAATGTTGCGCATGTCGTTCAACGCATCGAATATGCGGAACATATCCATGCCGTGGTCCGCCGCGGTTCGCACGAACGCTTCCACCACATCATCCGGGAAGTTCGCATACTGCACGATGTTCTGGCCGCGCAATAGCATCATGTGAGGCGTCCGGAATGCCCCCTTCTTCAGCGCATCCAGCCGATCGAATGGAAACTCCCCGAGAAACCGGAGTCCGCTGTCGATCGTCGCGCCGCCCCAGGTTTCCAGGGCTCCGAATCCCAGCGTGTCCAGATCCTCGAGCGCGGGGAGCATCTGCTCGGTCCGCATCCGCGTGGCGGCGAGCGACTGATGGCCATCCCGGAGCACCATGTTGTTGAATATGACAGCCTTGTCGGACATGATCGAAAGTGTGTTTTCCGGTCGAATCTGCAGCGGATCCTCCCGGACTCCAACGCCCGGAGAACCCGCTCGGGTTATAATCAGGATTAAATGTACAAGACTGCGATGGAATCAATGACAATCGCAAAATCAGCCTCCCGACGATTCGATTTGCTGTGGGATGATCGGGGCACTAGTCCGGAGCTTATGACACTTGAAAAGCGATTGGAGCGGTTCCTCGGAGCGCACCCGCGCATTCACCCGCGCGCGTATGTCGCGCCGGAGGCGGTCGTTGTGGGGGACGTCGAGATCGAAGCCGACGCCAGTGTGTGGCCAATGTGCGTCCTGCGCGGCGACATCGAACGTATTGTGGTCGGCGAAGGAAGCAACATCCAGGACGGGACCGTGATCCATTTGGCGGATGATCTTGGGGTACGGATTGGTCGTTATGTGACGGTGGGCCACGGGGCGATCCTGCACGCCTGCACGGTGGCCGACGAGAGCCTCATCGGCATGCGTGCAACGGTGCTGGACGGTGCGACGATTGGTGCGCGCAGTATCGTGGCGGCGGGCGCCGTGGTTCCGAAGGGCCTCGACGTCCCGCCCGGATCGCTGGTGATGGGGATTCCTGCGAAGGTCTCACGGGAGCTTTCGGAGCGCGAACAATCGGACCTGAAGGGCTGGGCGCTCAAATACATCACGGTCGCCTCGGCACACCGGGCACGCGGCGAATCGGCCAGAATCCGATAGAGATTAAAATGCCGGAGCGTGCGATCGGGAGAATCATCCCCTGCGCACACTCCGGCACACCTATTAACGGATCACCTCTTCACCCCTTCAAAAATCATTCGTAAATTAAAGCTCGCGTATGAGCGCCCAGTCGAACGTTCCCATCCGGTAGACGTACGGAAAATAGTCCGCGTTGGTCCAAACCCAGCCGGCCTCGTTATGTAGAAAATAGAGGGACATCTTGTTGCCTCCCATATACAGGAGCCACTGTCCTTCGCCGAAATAGATCCACGGATAGCGGGCGGTAAACATGTACCCGAATTTCGTGGCCCAACGCCATCCGAACCCGGCATTGTGGAACTCGGAAAAAGCCCGGCGGACCGGATCACGGACAGCGATCGCGTCGAGATCGAACCCCGCCGATCCAACCGTGGGATAGGGATCGTAGATCGGGTTGCCGTGCGAATCGTTCTGCCGCCCGTCCCCGATCACATCGTCGATGCGGACGTGGGTGATGCGATGGATGTCAAGGCCGTTGCGGTCCTGCAGTTCGTTCAGGTCGAATGGAGTCCCGAATCCCGACCGGAATTTCCCGGCGAACCCGTCGACACGACGGGGATCGATCAGCCCGAACGCCCCCACCGGATCGGACGTCAAAGAGGTATGCGGGAACGTGTGAAAATCATCACCGTTGGAAGAGACCGAAACGGTGGCGAGTTCGAGGAAGAAGTCGTTGAAGGCGTTTCCGAAAACCGCGAAATCCCATCCGGGATTGGCGCTGATCGGCGGATCGAAGTACAGGGTAATCGATCCGCCTTCGCCCAGTGAAACGACGCCATGGTCCGGGAGGCCGCTTGCCGGGCCAATCGCGTTCTGCGGGGTTTTCCAGATCTCGTCGAGATTATCTCCCCATTGGACCGCCGCCACGCCGTCGGCCCATCCCACGATCTCGGGATTGTCCATGGACACCGCTTCCGACTCCTTCTGCCCGACCCCCGGCGAGAATGGCCGATCGGCGGCGAGCTGATACGGCAGAGCGCACACCGTGCCAAGCGCGATCAACAGCGCGGTTCTTTCGAGTATAAAATGCATTGGTCAGAACATGAATGTGAGTTGCAGCCGCGCTGCGCGGCCGGCAGCGGGGTACCAGTCTCCGCGATACGCGACGGTCGCGTAATTTCGGTCGAAAATGTTGTCGACCCCGACAACAGCCCGGAAGGGGGAATCCGGATCCCACGTCACGGAGAGATCGGTCACCGAAAATCCGGGCATTGGTGCTTCCGTGTTGTCGAAGTCATCCCCGATGAACGCCGAGGATTGCGCGCGCAGAAAGATCCCCACGATCCAATCCGTGATGCCGAACCACTCTGCCGCGACGGTGGCCTCGCTTCGGGGGACGAGATATCGGCTCTTGCCGGCATGGGCACCCTCGCGAAACCGCGCGTCGATCAAGTTGATGTCGCCCTTGAGCCGCCACGGATCACGACTCCAGCCGATGCCCGCGCCAAGGCCATGGCGGCGAACGGAGGGCATGTTGCGGTTCATACGACCGGCCGGAAAGAATCCAGCACTCGACTCCTCCGCCGGTGCGAAGTCGATTTCGTCGCGAAGAATCTGACGGAAGAGGTTCAGGCTCCAAGTCCACGGACCGTATGCCCACTCCGCACCGGTCTCGATACTGTGGCCGCGCTCAGGGCGCAGGTCGCTGTTGAATACGTCCGGGAGCGGATAGCCCTGGTAGGCCGCAACCTCATCAACCGCCGGGTATCGGTAGAGGCGGTCGAATCGAATCCAGAGACGCCGGTGGGTTCCAAAGCGTCGAACCAGTCCGAGATTGGTCGCGAACCCCGAATCGGACGTGCGCTCGCGTACGTTGAAGTCGGCCGGATCCCCGGGATCCGCGAATGGATCCCACTCGGTGATATCGCCTTTCAACCCGGCATGCTCCGCGCGAATCCCACCCGTGACGACCCACGCTTCCGACCACTCAAGCTCCTGGAAAATATATCCGGCGATCGATTCGCGCACGATACGCGCATCGCCCGCCGGTTGACTGCGCTGCCGCGACGTGTAGCGGGTGAAGTCGAGCGTGTCGCGGACCCCGTCTACGCCCGCCGTCAGGGTCCATCCACCATCGCGCCGCACCCACTGAGGTCCGAGAAAAACGTGCCCGCTCCGATTGTCGCCGTGCGTCCCGGCCAGGTCCCAATCCTGACGATCCCGGCTGAAACCGAGCGCCAGGGAGGGCTCACTGGCTCCATGCTCGTTCCGAACCACGCGACCCTGCACCGCCGTATAGCGCTGGCGGCTTCGCTGTCCGGGGATGAAACTGCGACGCGGCTGCGTTTCGGCCAGAACGCGGGGAAGCGGCCCGGGGAACTCCTGGCGCAAATCACTGGCACTGGTCCAGACCCGAAGCCCCACGCGCCGCGGAAAGCTCCACTCGAAGCTGCCAAAAGCGGAATCTCCCGATCCGGAGGCATTCTCGCGATAGCCCGTCTCGCGGTAACTCTCCGCTCCGAACCAAGCGCCACCAGCATCGTAGGGAACCGTCTGTACGACGGAGGCCTGACGCAACCCGAACGAACCGGCGGTCGACTGCAGGACGGTCTCCGGCTCGGACGAAACCGGACGCGTGCTCATGCGAATCACACCGCCGACCGCGTGGTTGCCGTACAGGGTGGAGTGGGATCCCTCGAGGATTTCGACCCGCTCGAGCAGCGCCATCGGGATCTGTCCCCAGTGAAACGGGCGCATATCGGGTCGGTTGAGCTTCATGCCGTCGAGAAGCACGAGGACCCGCAATCCGCTGTTTCCCCCGAAACCACGCATTCGCAGCTCCGACTGCCCCCAACCGCCGGTAAAGCTCCGGACCCCGACGCCCGGTTGGCGCGCCAGCGTCTGGGAGAGATGGATCCCCCCACCCGTCGGCAGATCCCACGGATCGAGGACATTAAGCTGCCCCGGGACGTTCTCGACATCGGAGGCAAACCGGAACGGTGCGACAACGTAAGGCGGCAATTCCACGATGGGCTCCTCCTCGTCGGCTTCCCTGGAGAGGAGTGAGAGTCCAAAAAAGAACGGACTTATTGCCAGACCAAGCATCACGGCTCCGAATAGGGTGGCGAATCGATCCATCTGCTCTCCTCGAAATCATAAATCGCGGCTTGCTGCCCGGTCTCCTGATAGAACCACCATCGCATCCGCGCGTAGGAAAAGTAGTACCCGCCGACCTCGACGTCCCCGTAAACCCAACCGGCGCCGGGGCTCCAGAAGAGGATTCCTGAATCCGTCCGCTCACCCGACCAATAGATCCATCCCCAGAATCGGTGCCAGATCCACGGATAGTAGGTGTCGTCGTAGCTTCCGAACCCCTCACGAAAGCGCTTCGTCGCGACACCGGAGGTGGCATCCGGGAAAATCGCCGGCGCCACCGCCGCGGTGAGGCGCCCGATCGCGAAATAGGCCGGCGTGTTCATGCCAAAGTCGCCGACATCCGTACTCTCGAGGCTGAATCGGAGCACATGCAGCCCGTCACCCAGTCCGGAGAGATCGACCTCCTTCCACGCATCAACGATTTCGCTCTTGTCGCCCCGGTAGTCGGCAAGGTACACCGCAGCCTCACCGGTCACCCCGCCGACGCCGTCAACCCCCTCGATCGTCAACACAAATGTGTCCGGATCGGTGCCGTCTTCGCCGCCAAACTGCTTCGCAAAGTCATCCCCGTCGCGCATGCTGAGCGCCGCATAGGTCGTGTTCGTGACCCAGATGGCATTCGGCGAGAAACTATGATCGCGGGGGGCTTCCACCTCCACAGACCCGCTCCCCGCGTACGCCACCGCGTACGCCGGCGAGTCTCCGACCCCGCCTCCACCGTCGGAAAAAGCGCTGTACTGATTCCCGATGCCCGGCGTTTCGGTATCTGTGTGATTCGAATAGGCAAATCCGTCCCATGAGTAGAATCCGTCTCCCCAGTCCGTGTACTCGTTCGGGAAAAGGAACCCGGCGCTCACAAAGCCCCCTTCACCGGTCTCGCCGTTCCAATGCGACTCGGGCTCCGGGAGGTCGAGCTCGGAGAAATCGACCACCGCCTCCTCGGCATGAATCAACGATACGCCGCAGAACAGCGCGGGGATGAACAGGGCGCGGCTCAGAGAGCGCGCGCGGGCATACAAGTAGACTTCACGAAGCATATCGAAGACAGAATTTCTGGATTAAGGTTACGCGGGCACTGCTGGAGCCAACCGGATTGGCACTCTGACAGCGTTATCTCAAATTAAAGGGTGAGAAACACGGATGCAAGCACCAAATGGCAATCAACTGCCATTTATTCCGTGCGTCGCACCCCTGTCGGAAATTTGTGTAAACTTCGATCACACCGGGGCGCGTGGATCCGCAGTCATTCCGCCCTTGGGGCGTCAGCGCGCTGCGGTGCACGAGAGGACCAAAGCGTTCGCAGGAACCCGTCGCGGCGATTTACCACGGTATATCGTGTTATCCAGCCCACCCGCGACGGGTGGCCACCGCGGGAGCGACGGGATGCCGCCACACTCCGAAGGGGTTCAGTAGCTCAGTGGTTCAGGTGTTCAGAACGAATCCCCCCCCGGAACGCAGTGCGAACCTGCCCTGAGATCACGCACGCCACGATTGACCAGAAAGCTGGGCGTGTCATTACTGGCGCGATTTGCCGATTATGAGTCGTACACAGAAAATCCTCGTTTACTTGCTCGGTGTGGTCATCGGAGTGATGATTCTGACTTGGTTTCCGCGCCCGGAGCGCGAGGAACATCCGTGGCGGGAGCGGACCGCCCCGGATGGATATTATCCCCTGGAGTACACGGATGCGGCGGGCCGAACGTTGAATCTTCGATGGCAACCGCGGCTGTTGGTTTCGCTCGCTCCGAGCGTGACCGAAATCCTCTTTGCGATGGAAATCGGGGACCAGTTGATCGGCGCCACCGACTGGTGCAATGAGCCCCCGGCGGCCCGCAAGGTGGAACGGATCGGACAGATGAGTGAACCGAACCGGGAGGTATTGATGCGGCTTCGCCCCGACCTTGTCATCGGCAGCAACCTGACCCCGCGCCGGGTCTACGATCAGCTGGACGGGCTCGGGCTGAAATCGGTTATGCTCCCGTTTGACGACTACGACGATGTCTTGCGCGGGATTCGGGATATCGGCCGCCTCACCGGGTTGCCGGCTTCGGCCGCCCGCCTGCACTTCGCTCTGGAGCGACGCCGTCAGGCGATCCTGGAACAGGTGGGCGACCGCACGGGACCGCGGGTGGCGTTGCTCTACGACCTGGAAAACCTTCCGAGCGCAGGCTCGGGGTCGTGGCCGGACGACTTTCTGCGGCAGCTTGGCACTGTCAATATCGCCCGTGAAGCGCCGTCGGCATGGCCGCGCCTTTCACTGGAAGGGGTGGCAGCCGGCGATCCAGAGGTGATCGTGCTCCTTGCGGATCTGCGGTCGCAGGAGCAGCGCACCGTCGCACAGGAGCGGGTCGCGCGGCTCCGGGATCGACCCGTGTGGCGGGACATGACCGCGGTCCGGGAGGGACGCGTTCACATTGTCGACGCCTCACTGTTCCTGATCCCGGGTCCGCGCATTATCGATGCGCTGGAGGCATTGGCGCGCGCGATCTACCCGGACCTCGCCTTTGAAGAATCCGATCGCGACTGAGGGCGTCGTCGCGGCGCCGACGCACGGCGGCAGGCCGGATTGTTGCATCGCCCGTAGAAGATGACCTCCTCTCCCTCGATAACGAATCCGGGCGGATTCGGGGGATTGATCACCGGCACCTCGATCTCCAGCGGGAAAACCCGCGAACAGATCCGGCAGATGAAGTGTGCCTGGCCGCCCCCCGGGGAAACCAATTCGTAACGGCGAGGCTGACCCGGGTAGTCCACCCCGATCAGCCGACCTTCGGCCACAAGCTGCCGGACATGCCGATAGACCGTACGCAATCCGATTCGTGGGTCGTGACCGCGCGCCAGTTCGTGTAATTCCCCGGGCGTCAACGGGCGGTCATTCGCCTCCAGAACATCGAGCACCGCCCGGCGTTGTCGCGTTCGACGAATCATAGCCATTGCTGTATCGTACCGTTTTCTCGCTGCGGTGCAAGCCGCTATGCTCCCGGGCACGTTAGCGTGTCCCGTTCCCCTGTTCTCCGTCCTCCGCTCCCCAGTCTCCGGCGCCGGCCGGTTCGGGTGGTTCGGGCGCCTCCATCAAATTGCGCGGATCGAAGACGAACCGCCATCGCGGCTCCTCCAGATTCCCCCGCAGCCGCATGGGCAGGACGTGACCGAACGGTCGCAACAACGCACCGACCAGCGTCTGCAGAATCCCCCGATCATCGGGAAGAAAAAAAACGTTCACATCAAAATAGAGCTCGTGGTCGGGACGCGTGAGATAGCCGTCGACACGCAAGGTAACCCGCGAGCCGGCGAATTCGGTGTCACGAAACACAATGCGATCGGCAAGGATCTCAACATCGCCCCGGGCCTCGTCGATACGCAGCGAGGTGAACCCGAGCCCGAGCGCCGTCAGAATCCGCGAGAGCAAACCGAATATGTGAACGCTCCCCAACTCCGCCTCCGTCAAACGGAAGCTGCCGGGACCCTCGAATGGCGCCGTGCCCAGCGCCTCGGTCGCAATGTTGATCGCCAGGCTGAGCTTGCCCGGCAACGCGGCGACCTCCTCCGCCTCCGATTCCTCAGCGTCGTCGATCCCAAATCGCACGCCAAAGACCTCCCGCACCCCCGAGTACGATGCCTCGTCCAGCTCCAGGTCGACTGCGATGGGCGGATTGGAATCCGCAAGCCTGTCAACACGCACAGAACCATGCACCCTCCCCCCCTGAAATTCGGCTGAAATGCCCTTGAATTCAGCCTGTTGGCTGCCGATCACTCCGTCGAAACGAAGCGAGTCGAACGGAATGTCCCACACCGAGGCCGGAGCCGATTTCGTAACGGTGAGCTCGATGTTCCGCTCCACGCGGTCTTCTTCGCCGGAAAGCAAAATCCATCCCTTGGCGCGGGCATCCGTAACCTGATCGGGTGCCATATCGAGGATCCGCGGAATGGCGGCCAGTTGGGGAACCGCGCGGCCGACCGCAGAGGGGTGAAGGGCTCCCTCAAGGTCGATCCAGTTCCACGTGTCCCCATCCCGGCCGTCCGGAAACACCCATGCGGTTTCGCCGCGGAGTGACCCCGCCTCCAGGGAAGCATCGAGCTCAAAAATCTCGATAAAATCAGGCCCTCCTCGTAAGCGGCCGCGGGCATGTTCGACGGGCAGGCCGTGGATACGAAAGGCAGCGCCCTCGAGTGTCCCGTACAGCTCGCGGTGCGCGTGGTCCTCCCAGCGGCCGCGCACATCGAGCTCGCCGGCCAACGTAGCCTCCGGGAAGTGCAGGTGCTCCCAGATTCGATCCCACCAGTCCTCAAACAACGGGTTGGCCTTTTCAGGTCGCACGTTGCCGCGGATCAGAAAACGGTAATCGCGGGTTGAGAAATCCTGCCGGAAACTCAGGTCGACCTGATAGCCGGATCCGCTCAGGTTTAACACGGGGATCTCAACACGCTCTCTGGAAATCCTTCCTTTCGTCCGGACGGACGCGATATCGACACCTCGGAAGTGAACGCCCTCGCCTCTGACCTCGAACAACGCTTCGGAGAATTGGTACCCATCCATGAAATACGCAGACCCGATTACCGAAGGAGGGCTGTCCGATCCGATCCACGACTCGGGCTCTCCGTACCGCAGTCCCCGCAGCTCCGGACGGGCGTACGCCAACTCCCAGGGGATCCGTCCGGAGAGCGTGACGGATGCGGTTTCCGCGCCCCGGTCCGCTTCGCCGGTAACGCGTACCCATTCATTACCTACTTGAATCATACCGGAACCGCTCAGCGAATCCGCGACGAAGCTTAGTTTCCCCGCGGCCATTCCGCCCGGAATTCCGTCGAAACGCCACCCGGACACAGCCGCCCGGATGTCGCCCCAGTCGAGGCCCTCCTCGCCAATTCCCGACGGCATATCGGCGACCGCCCAAAATCCATCGAGGCGGAGCGATTCCTTCTCCAGGAATCGGCCCGACACCGAGAGGCGGCCTTCGAGTCCGTCTTTCCACGACAGATCCGCGATGCGCAACTCGAGCTCGTCGACCTTCCATCCGTCGTATTGAAATGCCTCGGAGACCACGTGGATACCGGCATTCTGTTCGCCCGAAGCGCGACGGCGCAGCGAGAGGTGCGCCTTCGGGTTTTCCGCGCCTGCCAAGTGCACCAGATACGGACTGAGGCGTTTGCACAGGTCGTAGTATCGATCGATGAGCAATCGCGCGGGATCCGGATCCACTATGGCTTTGCGGCTCAAGGTTCCGTCAACGACAAACACGGCGTTCCGCAGTCGGCCCCGCCCATGGCTTATCCGCCAATCCGAAGCAACACGCTCGACACGGATAGACGCATCGTCCACCACCGGATCCGTCCTTCCCTCGCTGAATGCCGCGGGCAGATAAGTGCTCGCGTTGACAATCTCCAACCCGGTCAGGCGGACGCGCCGCAGTACGAGGTCTGCCGGATTGAAACGCAGGATAATCGCCTCCGCGGAGGCGATCCTATCCGATCCCTCGCGATCCATTACATGCACCCGGCGCAGGCGAACGCTGCCGTCGAGATCGAAGCCGATGTGCTCCCATTCGAACGTGATTCCGTATTCCCGAACCTGTTGATCCACCGCATTGCGGAGCAACCCCGGAACCGGGATCTCCACGTCCCGGACAATGATGTAGAGGAGTGTCCCGAGCAGGATCGCCACGCACGCCAAAGCGACGTTGATCACCCCGCAACAACACCGGCAGAAACCGCGGACACCGCGCCGGAACCACCCCGCTTCACGCCAGCCACCCCGCTGGTCCGCAGGATTCATGGGGCGGCAGCGGCGTCATCATCCTCGTCGGATCCCCCGGGATCGCCCGCGTCCGAGTCATCCTCTACCGAGATCTCTTCCGCGGCGGAGAGCTCCTCCGGCGGCGTGATCGCGTCCTCGGGCGGTTCCTCGACAACCGCCGGGGAGGCCGGATCCGCGCGATCAGCCGTCAGAACGCGAAACGCGTCCATCAAGGGCTGAGGGAGCGTGAAGATAAGGTTGTGACTGGGAGATCCGCCGAATTGGGTCAGCGCTCCGACCCGCTCGGAGAAATAATAGCGAATCGTCCGCTCCTCCTCGCTTCCGCCGCTGCCCGGAAGCGTGATGCGGGAATCGAGTCGAAACCGCCACGGGAATGTCGTCTCCGAATCAAGCCGCATTGGATCTTCAAAGCCCTCCTGCAGGAACCGGTCGACCCGAAACCGGCGAATGGAATTGCGCAGGGCCAGCAACGCCTCGAGATCCCGGTCGGGGCGATCCACCCATTGCTCCTCCCACGACGAATCGCCCGGCACGATCTCCTCTGAAACCACGACATTCCCTTCCCTCAGCTCGGTCAGCTCAATGGAGCGGACCACTGCGGCGCGCGGGAGCGTCTCAATCGTACGAGAGCGGTAATGCAGCGGGTTGAGCGGAAGTGCGTGGAGAACATCGGGTTCGATCTGGTACAGAGTATCGGAGTCGCCGAGGCCGATCCATAGCAGGTTCGGACCGGGTTCGAGAGCGCCGAGCAGCAATGTATGATCGCTCGTCCCATGCATGGTGATTCTCCGTTGAGGATGGTCCAGCCCCGCATCGCGCAGCTCTTCGGACCCCGGAGCGTCGCTCCCGAAGCGCACGGCCTCAAGCCGCGAAAGCTTGTTCAGGATCCCTGCAATCACCTCCGGGTCCGCAGGCCACCGCTCGAGCCGGTTCGCCTCCTCGCTCCGCAACACCTGCCAGGCGCCGGTCTCAAGCCGGTGCAGGGTGATACTGCGATCGCTTCCGGCCACCTCGATCATCGTGATCGCGTCAGGGTCGAAGTGGAACAGCCGCCGGTCCCGCAACGTAACATGGGGCTCCCAAAAGGACTCGAGGGAGTCCTCCGCAACGGTGAAGATGGTGGGGTTGTCCTCAAGTCGCGCATAGACGGCATCCCCGTCCCCGTCGGAAACCCGGGATCCGACCAGCAGGGTCTGGCGCCGATTGTTGCCTTCGAATGTGATGCGCAGGCGTGGATTCTGCAGACCGTGCTCGGACTCATCGACGGCAGGAAACGCGCGGACTTGCATGGCGTATGCGCGCTTCAGCGCGGCCTCCACCTTCCGGCTCTCCGCCCGCGCCTGCAGCGGAGCCTCGATGTTCCAACCGTCCCTATTCCGGCGCAGGCGTATTCTCGTGCCGTTGGAATCGTCACGCTGCACCTGCACCCCCCGGATCTCGAACACGGGAATGCGCAAAACCGCATTGCCGTGCAGATGATCCACATCCACCGAGAGACTCGCGAGCAGTTCCCGGTTGACCACGTAGATCTCACCTTGGTCCGGAGAGAGCAGATACAGCCGGTTGCCCAAGGCGGTCGCCTGCCCGATCCGGATCTCAAGACGGTCCGCTCCGGCGCCGACAGTGAGTACCGCCCGCGGCTCCTCAAGACCATAGTCCTCCAACCGTTGGCCGGCCCGGCTGAGATCCCGCAGTGAAAACCGTGCATCCCACTCCAGGAAGCGCAGGGCGCGGAAAATCCGATTGACCGCGAACGGATTCGCGGGCCAGGCGATCGGTTCGCGCAGGAACCAGTCCTCCGCGCCGACCCGTTCCAACTCCCACGGCTCCCTCAACGCGGGGCTCTCCAGCCTCAGGTAATCCGCACCTTCCACAATCGGGACGGGAAGGACCAAGCGCTCGCCGGCGCCGGAACGATCCCCGGAGGCGGGGCTTTGCGCCAGATAAATGATCGCCGCGGCCAGGGCGACATTGAGCAGAATCAGAATGACTGTCAGCTTGAATCTCATACTAGTATCTGCGCACCAACCCGACCAGCAATCCGATTACCGCGAGCACCCCGGCCGGAATCAGAAAGAGCATTCCGGCCTGCAGAAGTTCGCTTCGGCTGAGCGTCAGGCGGTACTTCTCGATCGGGCGGGGTGGAATGGCAAGCAACTGGTCGCGGTCGAGACTCCAGTTTACGGCGCTGAAGAAGAGCGTGTGGTTCCCAACCGACGAGACAAGACGGTTGGAGAACAAGTCCGCGGTTCCAAAGACCATCACCCGGCCGCCCGTGTAGCTGATCCCCAAACGCGAATCGATCTTTCGTTCGGCAACTGCGGCGATCGGGACGGGACCCTCGAGATCCGTCGCAGGATTGAAGGCCGAGGTCTCCGCATCCCGGTAGCGACGCATGGCCCAGCTCTGAGGACTCGACCCCAGCAGATGGATCACGGATAGCCGCCCGTCCAGCGCCGCCCCGGGGACCTGTCGCACCGGACGCGACAACCCGGTGATCACCGGCGTCTGATTTCGAATAAGGACCTCGGTCACCGGATGCTCCCCGAATTGGCGAACCAGGTAGTTTCCACTCCCCTCGATGTAGTCGGAGCCACCCTCCACGACAATCATGTCCTCCACGCGGATGCCCCACTCGTGAAACAGGTCATCCAACCCGTGGCGACGCGCCGGAGCAATCAGGGCGATCAGTCGCCCGGCCCGGTCAACGAGGTAATTGCGGATTTTTTCAACATCCTCCGGACGCAGCGGCCCCATCGGGTCGGGCAGGATGAGCAAATCCGCCTCTTCGGGAACCGCGTCAACCGTGCTCAGTTCGAGCGAACCGACCGCGATGTTGCGTGCCCGCAGTTCGGCTGCGATCTCCGACAGCCCGCGGTTTGCGCTGACATCATCGATCCGCATTTCGCCATACCCTACCAGGAAATACACATCGGGCTTCTCCGCGCCGCCGACCTCGATCATCGCGGAGGTCAGGGCTCGCTCTCCCATGAACGCCACCGGCCGCATCCTCTCGAACTCGAGAATCTCCGAGGGAACAATCGTCCGCGACCGGTTCCCGCTCCGTACTAAAACAAGATTCGGCTGGTCGATCGCGTGGTCCCTGGCAAGCGCCTCCGCCCGTGCGATATCCTTGAAAATGTCGATGTACTCCACGCGGATCATGTTCCGTTCTCCGGCCCGGCGCGCGGCATGGACGTACTCGTTGATAAGATCGCGCGTATAGCGGTAGAGGATCTCCTCATCCTCCCGGGAGGAATCAGAGGGAATGGTAACGATGATCTCGATCGGCTCCTGGATATGTTCGATATGAGCCAGCGTTTCAGGGGAGAGCGAGAAGAGGTGCCGGCTCGTGAGGTCGATCCGCTCGTAGTACAGGGTAGCCACATAGTTCAGCCCGACGATAAACGTGACCGCACACACGATCTGCACAACGCGATTGATCCGCTTGAGCAGGTTGGCACACACGAAATCGTCGAGTTTTCCCATGGCGATTCGGATCCTCAGGCTTTGGAATCGATAAGCAATACGGCCAACCCGAGCACAAGGCCCGCATTGCTAAGGTAGTAGAAAATCGGCCGGGTGTCGATCATGCCGCGGCTGAAATCTTCGAGGTGGCGGAACACCTTCAGGAATTCAAGCGGCTCGGCGAGCCACAATTCCCAGGCGGTGGCGTGCTCTTCCAGCGCGGGCATTCCGACGATAAGAATGAAGAGGATGCTGAAAGAGAGCATCCCGGCAACCAGCTGGTTGCGCGTCAAGCTGCTGGCGAATATTCCAACCGCAACAAAGAGCAGACCCGAAAGCGCCACAAATCCGTAGCCGCCTATCAGGATGCCGGGATCGAGCAGGGATTCCGTCAAGCCCGGCCGGCCCATGCCGTAGATCACCAGAAAGGGGAACGCCAGGGTGATCCCCCACAACGTGACGTAGAACAACCATGCCGCCAGGAATTTCGAGCAGATCACCTCGAGTGAGGTGACCGGAGTGGTCATCAGGGTTTCCAGCGTCCCCGCGCGTCGGTCCTCCGCAACACTCCGCATCGTCAGAAGCGGCACCATAAAAAACACCGGAAGCCAAAAGATCTTGAAGAACGTCTCTGCGACCGAGACGTCGTGCTCGGCTCCGATATACGATTCGAGTATCATGTAGTACACGTATGCCATCAGCAGCAGAAACAGCACCGATGCGATGTACGTGGAGGGGGCGATGAAGAGCGCCCGTAACTCGTGTCGAAGGAGTACGCCGAAGTGTCGCATATTACAGATCCCGTGCCGTCGCATCCGCCGCCACACTCCTCACCGTGCTCCTGCCCAAGGACTCCTCAGTCTCCTTCCAGCTTCGGCGGGTGGCGGCAAGAAAGATATCCTCCAGACTCGGTTCGCGGCGAAAAAATGCTTGGACGTGCACCCCGGGCACCTGCTCGATCGCCTGCAGAAAGGATTCGCTCATATCGCTTGTGCGGGAGGACTCGATTCGGACGGCGACGGCACCGTCCCCGCCGGGTCCCGCCGGCATGGGATCCGACAGCCGTGCCGCCGGGTCGACACGGCGCACCGCTTCCGCCACGCCCGCGCCGTGGCCACGCAGCGTGAACCGGTATTCGCTGTCCCGGATGAACTCCCGCCGCAACTCCTCCGAGGTTCCCTGCGCCACGATACGCCCCTGGTTGAGGATAATCACCCGGTCGCATGCGCGCTCGACCTCCGCGAGAATATGGCTGGAGAGAATGATGGTCATCTTGCCCCGCAAACTATGGATGAGATCCCGGAACGCCAGCACCTGATGCGGGTCCAGGCCGATGGTCGGCTCATCCATAATCGCGACCGCCGGCTCCGCCAGGATCGTGTCGGCAACTCCGACACGCTGGCGAAACCCCTTGGAGAGGGAGCCGATGACCCGGCGCCCGGTCTTGTAGTGGAGATCACAGATCTCGAGCACCTCATCAATGCGACGCCGGAGGGTGCGGCGCGGCATCTCCTTGAGCCCTCCCCGGAAGCGTAAGTACTCGCGCACCCGCATCGCCTCGGGCAACGGGTTGTTCTCCGGCATGTAACCGATGCACCGCTTGACCGATTCGGCCTGGCGGGCGATCGAAAGCCCGCAGATCCGGGCGCTTCCCGAACTGCCGGGAATCAACCCGCACAGAATCCGCATGGTTGTGCTCTTGCCGGCCCCGTTCGGCCCGAGGAAGCCCACGATTTCTCCCTTGTTGACCTGAAAGGAGAGTTTATGAATCGCGGGAACCCGGCCATACGACTTGCTCAGGCCTTGCACCTCGATACTGGGAAATTCTTCCATGTTTCCGGGAATAAACCCGCTTTAAATCACTCTTATTGGACAGTGTAAAGGTTCCTTGGTGAGCACGAATTGAAAATATGCGAGGCCGTCTGGCGCCGAAGTGCTTGACAAAGCTTCCGAATACAGCATGCTGAGGAATTAGGAATTGTTCTTTCGAGTATTTTTACAGCTTAATAATGCCCGCTGGCAGGCAGGTCGCTTCATCGAAGCCTTTTCGGTCCGAACCGGGCCGGGATACACAAGACAGCAGTCATGAGCAACCAAACAGCCAAGCAAAAAGTGCCGCAGCGGAACCACCGTAAGCCGCGGACCTCGGGTGGAGCCACCCGCAGGTTCGGGAACGCGATCAGCACGGATAACCCGCGCTTCGCGATCTTCGGTAACGTGCGGTTCTGAGCGGCCTGACATAAAGTAGAAACGAACACGGGGCGGAAGGGGATAACCCTTCCGCCCCTTTAATTTCCTCCTGATCGCACGATCCGCGGCATGAGGGGAAAGATTCGGCTTGAAAAAGTAATCCTTGCTTTTGCAGCGGACGCCGCAATCATCGAAAGGAACGCGGCACGGGCGCCTGGTGCCGGTACACGTTGCGCCCTGCCCGGTGATACTTGACGATGAAAATCCACTCCCGGAGAATGAATCTGCCGTTCGCCTCCGTAATTCCCAGCTTCCATGCAAAAAGTATATATTATCGAGGACGAGGTTCTCCTCCGTGATCTGGTTCTGGAAACGCTTCAGCGTCAGGCGGACCTCGAGGTCGTCGGCTCGTCGGGCGACGGGCGCGAAGGATTGGAACAGTGCCTTGAACTTAAGCCGGACGTGGTGATCCTGGACGTCCTTCTGCCAGGTCTGAACGGCGTGGAGATTGCCCGGAAGCTTAAGGACGAGATCCCTTCGATCAAAATTCTCGTCTTCAGTGGGAACTTCAACCTCGGCACGATCAAGCGCGTGCTGATGACCAAGGCGAACGGCATCGTGGAAAAGTCTGCGGGCCTCACCGAGGTGGAGAAGGCGATCAAACAGGTCGCCTCCGGCCAGAGCTATTACGGCCCCGCGATCATTGAGCGGATGCCCGAGCTGTTCACCGCGTCCCACGACTCCCAGGCTCTCGAAAGCCTGACCACGCGCGAGCGCGAAGTGCTCCAGTTGATCGCTGAAGGACTCACGACCAAGGGGATCGCCGACAAACTCGGAATCTCCGCACGCACGGCGGATGTGCACCGCTCCCACCTGATGCAGAAGCTCGATACCCATAATGTCGCCGGCCTGACCCGGCTGGCGATTTCGTTCGGTCTCGTCAAGGTGGACCAGACAGGTCTCTGATCCCGATTCGCCCCGTTCGGATCGTGTGCACAGAATTTGCCGCTTACTGCTGGACTTGCGCGGATACGCTCACCTAGGGTGGCTTGGATTCGGGAAGCGCGGCGCTTCCCAATTCGCATGACAGATCTCACCGACACGACTGACGATACCAGCTATTCGAATTGGAACCTGATTCGACGCCTGCTGAAACTCAGCTGGGATTTTCGCCTTCGGTGCCTCGAGGTCCTCGCCTATCAGGTGGCGGTGGTCGTGATGGGGCTCATCGGGCTCGGGTTGACGGGCCTTGGCATCGACTACCTGCGCTATGCCGTATCGGCAGGAGATCCGCCGAACTGGCCTTTGGGGTTCGCTCCACCGGCGGACGCAGATCCCCTCAACGTCATGGTCGCGCTCTCTGCAATCGTGGTCGGTGTTGCGATTTTCCGCGGCCTCCTGAACTTCCTGAACCAGTATTCCATCGGACGCCTGATCCACGTGGACATTGTGGTCCGGCTTCGGAGCGAGGTCTTTGAGAAACTGCAGAAACTGGGCTTTCGTTTTTTTGACACACACGAGTCCGGATCGCTCATCAACCGGGTCACAGGGGACGTCCAGGCGGTAAGGCTGTTCATCGACGGAGTCATCCTTCAAGTCGTCATCCTGCTGCTCACCCTGGCGGTGTTCCTCGTATATATGTTCAACATCCACGTCGGACTGACCATCGCCTGCCTGATCTCAACGCCCCTGCTCTGGTTCATCTCGGTCTCGTTCTCCCGGCTCGTACGGCCCCTCTACCTGCGCAATCGCCAACTCATCGACAAGCTGATTCTCACCTTCTCGGAGTGCATCCAGGGAATCAACACGATCAAGGGATTCAACCTCGAAACGCACACGACAAAACGCTTCCAGAAGGAGAACCTTCACATACGCGAACAGCAGCAGGAGATTTTCTGGAAGGTTTCGATATTCGGGCCGGTGATCGGGATGATCACGCAGATCAACCTCGTAATCCTCCTGGCCTACGGCGGATGGCTGGCCCTGCGAGGCGAGGTCTCAATCGGCTCCGGCCTCGTCGTCTTTGCCGGAATCCTGCAGCAGTTCTCAACCCAGATCTCGAACATTGCAGGAATTGCAAACCACATTCAGCAGAGCCTCACGGGGGCTCGCCGCGTCTTCGAGATCCTCGACACCCCGATCGAGGTCGCCTCGCCCGCGAACCCGGTCCGCCTGGAGCACGCACGCGGCGAGGTGCGATTCGAACACGTCCGATTCCACTACAAACCGAATGACACCGTCCTCGATGACGTCTGTTTCCAGGCGAACCCGGGTGAAGTCATCGCCGTGGCCGGGGCGACCGGCTCAGGGAAGTCCGCCATGATGAGCCTGATCCCGCGCTTCTACGATCCGACCGCGGGTTGCATCCGCCTGGACGGACACGATCTGCGCGACCTCTCCCTGGAGGATCTTCGACACAACATCGGCATCGTGTTTCAGGAAAACTTTCTCTTCAGCAATACCATCGCGGCGAACATCGCTTTCGGACACCCCCACGCCACACGCGAGCAGATCGAAAAAGCGGCGCGGATCGCCTGCGCCCACGACTTCGTGATGGAGTTCCCGAACGGCTACGACACGATCCTGCGCGAGAGCGGATCCAACCTGTCGGGAGGGCAGCGCCAGCGCCTGGCGATCGCCCGGGCGATCCTGCTGGAACCCGCCATCCTGTTGCTCGACGATCCGACGGCCGCCATCGACCCGGAAACCGAGCACGAGATTCTCGAGGCAATCGAGCGCGCAATCGCCGGTCGCACCACCTTCATTGTCGCGCACCGCCTGAGCACGCTCAAGCGGGCGGACCGAATCATCGTGCTCGAGGCCGGGCGCATAACCCAGGAGGGAACACACGCGGAGCTGATGGAACAGGACGGCCTGTACCGACGCGCCGTCAGCCTCCAGGCGGTCGACCCGGAGAGCCTCCGCCTGCTGGAGCTCGGCCGGTTCAACGGGAAGGGACACCGATGAGCCGAATCAATGGCAACGACGACTCCGCCCGGAGGGAGAGCAGCGTGCGCCACGACCTCTCGCTGGCGCGCGTCGACTCGGACGCCCGCGGGGCGGACGAACAGGAATCCGAGGTCGAAAACGAGGAAACACCGCTCTCCTGGAACCTGATCCTTCGATTGTTCACCTACACGCGCCCGTACGCGCCCAAGCGCAACTGGCTCTTCGTCCTGGTGATCATTCGCGGCATTCAGATTCCGTGCCTGGCATGGGCGCTGAGCGCCGTCATCAATGGACCGATCATGGCGGGAGACAGCGCCGGCACGATGCTTGGCGCTTTGGGCTTCGGCGCACTCGCCCTCCTGACGCAGTTGACGATGCACTTTCGGCAACGGTTCGCCCTCGAGCTCGGAGAAGGGGTCGTCCACGATCTGCGCAACGCGGTGTACACACATCTGATGTCCATGCCGATGAGCTTCTTTCAGAAGACCAAGCTCGGGCGCATCATCAGCCGGATTACCTCGGACATCGAGGCGGTGCGCGGCGGCGTCCAGAACGTCTTCTTTGTCGGTCTCGTACAATCCGCCCAGATGATCGGCTCCGGCATCCTCATGCTCTTCTACAACTGGATCCTGTTCAGCATGCTGTTGGTCATGGCACCCGGGATCTACGCCATCAACCGGTACTTCCGGCGGCGCATCGGGCAGAGCTCGAGGGAACTGCAGGAGAGCATGAGCCGGGTCACTGCGTCGATCGCGGAAACCGTCCGGGGCATCCGGGTGACCCAGGGATTCGTTCGGGAGGACGTGAACGCCGATCTCTTCCGGAGGCTGGTGGCCGATCATGCAACCTATAATTTGGGCCTGGCCCGGCACGTCGCGGTCTACATTCCACTTCTGGAACTCAACTCGCAGTTCTTCATCGCGATGATCCTGCTCGTTGGAGGATTCGGCGTGCTGCACCCCGACCTGAACATGCAGATTGGAGACCTCATTGCATTCTTCTTCCTCGCCAACCTCTTCTTCACTCCGATCAGCGCCCTCGGCCGGCTCTTCACACAAGCCCTCAACTCCATGGCCGGAGCGGAGCGGATCTTCCGACTCCTCGACACCAAACCGGAGTGGGAGGACGACTCCGACGCCGTCGACATCGACAAAATTCGCGGGAAAGTGGAATTCCATAACGTCGGATTCCACTACAATCCCGATGAACCCGTGTTGCAGGACATCTCGTTCACCGCGCGAGAGGGCGAAACCTTCGCCCTGGTCGGGCATACCGGGTCCGGCAAGAGCACGATCGTCAACCTGCTCAGCAAATTCTACATCCCGGTGAGCGGACAGGTGTTGATCGACGACCGGGACATCCGCAAGATCACCAGCCGCTCGCTCCACGAGCACCTCGGCCTGGTCCTCCAGGCAAACTTCCTGTTCAACGGCACCGTAGCCGACAATATCCGGCTGGGCAAACTCGATGCAACCGAAGAAGAGATCCACGAGGCGTGCCGCTCGCTCGATTGCTACGATCTCTTCGAAGCGATGCCGAACGGGTTTGACACCCCTGTGGGCGAGCGGGGCGGCGGCCTTTCAATGGGACAGCAACAGCTCGTCTGCTTCGCACGCGCCATGCTCGCCGACCCAAGAATCCTGATCCTCGATGAGGCCACCAGTTCGGTCGACACGATGACCGAGGCGCGCCTGCAGGGCGCCCTCGCCCACCTCCTCTCCAACCGAACCAGCTTTGTCGTCGCGCACCGGCTCAGCACGATCCGCAACGCCGACCAGGTCCTCGTTCTCGACCACGGAAGATTGATCGAACAGGGGACCCACGAAGAGCTGCTCCTGCTCAACGGAACGTACGCCGAGCTCTACCGCCAGTTCGCCCAAAGCGACGAACACGCATGACCGGCATCCCCTGATCCCCGCTTACCCCTTGCCGCCCTCCCACGCTCCGGCACGTTGTGATTGGACTTGCGCGAGCGGATACTCGGGTTCACTGCTGAAAACGTGATGATTGCGTATACGTGTGCAATCGGTCCGGGATACCGGGAGCAGGTCGAGGCAGTTCTGGACGGGATCTCCGATCTTTGCTGGAGCGTGCATCAGGACCGGCGCAACGCCACAATCCGGCTTCAGAGATATTTCAAGAGCGAGGCCGAGTCCCCCGCGAAGGGCGATTGGCCCGACCTCGCCTATCGCCTCCCGGAGCCCTGATCCGCCATGTCCGAACCATCGGTCCGACCCGCCGCCGCGGTTCTCTTCGCCACGTTCATCGCGGCCGAGCTGACCTGGGTGACCGCGCTCATGAGCGGCCCGGCATACCAGCGCGTACTCGGGCTCACGGACACCCAGCTCGGACTGGGACTCGGCGCCATACCACTCGGCAGCCTGCTCATGAGCGGGATCGTCGGCCATATCACCGCCCGTTACGGCCCGCGCCGCATCCTGCGCATCGGCGTGGCGGGCATGATCCTCGGCCTGGTTGCGATCGCATCGTCGCGGAATTTCACGATGCTCCTGCCGGCACTCATCCTCGCGGGATTCTCGGCCGCAACACTCCACAACGCCGGGATCACCCTCCTCTCCGACCTCTTTCCGAAAAACACCCGCCGCATCATGGCCCTCGCAGCGGCCCTCTGGTTCGGATCGTCTGTAGTCTGGGCGCCGTCCATCGGCGCGTGGCTCGCGTTCGCGCACACGCACGGGATCCAGCGCTGGAGCTACGCCCTCCCGTGCGGCGTCGGAATCCTCCTGCTCAGCGTCTGCCTGGCCCTCGCCGCCCGCGTGCTGGGCGGTCGCTCCCGGAGGCCTCCCGGCGCCCGGCCGCAACCGGCGCCGGCGCCCCGACTGCCCGGCATGCGTTGGCTCTGGTTACCCGCGCTCGGATTCGGACACGGCCTGCTGATCGTCACCTTCATCTCCTGGGCCAATCCGATGATCCAACGGAGTTTCGACCTGGGGGATTTCCACGGCGGCCTCGCCTTTGCGCTGTTCGCCCTCGGCCTGAGTGCCGGACGCGTCTTCCTCGCCTTTCGCCAGGCGATTCGCAACGACCTCCTTCTCCTTGGCATCAGTGCTTCAACCGGCGGCGGCATCCTGGCGCTGGCCCTCGCACTCCCCTCGTACCCGTGGACCCTCGCGGCGATCGGAACCGGCGCATTTCTCGCCAGTGCGACCGCACCGTGCCTCTTCTCTCTCGTCGCCGGCCGCTTCCCCCGCTCGAAATCGCGGCTCTACGGGTACCTCGAAGTCGGAATCTCCTCGGGCGCCCTGCTCGGCCCCTTTCTGGTCGGCTTCCTGGTCGACCGCGGTCTCGCCGTCCACCTCGCAATGATGCTCTCCCCCGCCGCCGGCATTGCAATGGGAGCGATCAGCTTCGCACGGCTCGCCACGGAGCGCGGCGGCGCTGTTCGTATCATTCCGGCGTCCGGAGACCCGTAAGCGCGGAGTATAGCGGGGGATACGGCCGACCCATGTTGTCCCGTTCGGATTCGGGAAACGCCTTCATGAACGTGTGGAGAGCCCGGAGCATCGGTGCGGCGTAGCCGTGCGCCTCCGCCGCATCCACAAAATACCCCAACTCCGCGTATTTGACGTCCATCGCGTCGCCGCGGCCGTCGGCGATCCGACCGGCGATCGTCTTGAATTGAGCCCGGAATCCAGAGTCGGCGCCGATGGCGTCGCGAAGCACGGCGGCGTCGACACCGCCGGCCACCCCGAACGCCACCGCCTCGATGAACGCGGCATCGACCAGTCCCATCGCCAGTTGATTCACCGCCTTGGCGATCTGCCCCGTCCCGGACTCCCCGCAATAGGTCAACCGGGCGCCCCCGAGGACCGCGAGCATGTCCCAGTGCCGTTCGGCCGCCTCCCGGCGCCCTCCGACAAAAACATAGAGCCGGCCCGCGGCCGCACCCGCCGGGCCGCCGCTGACCGGGGCGTCGAGAAGCGCGACGCCCCGATGCTCCAGCACCCCGTGCAGCCGGCGCGTCTCGCGCACCAGCGTCGTTCCCAAGTCGATCACCACCGATCCCGGGCGGGCGGCGGGAGCAATCTGGTTCTCAATCACATCCACGGTCACCTGTGAACTCGGAAGGCTCACGAAAATGACATCGGCCCCCGATGCCAGTTCCTCCACAGACGCGGCCGCGGCCCCTCCCTCTGCGGCAAGGGATTCGACCCGGGCGGAGTCGCGGTCGTACCCGATAACCGGGTACCCGTTACGGACCAGAGTCGCCCCTGCCCCGCCGCCCATGTTTCCAAGCCCGACCAGTCCCACTTTGAATTGCTTCATATTCCGCCTCCATCTCCTTCCATTCCGCAGGCAACGCTCCCTCCGGAACGGGTGGGCGATTGCCGGTGCGGCCGGTATTCCACCGGGTCAGTATCGACGGGGATTTCCAGGCAAACAACCCCAATCGATGCAACGATCGACCCGGAGGACGGAGCGGGCTCTCAGCCCATTGGCGCTTGTTTTGTGCAGCAAAACAACATCCAATCCGGCGGACCACGATCATCGGCGAACACCAAACCTCAAATCCTCACCGATAACGCCTGGTCCCGGCTTCGCCGGATTGGGCGCTCAGCCCGCCGCATCGCGGCCGTCAAACCCGACGGCGGCGACGAGTTCGCGCGCCGTGTGCCATTGCAGTCGATCGCCGAACCGTTGGTCGAGCCGCCGCAGGATCTCCTCCAGGACCTTGAACCCGAGTCCGGTGTTAAGGCAATTGAGGGTCTGCCCGTGCACCGTGAACACGAGCGGCCGCCCGTGTTCGGCGTCCTCGACGAAGCTGCCGGCGCCAAGGTCGTGCGTGATGAGCCGATCGACCACGAGCGCCTCGCTGCCGCGCCCGTGCGCGAGGAACCAGACCGGATCGTCGATGCTGTGGATCTCGAAGACCCGCCCGGATTCGGACCCGCCGCCGGACGTACCGTACACCGCCTCCGGAACCCGCAGCCGTATGGACCGGTCGGCGACCGGCGGCGCACCGGTATAGACGAAGCTGTCGCCGGTGGCGGAGTCGAACTCGCGCTCGACGGCCAGCAGCACCTCCCCGAGCACATCGCGGTGATGCCCCTTCGTGAACGGCTCTCCACAGGCGATTCCCGAGGGATCGGGCATTCCGCCGAGCGTGAGACCGTGCGGGCGGATTCCGATATTGTGGAGGATCTGATAGGCCGCCCGGATGTACTCCGCCAACTCGTCCATGCGCCGCTCCCGGCATAGGTGGCTGATCCAGTGGGTCTCCGCGTGCGGCAGGAGCGCCCCGTGCTCGGGCAGGATCGCCATCGTGTGGGTCATGACTTCCGGGGTGATGTCGAAGCGGCCGTCAAGGCGGTCGCGGACAATCGCGTTCATCCGGGTGAGTTCCTCGTCGCTGTACCCGCGCACCCGCTCGTCCACGCGCCCCCAACCCGCCGGGAAGGGCAGGTACGTAAACTTGCCGCGCACCCCGAAACGCTCGGCGATGCCGGCGAAGCGCGCGAGCTCGTCCGGCAGGAATCGCGGGTTGCGCTCCAGTTCGCGCCACCCGAAGACGTACGGCAGTTCGGAAGGCTCATACCCGAATGCCGCGTGCTGCGCGCGGCTCATATAGATTGCGTTCACCGGCACGTCGTCGACGATCAAGCAGGCCCGCACCACGTTCTCTTTCCCGGCCATCAAATCCCCAGTCTGCTCACCCTGCGGCCCTGAGCACGACGTACCCCTGCTCCCGATAGAATGCCCGTTCGTGATCGGTCATCTTCCGCATACCCACCTCCTGTTTCCGGCGTTTCTCCAATTGACGTCATTCAACGGAGAAATGCCGCCGACGCAAGCCAGGATCGCAGGTCCGCACCACGCGAAACCGGACGCGACACCTGAACACCGCGGGCTATCCCTTTGGCGCCGACTCCGCCAGCAGGCAACGGTGCTCCTCCAACACGTCCGCGAGCCCGGGATCGCCGGCCCAGTTCCGCGTCTGCCCGGGATCCCGGACGCGGTCGTACAACTGCTCGCGATGCCCCCCGGAATCGAACAGGGAGTACTGGTACCGCTCCGTGATCACCGTCTCGGCGACCTCCGACTCGACCCGCACGCTCGCCCTCCAGTCCGGGGCCGACTCGCCCTCCACCAGCGGCCGGAGGCTCCGCCCCTCGAGATCCGCCGCCCGACCGCCGGCGTAATCGCAAACCGTCGGCAGGAGATCAATGCCGTTGCATACCAAATGCGCCGAGTCCACGCCCGCCGACCGCGCTCCGCCCGCCGGCCGCACGATCAACGGGATCCGGGTCGCCTCCTCGTACGGCATCGTTTTGTGCTCCAGCCGATGGCTCGAGTCGTGGTCGCCGTGGTCGCTCGTGAAGAGAATCACGGTCTCGCGGTCCCGGCCGCTCTCGCGCAGCGCCTCGAGCACGATTCCAATCTCGCGGTCCACCTGTTCCGTGAGACGCGCGTACGCCCACCGGTGCATGCGCCAGCGCTCCTCCGTGTAGCGCTCGCGCGCGTACAACTGGAACCCCGACTTCCGCAGCCGCGCCACGATCGCCTCCGGCTCATCCTCCTGGGGCTCGTGGTTCGCCGGGAGCGGCGGGCACCAATTCTCGAAGAACGCCTCTTCCGTCACTCCATCCGGCAGCCGCAACGCCGCGTCGAGCGCGGCGATCTCCTGTTCGCCCCGGCCGATCAAATCGCGCATCGAAGCGGTCTCGTACGCGGTCCCGATGGCGTCGCGGATCGCCATGTAACAGATGTCGTGCGGGTTGATGAACGAGGCGACGAGCGCGAACGGGGCATCGTGGTCCTCCCCCAGAAAACGGGCGCAATCGTGCGCCATCGGCTCCCGCTCGTCCGCGCTCAACACCCGGAACCCGACATCCTCTGCGCACCCGGCCGGAAGGTGCTGTTTCCCGGCGTAGAGCGGATCGTATCCGGCCTCCCGCAGGCGCCATCCCATACCCTCGCGGTACAGGCGTTGGGCCGCGGCGGCGCCCTGTTCATCGGGCACGTTGCCCTGCAGCCCCATCGCACTCGGGTACCGCCCGGTCATCAGGCTGAACCGGCTGGGAACGCATACCGGATTCGCCGCGTACGCCCGCTCGAATCGCATTCCCTCCGCCGCGAGCGCGTCCATGTTCGGCGTGCGCAGCCACCGATTCCCGGTGCAACTCATCATGCCGGCGTGTTGCTGGTCGGTTAAAATAACAAGTAGATTCGGTTGTACCATGGTTTTCAAAAAGATTAACCATGCCATGCGAAAGCAGCACCGGCCAATCGGCAAGTCGAAACCCCGCCTCGATATGATTTCATTGCATCCGCCCCGAGCATCGCCCCATTGATACCCGGATCGGTTTCAATGAGCCTGCGAAGAAGAAAACCGCCAGGAACACGATCGTGACTGAAACGATGACTGGCATGACGAACCATATCATACGCCCGGATTCCTGCCCTGATCTTCGCGCCACGATTTGTTCTTTGAGAGTCGAGTGTAAAGCCCCGGGGGTCCTCGCGGCTAGGCGTGGT
The DNA here is from genome assembly GCA_007133065.1 of Opitutales bacterium. Lineage (GTDB taxonomy): Bacteria > Verrucomicrobiota > Verrucomicrobiia > Opitutales > Oceanipulchritudinaceae > SLNJ01. The sequence continues at coordinate 31,828 of SLNJ01000013.1, forward strand.
GGAGATCGGCCGCGCGTTGTTGGAGATCGGCATTCTGGAGCGCCTCGACGACCTCGTCGAGGTCGCCCTGTATGATCGACTCAAGGTTGTAGACCGTCAGGTTGATGCGATGGTCGGTCAGACGGCCCTGGGGGAAGTTGTAGGTGCGGATGCGTTCGGAGCGGTCCCCGCTGCCGACCTGGCTCTTGCGGTGCTGCGCGTATTTGTCCCGCTCTTCGCGCTCGCGCTGTTCGAGCAACCTGGAGCGCAGCACGGTCATCGCTTTGGCACGGTTCTTGATCTGCGATCGCTCGTCGGCGCACTTCACGATCATCCCGGTCGGTTTGTGGAGAATCTGGACGGCGGAGTCGGTCGTATTCACCCCCTGCCCTCCCGGTCCGCTGGCCCGGGCGATACTGATTTCGAGATCGCCGGGATCGATCCGCACGTCCACTTCCTCGGCCTCCGGGAGGACGGCAACCGTCGCCGCGGAGGTATGGATACGGCCGCTCGCCTCGGTTACCGGAACGCGTTGGACGCGGTGGACGCCGCTTTCGTATTTCAGGTTCTTGTACACGTCCGTCCCGCTGACGAGGGCGATGACCTCCTTGTACCCGCCGGCCTCAGAGGCGCTTTCGCTCATCTGCTCCACCTTCCAGCCCTTCGTCTCGGCATAACGAAGATACATGCAAAACAAATCCCCGGCGAAAAGCGTCGCCTCGTCACCGCCGGTGCCGGCTCGGATCTCGAGGATCGTGTTGCGCGAATCAGCCGGATCCGGCGGAATCATGGCGAAAAGCGCCGCCTTGCGCGCCGCTTCCAGCCGCTGCTCCAGTTCCGGAATCTCCTCCCGGGCGAGCTCGATCAGCTCCGGATCGCCGTCCGGCTCCCGTACCATCGCCTGGTTGTTTGCCAGGTCTGATTCGAGCTTGCGGATCTCATCAACCATGCCGAGGAGCCGGCCGAGTTTCTGGTGCTCGCGCGACAGTTCGGCGGCTCGGCGGCTGTCCGCGAAGAAGTCGGGCTCGGCCATCCGCGCGTCGAGTTCCTCGTAGCGCTTGCGAAACGGTTCGATATCCGGTAGTCGGTTCATCTCTCAATTCCGAGGCCGTTTCTCGTGAATGGACAACCGGCCCGCTCCTCCCTACAGTTGCAACGAAAAATTCCATGACTCCAATCCTCCCACGGCAAGGGAATTCTTATGGCTGACGAACGACTTCACCGCCAGAACATCGTCGCGTGTATCTGGGATTTCGACAAGACCCTCATTCCGGGGTACATGCAGTTCCCGATCTTCCGGCACTACGAAGTGGACGAGGCAAAGTTCTGGCGCGAGGTCAACGGTCTCCCGGCTTACTACGCCAGGCGCGGACAGCGGGTCTCGGCGGACACCGTCTACCTCAACCATCTGCTCACCTACGTCCAGGCCGGCATTTTCGCCGGTCTCAACAACGCGCTCTTGCGGAAGATGGGACCGGATCTCCCGTTCTACCCGGGCCTTCCGGATTTCCTCAAGACGCTGAGCGACCTGACCCGCTCGCGCCCCGAATACCGCAAGCACGACATCACCCTCGAACACTATATCATCTCAACCGGCCTCGCCGAGATGATCCGCGGTTCCGCCATCGCTCCGTTCGTCGAGGATATCTACGGGTGCGAACTGATCGAAGCCCCGCCGCAACCCGGCTACCTGAATCAATCCGAACTCTCCATCGGTTCGGTGGAAGCAGAGGTGAACCAGATCGGCGTCATGGTCGACAATACGATCAAGACCCGATTTATCTTCGAGATCAACAAGGGCACCAACAAGAACCCCGATATCGACGTCAACTCGCGCGTGGCGCAGGAAGATCGCCGAGTCCCGATCAAGAACATGATCTACGTCGCCGACGGGCCGAGCGACGTGCCGGTGTTCAGCGTGGTCCGCAAGAACGGCGGCCGCACGTACGCCGTGTACGAGTCCGGCAACGAGGCGGAATTCGTGCAGAACGACGGGCTCCTGCGCAGCGGCCGGGTCGATTCCTACGGGCGCGCCGACTACCGGCAAAAAAGCGACACCCATATGTGGCTTAAAACCCATGTCTCTCAGATCTGCGACCGCATCGTGTCCGAACAGGAGTACGCCCTCGCGCAACGCATCGGGACCCCGCCGCGACACCTCCACAAGAACAATCCCGTCCCCGAGGAACCGGCGGGGCCGCGGCAGGGAACGATCTTTGAGGAGGGAAAACCGGAGACGTGACCCCCCGATCGCCGAGGCCGGAGCCGCGACGGGCAAGCCGTGCGCTTGGTCATGATGCCCGCAATAGATCGAGGTTCCAGAGCGAGGACACTACGCACCGCACCTTGATTGCAGAACTCCCGCGTGTCGACTGAGTGTCTCCGGCTCAACCGGTGTCAGAACAGCCCGCCGATTCAAGTCGATTCCAACGCCTTGCGCACACGGGCAACGAGCAAATACGGATCAAACAGCAACACCCACACCCCAATCAAAACGCCTGCGGTGTTCGCAGCGAGGTCGACCGGGTTGAAGGTCCGGTGGGGGATCAGTGACTGAACCGATTCGCACGCCACCGCGAAGAGAACGCCGGCTCCAATCCATCCCAGTGCCCGAACCACCCGGCGCTCCGACGATCGGTACACGTAAAACCACGCCAAAGCACACCAGGGAAGAAATCCGGTCGCATGCAAGAGATGATCCAACCGGATCGTAAAGACATACCGCTGTTCAAGCCCCCCGCCGATCGGGACCACGTGCATCAACAGCACCATCATGGCATACAAAGCGAAGACTGCAGCGACTCTGGACATGGGTGTTCTATCGAATTCGGAACCAGTAAGGTTCACGACTCACACCCGATGTTCCGGATTTTTCCCATAAATCGAA
>SLNJ01000123.1 GCA_007133065.1 Opitutales bacterium
CAATGGCGCTCGGTTAAGGGATGCATCGCAATCGGGATCGAAATCGCTATCGCTATCGATCATATTTATCTGCAAGGCGTTGTGGCTCTTCGATCCCGATTTCGATAGCGATTTCGATCCCAATGAGAGGGCTTAACCGAGCGCCATTATCCCCTGACCTAGACCGGCTCACATCAGCTCGGACAGAGTCGCGAAGCCGAGAACGGTCAGCATTTCCTCCCGGCTCATTCCGCCGTGCATCCCGCGCAACCCGGTCTTCTCGAGCCCGGGATACTGATACGAAACGGTCCGGTGCTCGTAGGGAAGGATGAGCACGTTGCCGATGCGGCTCCGGAAGCGCGGATGCTCCTCACCGAATCCGAAGAGCCGCCGATCGGCCTCGTTCTGCGACAGGCGCACGTCCGCGATCCCATGCAGGCGGTGTCGCAGTGCCGCGACCGTGTCTTTCAAACGGAGTGGATCGACCTGGAGAAATAGATCGCGGGCGCTTCCCCACGGGTGGATCCTCCGGCCGTTGGAGGACACTGCCAGCGCGCTTTCGATTTCGGGAAACGCGTTGAGGTAGACGGTCTCTGCCGGATTGACCGGGACGTGCCCGTGGTCGGAGGTTACCAGGAGCACCGTGGACTCGGCCACGCGGGAATCCACGCGCTCCAGGAGCTCGGTCTGGAGCAAGTGGGTGAGGCTGTTGAGCTCCGCGTCGAAGTAGGCGCTGTGCGGTTCATAGCGGTGGGAGATAACATCCATCCCGTCCCAGTACACGTAGAAGTATGATGGCTCGCTTGAGAGCGCGAGCGCCTCCCGTAGCATGACAATCAGTTCAGCCGGACTGCCATACGCGTGGACCTCGGCCCCGGCGTGGATCAGGCTGGTAAACGCCCCCCCCGCATAGCCCCTTCCCAGAAAGGAGTGGGGTACGACACCCTGGCGGCGAAGGCGCGTGGCGTGTGATTCGCCGTTAAAGAGCAAGTGCGGGTCGACACCGCGCGCGGCCAGTTCCTCGGGGGGAATCCCCCTTCCCAGCGATTTGAATGGCAGGGTGACGATAACCTGATCCAGCTCCTCAAGGTAGAGATGCCACTCCATGAGCCCATGCTGCTGGGGCGTCAATCCGCTCCCGATGGCGGTCACACTGGCCGAGGTGGTCGACGGAAAGACGGCTGTGATCGGCATCAGCGAGCCCTGGCTCAGCATCGATCGGAGGAACGGATAGCCCTCCCCGTAGCGCAGCCAGTGGTTGTAGCCGAATCCGTCGATCATCAGCAGGACCACGTTCCGGGGACGCTCAACGACGCGGGGAAGCACTTCCGGGCCGAACGGACACGCGGCATCGCCGATCCCGAACAGCGCGTCCACCAGCGCGGGAATCTGCATGAAATTGTACCCCCGATAGTCCGGCCTGAGGAACGGACCGTCCGTGAAGCGCGATTCCAGATCGGGCAGATGTTCTTCGAGGATCATATACGCGGTCGCGATTGCGGAGGAACCCCCAGACTACCGAACCCGGGCTTCCGTGCAAAGCACGAATCGATAAACCAGACCTTGGTCCCCAGTCCATTTCATCTGGAGACTCGTGATGGTAGGTGCCCTGTTGGAGTCCCGCCTTTAGGCGGTCTTGGAGCCAAAATGGGGCCGCATAAATGCGGGACTCCAACTATCGCCCTCAGATGAAATGCCCCTGGTCCCCTCACCCTGGACCCTGAGAGGTATGTCCGCGCAATGAATCTAGGCGAGTTCGGCGAGCGGGGCGGAGTAGCGGCACCATCGGCCCCCGTGGCGTGCTCGCTCGCGAGCGCCCGAACACACTTCAGGTGTCGATATGAACCGGTGGGTATCAGGCCTCCGCAAGCGGAGACGCCACAGGCTCCGCGAGGCGATCGGCAAACATCGAGGACAACCAACGATCTGCCGGGGCCGGAGCAGGCGCTTTTGAGAGCACAGGATGCTCGATAACAAAAGGGCAAAGGCAGTTCGCCGCTATTGCCCGCCATTTGCATCCTCACGCTGGAAGCGTAAGCTACGACTGCGGCCCGACGTGCGATGGCGCTGTCTGGGTTTGAAGTAGCGCACGCATCCTGCGTGTCTGTGTTCTCACGCTGGAAGCGTAAGCTACGACTGCAACGGGACGTGCGATGGCGCCGTATGGGTTTAAAGTAGCGCACGCATCCTGCGTGTCTGTGTTCTCACGCTGGAGGCGTAAGCTACGACTGCGGCCCGACGTGCGATGGCGCCGTATGGGTTTAAAGTAGCGCACGCATCCTGCGTGTCTGTGTTCTCACGCTGCTGGCTTACGGTATGAAAGACGCGTGCGTAACCTTTATACCGGCTTTTGACGGGTTATCGGTAATGTAACGCCGGTAATGGGAAAGCTCGGCCGGGGATCGGATGATGTGGTCGTACGACTCCTTTTGCCACAATCTCCCAAAGCGGTTTTCCCACTTATTGATCTCGTTGGCCGTATATGACTTCCACGAATGGAGGATCGATTCGGGATTGTGGGGTGGAATTACCTGGAAAATAGCGTGGACGTGATTCGGCATCACCACCCACTCGTCCAGGTGGTAGCGTTGGGCATCGAAAAAACGCATCGCGTCAGCTACGACTTGTCCGTTCTCCGGGCGTCTCAGGAGGCAGCTTCCCATGCCGGCGTCGAGCCATTCGTTGAGCCGATCGGAAAAGCGCTCGGCATACTCCTGCTGTTGGCCAATCGTGAGCGGCTCGGGGTTGTGCCCCAACCACCGTTCACGCTCGATTACCCATTGCTTGAGCTTCGATTGCGGGATTGAGTCGGCCAGACGGAACGTCACGAAGTAGGCAGCGCCGTCCTGGTACCAATGTGGAAGATTTCGATGGGAAGTGTCGATGACGCCGTGCGGGTTGAAGAAAGCAGCGCATGTATCGTGCGTGCGGAGCAAAAACGCAGAACGCGAATCCGGCGTCTTTGCATCCTCACGCTGGAAGCGTAAGCTACTTTGCTTGCCAGATTTCATGTTAAAAGTAAACTGTCGTACATTCGACGAGTCAAGTGGTTTTGAAAAGTAGCGCAAGCATCCTGCGTGCCTGCACCATGGCAGCCAGGCCATGGGTTGTTACGGCAGCAGGATCAACCGAACACCCGCCATTGGCGGCGTCGCGGGACCCCGCCATTTATTGAGAGATCAGCTCATCGAGTTGGGTTTCCGCAAGTGACGGTGCCCGCCATAGCTTTTAGCAGAGTCAGAGTTTCGAGAGCGGCTCGGTCTCCCATTTCCGGCCTTCCGGATCAAATCACGGGCATTGCTTTTCCCAAAGCAAAATCCCGCTCTTATTATCGCTGTCGTCGAAGTAGCTGTGGACGACGGCGACCTCACCATCCGGACCGAGGGCGAGTTTTCTGATCAGAAGGCCTTGCAGTCCCCCACCCATTCTAGCGTCACTTTGCGGCAGCAGGGCTGATCCACCAGGTTCCAAGTCATCGACCATCGCGCTTTGGTATTGGAGCGCCGCCGGGCGACGCCCCCCTTTTGCCACAGTATGCCAGATCATGTGCAGACGGTCGTTGCGGTCGATCGCCAGATCGGCAAATCCCGCACCGCCGGATGCCAAGACCAGCGGTTTGGATACATCATTGGATGAGTGCAGGGAAAAGCGCACATGAACGACTTCACTCGTCGTCAAGTCGAATCCCCGGCTGCGGGAAAAGACCAGATGAAGCCGATCCTTCGCGTCAAAGGCCAACTTCGGAGCATCCGCCAACAGGGTATCCTCGACCAAGACCATGGGTTCGGAAAAGTTCTTCCCCCGGTCTTCGGAAAACACCACCTGAATATCCGCTGTAACGGTTTCTCCCTGTGTCCATGCAAGGGCCAGAGTTCCCTTGGAATCGAGCGCAAGGGTCGGCCCCCGGGCGGGTCGGTGGTCATCTCCACCCACAAGAACCGGGTCCTGGAAGGAGCTTCCGTTGTCAACAGAACGGCGGAGAAAGAGTCCGCCGTCATACTCCGTCCATACGGTAAAGACCGTCCCGTCGTTGGTCACCATCAAGTCCAGGCTGCCGTTGTGCCAGTTCGACCGCGTCTGACGTCCTTTGCCCGCTCCCCCCTGGGTGTTCGATAGGTTACGCGGAGAATGAAAAGATTTCCCGCCATCATCCGAACGGGCATAGAAGATCTCCCCGCCATGGGAGCCACCCTGGAAGAGAATTTCCTGCCAAAGCACATGCACGGTTTCGTTGCCAACCTCGTCGACGGATACCGCGACCCGGGGCAACCAGGAAAACACCGAAGGACTCCGACTGACCACGGTCGGTTCTGAAAAACGCGGCTCGCGTCCGCTCCCGCCAAACCGCTGAAGCATCACATCCTGCGCTTCCTGATCGACCCAGACGACAATGATATCACCGTTCTTCGCAATCGCAGCAGAAGGATCATCGACCCACCGAAAATCAGAGTCATTCATCCGCCACGGCCCCCGCTGCGCTTCCCCTTCCGCCACAAGAACGGGCTCGGACCACGCTCCAGCACAAGCCATCGAGCCAATCAAGAGCGAACCCAACACAAACCGACATGCTATTCCGCCCATCCTGAACATATGATTATTCTAGCAGAAAGCCACTGTTCTGCAAGAAGAGCGCCACCTGATGGTGTCCTCGATTGCGCAGCAACGTTGGCTCAGTTGTGTCCCTCCGCCCTTCCCAGCTACGGCCGCAGGCCTACCGACTGTTCCACACAAACGCCCAGCCGCCTTCAGCCGCGTAGACCCATGTTCCGAATGCCTCGCTGAACCGCAACCCCGACTCTGCGAACGGGGAATCCCAAATATAGACCCACGCTCCACGCCACGCGGCAAAATTCGTGCGCGCCGGATCCCGATCGATCAGATCGCCGATAAACATCCACCGCTCCAATACAAAACTGTACACGTATGGCGCATACGCAAACCACACGTCGGGTCCAAGCATTCCGTCGGCGTTGGCGCGGCGATCGTCGATCCCTGTTCCCTCGAGCAGATGAAATCCGAAGATCCGGTGGTCAACCGGCGGAGGTGGACCCGGCGCCGGTACTGGCGGATCACTGAGATTCCCTTCCTCAAAATCCACCGCAACATTGTTGATCCACCAGCGATGGTCGACGTTTGGATCGTCAGGATACCCGGCGGCCATCCCGAGGTAGAAGGAGCGCAGCGTCTCCGCCGACATACGGAAGAAAAACACATCCATGTATTCAGATAAACCGTAAAACCCAATGCTCAGCACTCTCTGCTCCGGAATCCCGGCTTCGGGTGCCCTGAGATAAACCGAGTAAGACTCCGCAGTGACGTCGACCGTCATCCAGATCTCGTACCAAACACCCGGCATCCAGTCGAGGTCACTGACATCCGGTGATCTTCCAATGCGAACCCCGATCCTGCCTCTGGAATTGACAAGGTGCGTGGCGAACCCGCTCCAATGCCCCATGTCGGCCCAGCCCCACGGGTTCCCGGCAGTACCGACCGGATCGGGCAACTGCGGCGACAAGCCGAAACTCAGGGAATCACCGCCGCTTCCTTCCATCGCAAACTGGAAATAGAGCGTCCCGCGCTCCTCGATCGCCCGGTCCAGCGGTATCGCCGCAAAGACATGGCCCCAGCTCCATCCGTATCCGCCCGTGCTCAGCGAATACATCAACCCGCCCGTGCCATCCTCCGCCAACTGATGACGGGCGAATCCCTCAGCAGTCTCCTCCTCGAACCCCTCATCGTGCACCACGCGCACCACTTGGCCTATCGCCGCGTCGGGCTCCCCGAACGTCCCCACCTCGAACTCGTCGAACGTGACCACCTGCTCCCAGGCAGACAACGGTTCCATCGGCAATGCCCAGAACACCAGCAACGTGAATCCGATTTGCCTCAAGCGATTCATCATGAGATTGCGAACGGACCACTCATGGAAGCTCCATCCAGTAGGAGTATGCTTGGATCACTTGCTTATCGTAGTTAAAGAAAGTCAGAAACGGGTCAGGAGTGAGAAACTCAAGCCACTCACCTTCCTCCAAATCGCCATCTCCGACATGGTAAAACCATGGATAGAAGCTGTTATTTGTCCACATCCAACCCAGTAGGTTATGCTCAAACCAGTGATCTTCTGACACCGCCGTGTCGCTGCCATCCCACTCATCGTAGGTGTGGTATGGATACCACCACAGTGAGCGAAAAAGCAATCTATTGTTGGACCCTGAAGGTAGAGGATTAAATGCGTAGGACACCCACCGATTGGGGGCCAGAGCAGGAAGAGCGCCAATTCCTGGGTGTCCTTGATTGCTTTCGCGGCCGCGGCCTGGTCCACACCGGCTCGGAGAATTGGGCCGACTTGACGTTGCAAGCCGCCATACAGCCGTTCCTCGCCTCGGAGTTCGGGATGGCAGTTCGCGTGCAGGGCTTGCGGCGCTACTATGCGCTGCTGCTCTCGCCCGACGGTCAGGCCCGGCTCGTGCGGGTAATCCACGGCGAGGAGACGGTGCTCGCCAGCGCCGACAGCCCTTGGGAGTCCCGCGACACTCTCAATCTGTCCCTCACAGCAAAGGGAAATCGCCTGACGGCCCAGGTGGGCGATGGCGTCCGCCTGGAAGCCGAGGACCCCGAGGCCGCCCTCGCCTTCGGCCAGCGTCGGCCTCCTGGTCGCCGAAGGCCGAATCAAGGCCCAGAACGTCTCTCTGTCCGCAAAATAAACACACCCAACGTTCTGCCGTAGCGTGCTCGCTTGCGAGCGCCTGGAAATGCAATCGGTTCGACATGGGCCGGTGGGTACCAAGCCTCCGCAAGCGGAGACGCCACGCTGCTTACCCCCGGCGTTTCTCCCACCCTTCTTCGAACAGGCGCAGGAAATTGCGCTCGTTGTATGGATGTTTTGCCGCCACTTCCTCGTTGAGCTCCACCCCCAGACCCGGAGCGTCAGGCACATCGATATAACCGTCTCTGACGCGAACGGATCCGCTCAGCAGTTCGCGGCTCCATCCGACGTTTGTGTCGTCGAAGCACTCCTGGATGAGGAGGTTGGGAACCGTTGCGCCCAGGTGGGCATTGATCACGGTACAGAGCGGGCTCTGTGCGTTGTGCGGCGCGATAAACGCCTCATGCGATTCCGCGATCGCCGCCACCTTCATCATCCCGCTGATGCCCCCGACCTTCAACACTTCCGGTTGGGCGATGCTGACCGCCTTGCTCCCGAGCAGGCCCGAGAAATCCGCCAGGGACGAAAATCGCTCGCCGCTCGCCACCGGAATCGGAATGCGGCGGGCGACCTCGATCGTAGCCTCGATATCCGTCGACATCACCGGCGTCTCAAACCACATCGGTTTGAACGGTGCGAGGGCGTGCCCGAGGGTGACGGCGGTGCTCACGGAAAACCGGTCGTGCGCCTCGATCAACAGGTCGACGTCATCGCCCACCGCTTCGCGAACCGCGCGAACGATTTCGAGCGACAGCCGTTCCTCGTCCCGAGGCAGGAACCGGTAGGCATTTCCGAAAGGGTCGAATTTCAAGGCGGTGTACCCGAGCGAAACGACCTGCTTGGCCGCTTCGGCAAAAAAGCGAGGCTCGCGCGGCCCCCGGTACCAACCGTTGGCGTAAGCCCGAATCCGCGTCCGCAATTTGCCGCCCAACAGTCGCCAGACCGGGACGCCCAGGCTCTTTCCGAGGATATCCCAGCAGGCCTGGTTGATCCCGGAAATCGCGTTGTTTGTATTGAGAAAAATCCCCTTGTAGATGCTGTCGTGGATCGCGTTGAGATCCCGCGGGTCCTTTCCGACAAACAGCGGTTTTAACTCGTGGACCGCCGTTTCGCACGGCTTCGTCTGCAGGCCTCCGGTGGCCTCGCCGAGACCGGTGATTCCCTCGTCCGTGAAGAGTTTGACGAAAACCCAGTTCTTCCACGGATTCCCGACCACGAAGGTTTTGACGTCGGTAATGATCATCGAGTTTCACCCTTTCCGCCGTTGCCCGGCCAGGTCCGCCACCGCATGAGCGGCTCGAGGTCGTCGAGCAGGCGGTCCAGGTAGTTGGACCCGAGCGCGTCCAGAACAGTCTTTCCATTCCGTCTCCCCGCACAGGAGATCACCCCCCGCCGCTTGAGGACTTCCTTGTACAGACCGGGCATCGGTTGCTCAAAAAAGAACAACGGCGAAAGTTCCTTATAGATATGCAGCGCGCGCGCCGACTCGCCCGATTCGAGGGCTTTCCAGAACGCGACCACCACGTCGGTCACGTGGCAACCCGGCATATTGCCGGCGGATCCCCGGAGATGCTCCTCAATAAGAAAACGGCCACCCGAGCCGCCGAACACCCCTTTGCAGGAGCCGTCGTTTTCCGTCTCCAACTGAGACAGCTTCACGGTGCTTGGAACGGTTTCTTCCTTTATATAGCACACCTCGGGAATCTCCCGGCAGAGCCGCATCAGGACACGGGCACTCATATCCGTGCCGATCGGGGGTACGTAATTCTGGACGCACACCTGCAGTCCTCCACTCTCCGCAATCTCCCGGTAGTAATCGAAGATCACCTCCTCCGGGAGCGCCCCGCGGGACAGGTAGGGAGGCATCGCAATCACCGCGTCGGCCCCGATCTTCCGAGCGTGCCGCGAGAAGACCGCCGCCGCTTCCCGACTCACTCCCGCGACCCCGATCATAACGGGCAGGCGACCGCGGTTCTGATCGACGACGACCTCGGACATCCTCATCCGCTCTTCGTCGGTCAAGGCAATGAACTCACTCGCGTTCACCGGATAGACCAACCCATCCGCTCCACAATCGATACAGAAATCCACGATCCGCCGCAATCCGGCTTCATCGACTGCACCGTCCTCGCGGTACGGCGTCGACGGTATCGTTAAAATGCCCCGTAAAGCTTCTGTTTCCCCCGTCTGTTCGTTCGATTTCATCCCTCGGAATTTTTAGACTTTGAACGCCGACGGCGCTCTGCTCATGAGCAAGGAGCCGCGCCTTTTGAGAGTCAACGGCAAATGCGAGATCCCAGAATCAACGTCCGCGGTCCTTTCATTTGGCCTATCTTGTTGTCCCGACTTCAGGGGGTCCCACTTTGACCAAAAAGACCGGCTGAAGCCGGGACTCCAGCAGGGCTCCCCCCCCCAACATCGTGCAGTTGATAGACCAGATGAAAAGACCGTGGATCCGCATCGGATTTATCCACCTGGGGACAGCAGCGACAGCGGCGGAGTCATGGCATCATCGGCCCAGTGGCGTGCTCGCTTTCGAGCGCCCGGAATTGCATTCGTTTCGATATGGGCCGGTGGGCATCAGGCCTCCGCAAGCGGAGACGCCCAAGGGATTCGCGGGATGCCACAGGGAATGTCGGCCGGACGACAAGGCAAAAGGATTCAAAGACATGTCCGTAGGCAACAGATACGCGAATCCTTGGGTGTCCTGGGCTATCGTTCGAAGTAACCGCCAAGCCAGTCGGCAGGGCTGATCACCCGAACGGTTCCGCGAAAGGCTTCAGGGTAATGGCGGAGATTTCCGCTGATCAGCAACCGACTTGAAGCCGCCGCTACCTCCAGGAACATCGCGTCGTCGGGATCGGGCAAAGGCTGGATGGGCCACGGGGTGGCGGCACCCACACGCTCCTGAAAGGAGAAAACGGAAAGCACATAACTCACCTTGGACGCGGGGAATTTGAATTTCGGTCGAGCCAGCACCGCCGCGTACTCCATGAGGATCCGATCGTCATAGGCGAGCCGCAGTTGACGTGCGTTGACCAAATCCCATATACGCCCCGGCGCTCCATAGGGACTCAGTTGCGCGGCAACCACGACATTGGTGTCGAGCACCACAACCGGCGCCGTCGTCATCGCTTACGTTCCGTCCGCGTTGCCCGTATCTCATCATCGATCGCTTCCATGCTCATCTCGACCAGCCCTGACTGCATCGCATGCTGCCGGAGCTCGGAGGTGGCACGACGAGCACGGGCAAAGAAAATCTCCTGCACGTCTTCCAGCCAAGTCTCGCCGGAAGTCGCGACGAAAACGCCTTCCGGCCGGCCGTTTTTCGTAATGACGACGGCCCCTTCTTCTTTCAAGGCCTTCCAGATGGAGGCGGGCTTGGCCGCCATTTCACGTGATGCGATCATTTTCATTGCTCAACAATATACATAATAATCGTCGAGCATCAAGGGGATCCGTTCAATTCAACACATTTTGTTGCCACGCCTCACGAATCCTTGGGTGTCCTGGACAGGACGCAAGACCCCAATGTTGCTCCGATAAGCCGAGCGGACATGAAGCAAAGTCGGAGCGTCGGCAGCTTGCCGGTAGGTGAAGTTCACCAATATTGCCGAATCGAACCGGCTGGCACCCGGCGCTCCACCCAATTGGTGCGGCGATATAGTGGCCTATCCGAGCGCCACGCACGCAAGGCCCCCGCGATTACGCCTCGTTACCCGTTTCGCGCAATCAACGTTACCCTTTCCCCTACTTTCGCGCGACGGCTGGACGAAAACGAGTTGCGAGCGGGAAAAAGAGGGGCCGGGTTCCCCAGCTCCCCCTCACTGATTCACTTGACCCAACCAACTGACTTCGCTCTACTGAAGCCGCAATGAGCAACTTCTTCCAGGTACGCGCATCCATCGTGACCGTCGCTGTAGTAGCAAGTGACGCCGCTGGATCTTGTCGTGCCTGAATGTAGTTGCCTACACACGATTTGAATAGATCCCGCGGCTGGAAAACGGTCGCGGTTTTTTTGTTGCCGCGTTCCGACCCACCAAACCGAGGAAAATGAATATGGCAGCAAATCAGAGAAACAATCGCACCGAAAATCCCATCTCCACCCGACATGAGGTCCCGGACAAACCGGCTCTCGACGGACTGGAGGAACGATGGCAGGAACAGTGGGAGCGCTATGGAACGTACGGTTTCGACAGGTCGAAGCACCGGGGCGAAGTTTACTCGATCGACACCCCTCCGCCGACCGTCAGCGGCTCGCTGCACGTCGGCCATGTCTTCTCCTACACCCACACCGATGCGATCGCCCGTTACCAGCGGATGTGCGGGCGCGAGGTTTTCTACCCGATGGGATGGGACGACAATGGGCTGCCCACAGAACGACGGGTGCAGAATTTCTTCGGCGTCCGCTGCGATCCGTCTCTGCCATGCGATCCGCATTTCCAGCCGCCGGAGAGACCGGGAAAAGTTCAGATTCCGGTTTCGCGACGCAACTTTATCGAACTCTGCCACCGTCTCAGCGCCGAAGACGAGCGCGACTTTGAAAAGCTGTGGCGCCGCCTCGGACTTTCCGTGGACTGGTCGCTCACGTACGCGACGATCGACGAACGCTCCCGGCGCGTCGCGCAACGCGCGTTCCTGCGCAACCTCGCACGTGGCGAGGCATACCAGGCGGAAGCTCCCTGCCTGTGGGACGTCACCTTCCGCACCGCCGTCGCTCAGGCGGAACTCGAAGACCGGGAGTGCCCGGGCGCCTACCACGCCCTGGCCTTTCATCGCTCGGACGGAAGCGAACTGCTCATCGAGACCACACGGCCGGAACTGCTGCCGGCGTGCGTTGCGCTTGTTGCTCACCCGGACGACGAGCGTTACCACCCGCTGTTCGGCTCCACGGTTACCACGCCACTCTTCGCAATCGAGGTGCCCGTCCTTCCGCACCGACTGGCCGATCCCGCCAAAGGTTCCGGCATCGCCATGGTCTGCACGTTCGGCGACATAACGGACGTTACCTGGTGGCGCGAACTGCGACTTCCGGTCAGGACAATCGTCGGCTCGGACGGTCGTCTGCTTTCCTCGCCTCCGCCCGGAATCGCCGGCCCGGCCGCACAGCGCTACGCGCAACTGGCCGGCAAGACGATCGCCGCCGCTCGTAGGCACATCGTTGAAATGCTCGCGGAATCGGGAGAGCTGATCGGCGATCCCGATATTCTGGATACATGGGCAACCTCCTCGCTCACTCCCCTTCTCGCTTGCGGGTGGGACGAGGATCCGGACCTTTTCACGCGCACTTATCCGATGGATCTCCGGCCGCAGGCCCACGATATCATCCGGACATGGCTCTTCTACACCGTCCTTCGCTCCCACCTGGAATGCAATGACCTTCCGTGGAAACACGCTGCGATCTCGGGGTGGATCCTCGATCCGGATCGCAAGAAAATGTCGAAGAGCAAAGGAAAGGTTATTGTCCCAATCGGCCTGCTTGAAAAATACGGATCGGATGCCGTCCGCTATTGGGCGACCTCCGCCCGACCCGGCGCCGACACCGCCTTCGACGAGGGCCAGATGAAAATAGGCCGCCGGCTCGCGATCAAGATCCTGAATGTGGGCCGATTCACGCTCGCCCTCGGCGACAACGAACCGATCGATCCGGCGGCGGTCTCGGAACCGCTCGATCTCGCCCTGCTCGCAACATTGTCCGCTGTGGTCAACCACGCCACCGCCGCATTTGAGTCCTACGACTACTCCCGCGCCCTGGAACGAACGGAAGGTTTCTTCTGGAGTTTCTGCGAC
>SLNJ01000083.1 GCA_007133065.1 Opitutales bacterium
AAAGAACGGCGCCCGTTTCATTCGTGCGACT
Organism: Opitutales bacterium; assembly: GCA_007133065.1. Lineage (GTDB taxonomy): Bacteria > Verrucomicrobiota > Verrucomicrobiia > Opitutales > Oceanipulchritudinaceae > SLNJ01. The sequence goes on from SLNJ01000083.1 coordinate 32, forward strand.
TTTCGGTCCTTGAAGACTTCAGGGAAGGCATCCTGTCGGTGGTTTGCCTGGGGAAATGCTGCTCGGTCGAACCGGAGCATTTGCCGGCCCAATCGGCCTACAGTGTGCCGCACTTTCGCGGTGAAGTCCTCCAATTCGGTGCGGGTCTCCCGCGCCAAATCCTTGCGGGCATCCTGCAGGTCCCTGCGCGTTTGAGACACCTCCTCTCTCAGGTTCTCCCGGCCCTCTGCCAGGTTGCTGCGTAACGTCGCCCGTTCGTCGCGCAGGGCGGCAATCTCATCGCACAACCGAAACATGTCGTTTGTCAAGTTACTCATGAAGTTCATCTTATTGCTTCAGATTCTAGGTTTCGCTTACAGGTAAAATAAGGGGGATTCATTGAATCCTTTTCGATTCCCTGAATCCCCCGGGCACACCCCGGCCAAATTCAGGCAGGAGCGGCCGCAGTCGAAGTCAGCCCGATTGCCTCGGCGTACTTCAGATAGGTCTCCACCGACGCGATGACCACGCGTGCTTCCACGGAGACCAACTCGATTCCGACCAGAGCGCGGCCTATCCGTGGTACCGGCTTCGGCCGAATTAGGGAACAACCCCTAAGGATTCAATTCCCTATACAGGGTATTATAACCATAGTTAGACCCCCTCTGGAAAGGGTACGAGGAGGGTAGCCGAGAGCGGATTTTCCGGCGGGATTCCTCCGCCAGCGTGAGTTTTTGTGGTCTGCGGGCTCGAGCGGATCGCAAATTTGGCAGTTGGTATGCATATGAACACTACTTCTCCTCGACCTCAACCGCCACTACGCCGATGCCGTGCTTGTAGACCAGTTCCCTGCCGAGATCGCCTCGATCGTGTCCGGACGCCGGACTGCGAAGCTCGGTTTGAGGTATTGCAATGCGTACCGGGCGATCGCGCGCCGGTCGGGGTGGATTTCCAGGTACGGTTTGCCATCCACGCGATCGGCATTGACGGTGGCCGGATCGCGATCCGGTATGGTTCGATGGATCCTTGCACCCGGGTAGCCATTCCGTAGGAGCGCGCCGCTTCGGCCGGAACACTCCTTGGATCAGCGGTGACAAAAAACCCCGGTTTCCTGATCAGGAGAAAGTATTATCGTTCAGCGAACGGAGTTTTTGTTCCAAGTCGCGCGGCGCCCGAAAGGCAAAGGCTTTTCCGGACTTTCGCATATCCAACAGGCCGAGTTTCTTCAGGTGCAGCAAATCCTTTCGGGCCGTATCATAAGCCACGCCGTGACTCCGGCGATGCTCCTCGATGGAATACCGCGCCCCGGCATGCCGCAAGGCATGACGTATTAAAGCCTGCTGCCTATGGTTGATATCCGAAAAAGCGCGAAGCAGCTCTTCCGTCGCGGCAAGCTCCCGACTTTTCTTCTTAAGGTATTCATGAAGATTCTGAATCGCCCGTGAAATCACCTCGGTCTGATAGACGATAAAATACGTCAGGTCGTTATCATCGGTTTCGGTATAGAGAAAAGAACGGGCGTATTTTACCGGTGCGCCGAGCAGGATTTCGGAAATGGAAATGTACTCGAACAGCCAGTACCCCCGACGCAGCATCAACCAGTAGAACAAGGCACGCGCCGTGCGTCCGTTGCCATCCACGAAGGGATGATCGTAGGCCAGCCAGAAATGGAGAATGATCGCACGAATTACCGGATGCACGAAGGCATCCGGAGTGTCCTCGTTCGCAAAGGCGCACATCCGGTCTATCCGCTCAGGCAGTTCTCCCGCCAGCGGAGGATCGTGGAAGACCTCTCCGGTTACGGAATCTTGCACGAAAACCGGCTCGCCGGACTGGCGAAAGCGACCCGACGCGTCCGGGTTGTCGAGCGTGTCCTCGGTGACCATCCGGTGCAAATGGAAAACCAGCTCCCGGGATAGCGGCTTATCCTTCCACTCGCGGATACGCTCCATGGTCCGGAAATTGTTGAAAATCATCCGCTCGTTACGGTCGCGTGGAGGACGCCCGGAGCGAAGCATTTGTTTCGCAACATCACGGGTCGTAGCGGCGCCTTCAAGCTGGCTGGACGTGATCGCCTCCTGGATGAGGGAACGCACCAGGTATTCCTCCCGAGTGTGAGGATTCACGATCGGCTCCGGCACCCCGACGTGGCCGGCGGTGCCTACGTCGATCGTATGCAACCGCCGCATGACCACATCGGGCACGCCAAACCAAAACGGTTTCCCTTCGCGATCCGGCAAGGGTACCGGTTTTCTGTTGAGCGAGCGGGCCCATTTGATTCCTGCCCACCACTGACGGTGCGTCAAGCCGTCCGGAGGATTCAGCCGACGAAGAAGATCCCAGTGGACGTACCGGTCCCGATGGTCCACCTCCGGTTGCAATCCCAGCAGACGCTCGAAAACTCCGTCCTCTCCAGCTTCCTTGAAAATCTCCGAGGCAGGAGGCGGTTTCTGTGGCATTCTCATCACTTTCTACCAGCTTTCTACCAATAAACACGGAACTGGTAGAAGACGTCAACTACCAAAATCGAAAGAATTGGTCAATGGTCGTGGTCGATCGGTGCATCGACGTCGTGTTCTTCCGCATAGTCGGGTCCATGATCATTGCCGTGATCCTCCACCGGCGCCTCGGCCTCTGTGTCGCGCAACCGCACAAGGTGGAGCAGACGGACGTTCAGGGTGCCGCTTCCATCCACCAGCACGCCCGTATAGCCGGGCTCCCGGAGCGGAGCGTGACCGTGGGCGACCATCGCTCCGTCCGCGTAGGCGTGAAAATGGCGGCCGTCGGCTGCGACCCGTAGAGACGCCCATCCGTCTGCGTGCCAGTGGCCCCGGTCCAGGATCGCACCCTCCCCGCCCTCATGCCGCCCGAGTCGTGCATCGCTTCCGTCGTAGTCCAGGAACTCGTAGTGATCCGGCGCGTGAAAGTGATGCACCAGCCCCACGCCTCCTTCGAAGCCGTCGGCGTTCGCCACCATCTCCAGGCTGATATCGTCGGTCTCCTCCGGAACGACCAGGAATAGCGGCCCCTCTCCGGCCTCCACCACAATCTCGAGGTAATAACCCTCCTCGTCCTGGCGGGTGTGGAAATGGAGACGTTCCCCGGCGTTCTCTCCGTGGAACTCGATCCGCTCCCGAAACACTGCCGCCGCATTCCCTCCCGAGTGCCACATCCAGCCGTCGTCGCGGTCCTCCCAGCGGCTTTCGCCCGTCGTGTCCACTGCGACATCGTCGACAACCTCCACCGCGGCGACCCCTACCCCGTACTGGTACACGAGCTTCCCGCCCAAATCGGCAGTCTGCCACAGCAAAACGATTCCCACGATGCCTGTCAGCGGAACCACGGCGCGGAGAATACCTTTTCGATCGAGTCGGATCAGGTGAAGGACAAGACGGACCACAAAAAACGCCCCAAAGAAGATCAACGTGATCAGTGCCCGGTCATCGTGATCGCTCAATACCGTTTGCGCCTCGACACCGACCCGCACCGTATCCGCGGCCACGCGCCCGGACCAGAACGCCGCCGTCGCTCCGATCACCCCAAGGAAATACAGCAGGAGCGCAGCCCGGTCCAACCGCCCCCGCAGGGGCCGGATCCACTGAAGCACATCGAGCAGCACCGCCACCACCAACAGGGCGATCGGGAAGTGGACGATCAACGGGTGAATATTCGGCGCCCATTCAGGGGTCAGGAAATCCACTACAGCGTTCATCATTCCTCCTTCGTGATTCAACCTTCACCCTTTCGTCCTCGCCTTGATCTCCTCCACCCAGCAGTAGAGGACCGGCACGCTCAGGATGGTCAACACGACGCAGAGCATGCCACCGACGATCGGAATGGCCATCGGGATCATGATATCGGCGCCGCGACCGGTGCTGGTAAGGACCGGCAGGAGCGCCAGGATGGTTGTCGCCGTCGTCATCAGGCAGGGCCGCACGCGTTTCAATCCCGCCTCAAGGCAGGCGTCGTGGATTTCCGCACGCGTTCCCGGTCGCCGCCGGGCGAAACTCTGGTGCAGGTAGGTTCCGATCACGATTCCGTTTTCGACTGCGACGCCGAACAAGGCCAGGAATCCAACCCACACCGCCACGCTGAGGTTGACCGTTCCCATCTGGAAAAGCTCGCGCATGTTTTCGCCAAACACGCTGAAGTTGGCGAACCAGGGCTGGCCGTAAAGCCAGACCAGGATAAACCCGCCGGCCCATGCGACGATGACCGCGCTGAAGACCATCAAGGAGGTGAGCGCCGAACGAAAATCAAAAAAGAGCAGCAGGAAGATAACGGCCATCGTGATCGGCACAATGATGCTCAGCGTCCGCGCAGCCCGGAGCTGGTGCTCGTATTCCCCGGCGAAGTGCCAGCTCACCCCCGACGGAACCGCGAGTTCTCCCGCGGCCACGCGGGCGGCCAGGTAATCCTGCGCCACCTCGACCACATCGACCTCGGCCACTCCGGGTCGGCCGCCAAACGTGACGTAAGCTACCAGGAATGTGTCCTCACTCCGGATCATCTGTGGTCCGCGGCTGTACCGGATATCGGCTACATCGTTCAGCGGAACAGCCGTACCGTCAGACGCAAAAATGAGCGCTCCCTCGAGGTCCTCGATCTCCGTCCGCAGTTCCCGTTGATATCGTACCCGCACCGGGAAGCGCTCGCGCCCCTCGACCGTCGAGGTGATGGTGCGCCCGCCGATCGCAACCGTGATCTGATGCTGGACGTCCTCGATATTCAAACCGTAACGGGCCACCGCATCGCGGTCGGGCACGATCTCCAAGTACGGCTTGCCGACGACCCGGTCGGCGTTGACGGTTTCCGGGCGGATGGTCGGCACATTCCTCAAGTGACGCTCCATCTCCACGGCCATGCGGTCGAGCGTCTCCAGGTCCGGCGCGCGAATCTTGACCCCCATGGGCGCGCGCATACCGGTCTGAAGCATGACCAAGCGCGTCTCGATCGGTTGCAGTTTGGGCGCGGAGGTGGTACCCGGGACCTGCGCGGCCGCCACAATCTCATCCCAGATATCATCCGGCGATTCGATGTGATCGCGCCATTGCCGATAGGGGCGCCCGGCAGAATCTTCAATCAGCTCCCCGTGTTCATCCCGGACAAATTCCCCCTTCTGGCGATCGTATCTGAAGTTGATCCGGTGACCCTGCGCATCGACGGCATACTCCGGCTTGTAGTGCACGATCGTCTCCAACATGGAAACGGGGGCGGGATCGAGGGCTGTCTCCGCTCTTCCCAGCTTGCCTGTCACCGACTCCACCTCCGGGACTGAGGCGATCGCCAGGTCCTGGTATTTCATGACCTCCAACACTTCGCCGATGGAGGCGTGCGGCATGGTCGTCGGCATCCAGAGGAACGACCCTTCGTCGAGCGGCGGCATGAATTCGCGACCGAGACCGTTCCAGTGGCTGGCGATCATCCATTTGCCCTTGATCCACAACGATTCGCCTTCCAGGCCATCCCAGCTCTCTCTCCCCAGGTTGGACAGGTCGCGCGCGCGCTCCCATCTGCCGGCAATACGGCCGGTGCGCTCGGCGCCGTATTCGTCCAGCATGCTCTCCATGTCGTTACGCCCGACACCGAGTGCGGTGCGCGACCATACCCTGTGTTCGCCGCGGTGCTCAAGCAACCCTTCGCGCTCCAGTCTCTCCGCGACCTCGGGCTGATCGAGTAAGACGCCGGGAGCCCGCTCGATCGGTCCAAAAAAGAACCCCGGTCCCAACCACACATAGCCGAAGCCGAACAGGACGATAAGCAACGGCAGCGAAAGGAGGGCGATCTTGTGCACGAGGCACCAGCGCAAAATCCGCCCGTAAGCGAGCATGAACAGAACAAACAGACCGAGCAGTCCACCGATGAGCAGCGCCACAAACCCGAAATTGCGCAGTCCGCCGGCTACGGGGCCCAGGGGCTCCCAGTACTGGGCCAGCAACCAGCCCGTGAGGAGCACGGCCACCACACTGGCGATCCAACGCGTGGCGCGCTTCATGCGCTGAGAGACCCGGTTCGCAGGCTCGGCGAGACGCGGCGATATCCTGGCCGCGACCCAGGCAACCTCGTCAATCGCCAAGTGATAAAGCGCAACCGCGCCCGCAATCACCCCGCCGATCCACAGAACCGACAAGCCCCACCGGATACCCAACCCGATCCCGGCAGCACCGAGCAAGACAAGACCGATGAGCAGCACCCGTTTGAGCGGGCGGTAGCCGAATCGCCCCGCCAGCAGAACATGGGCCGCCGCCGGGATGATGAACAAAGCCAAAATCGCCGCGGCCACCATCGCAAAGGTCTTGGTAAACGCCAGCGGAATAAACAGCTTCCCCTCTGCCCCGGTCATCGTAAAGACCGGCATAAAGCTTATGACGATCGTCGCCGCAGCGGTCAACACGGCCGAGCCGACCTCAGCCGCCCCGCGATAGACAACGAGCAGGCGGTTGTCCTCGGGCTTTGCCGCCTCAAGGTGTTTGAGGATGTTCTCCGTGATGATGATCCCCATATCCACGATCGCCCCAATGGCGATGGCGATGCCCGAAAGCGCGACCACATTGGCCTCCACCCCGAAGAGCTTCATAGCAATGAAGGTCATGAGAACGGCAAGCGGCAGCATAGCGCTGATAATGACGGCGCTACGCAGATGGAGCAGGATCACCATGAGAACGATAATCGTCACCAGGATCTCGTCCGCCAACGCCTTGTTCAGCGTGCCCAGGGTCTCGAGTATCAGGTTTGTGCGATCGTAGAAGGCCTCGATTGTCACTTGACTGAGCGTCACCCATTCGGGCCACTCCTCCTGCGGCGTTCCCCGCAACCAGTTCAACCAGGAATCCTGATCGAGTTCGGTGGAGGCGAAAGCTTCGAAGCCGTGGCCGGCGGCAAACGCCGCCACAGACTCGCGATCGATCTGTTCCCAGTCGATCACCGCCTTGGCCGGCAGACCCGGGCTGATCGCCTCCACCTGCTTCTTGACGTTGTTGATCGCTTCGAGCGGGTTGAAACCTTCCCGCACAACGACCACGCCCCCCACCGCTTCGGCGCCCTCCTGCGTGAGCGCGCCGCGGCGCTGCGCCGGGCCGAAGGTGACGTGGGCGACGTCCCCCACCCGGATGGGAGTGTGGTCCGGCCCCGTTCTTACGACAGCCTTCTCGAGATCCTCGAGATTCTCAATAAAACCGAGGCTTCGCACCAGGTACTCCACCCGGTTGATCTCGGTCACGCGCGCTCCGACATCCAGATTGCTCTTGCGCACGGCATTAAAGACTTGCTGAAGGGTGACCCCGTGGACGCGCAAGGCATCCGGATCTACGTCCACTTGGTATTCCTTCACGTAGCCTCCGATGGAGGCCACCTCGCTGACCCCCCTTGCGGCCAACAGCCCGTAACGCACATACCAATCCTGGACCGAACGCAATTCGTGAAGATCCCACCCTCCGGCGGGGTTTCCGTCCGGGTCGCGACCTTCAAGCGTGTACCAGTAAATCTGGCCCAGCGCGGTCGCGTCGGGTCCGAGCGCGGGCTGCGCATCGTCGGGAAGCAGTCCGGCGGGCAAGCTGCTGAGTTTTTCGATAATGCGCGCGCGCGACCAATAAAATTCCACTCCCTCCTCGAAGATAAGGAAGATCATGGAGAACCCGAAGGCGGATTGACTGCGCACCTCGCGGACTCCCGGAACGCCCATGAGGGAAACGGTGAGCGGATACGTCACCTGGTCCTCCACGTCCTGCGGGGAGCGTCCCATCCACTCCGTAAAGACAATCTGCTGGTTTTCGCCCAGGTTGGGGATCGCGTCCACGGGCACCGGGTTCCGCGGCAACACGCCGGTGTCCCAGTCAAACGGGGCGACGGCGACTCCCCAGCCAACGATACCGGCCAGCAAAAGCACCACCACGATCTTTTGCTCCAGGAAGAATCGCATGACACGCGCCAGAAACGATGGCGACGGGTCGTCTACGGAAGAAAGTTTTTCGGTCTGGTCGTTCATCGATTAAAGGAAATAGGCGATATCTGATATTACGTTTTGGGAAATCACACAGCTCTCTGCTGTACTCGCGTCATTGTATTTCGAATTGCTCCAACAGGGCTAATCCCCCACATCGCGCACGTGATAGGCCAAATGAAAACACCGTGTCCTTCCCTCACAATTCACCAAGAATCTCGCCGCACGCGAGCATCGCAGGCCCGAAGTAGGGATTGGCGACCGCATCGTCATCCTGGAACCAAATCCCGCCCTGGTCGTCGTGAGCCATCGGGCAATACATGCGGTAAAGATCAGGCAGTTGACCGGCGCCAAAGGATACGATCACTTCTTCGATCTCACGGGTTGTCTCCTGGAGGTGTTCGCGCATCCCTTCGAGATCCTCGGCCATTTCGATGCGGTGGGTCAGCACATGCAGCCTCTCGTAATGTTCCATCCAGGCGACGTGGGCCTCCCCTTCGAGGCGGTGCTGCCCGATTTTCTGGAGGGCTTCATGCAGGGCGACGAGCCCTTCCCGGGCGGCTTCGAAATCGTCCGCTGCCAGAGCGGAAACCCAATCGAGATACCCTCGGACGACCGGCTTGAGTTCTTCGCCGAACGAGGCGGGCACCGCGGCGGCGAACTCGGCCGGTTCGGGCGGTGCACGGTAGTCGATACGATCCGCCTCGCCGGGGTCCTCCTCAACCCGCGGCGCCATCATACTCGGGCGGCCGCGGATTTGCAGCTCGCTGTCGAGTTTGAAATTGCCGTGCGATACGACGAGTTCGCCTTCGTGGACGCCCTCCATCACGATCAACCGGTCACCGGCTCTCGAGCCCAGCGTGACCTGCCGCAACTCGAAGGTCGGCTGGTCGGCTTCCGGGATTTTGACATAGACGACGGCTCGGCGACCGGTGATGAGTGCCGCTGTCGCCGGGATCACCAGGGGTGGTTCGTCGCGCCACTGTTTGATGCCATCGGGCGTTCCCATACGGGACTCCACAACGCCACGGGCGAACATCCCGGGTTTCAAGCGCCCGTCCGGGTTCTCGACCAGCACGCGAACCTGGGCGGTGCGACGGCGCTCATCCAAAAACGGATTAATCTGATCGATGCGCCCTTCAATTTCCTCCCCGGCGATGCCTTCGATGCTGAAGCGCACGGTTTGCCCTTCGATCAGCCACGGCAAATCCCGTTCATATGCCTCCAGATCGATGAAGACCCAGTCGAGCGCAGCGAGGGCCGCGATGCTAGCTCCGGTCTGGACATAATTCCCCTCCACTGCGATGCGTTCTGTGATAACACCTTCGAGCGGGGAATGAATGACGATATGATCCTGCACCGTGCCTCGCTCCTCGATTTCCTGAATCTGGCGGGGGTTAAGGCCCAGCAGCCGCAATCGGTCGCGGGCGGCCTGCACCATCGGGCTGTTCTCCTGGTCTCTTGCATGTGCGGTATGAAGCGCCTGGAGCAGCTCCTCCTGAGCGGAAATGAGCTTCGGGCTGTAGATCTCGGCCACCGGATCGCCTTCTTGAACACGGCCTCCCTCAACATGGACGAAAAACCGGTCGAGACGTCCGGGAATCCAAGCGGTGATGGTCCGCTTTCGTCTCTCGTCGTAGTTCACCCGACCCAAGAGACGCACCTCGCGCTCCACGACGCGCCGCTCCACCGGCCACGTTTGGATATTCATCAATGCCACGGACCGCTCGCTTACGCGCAGCCGCGGCAGGTCAGCTTCATCCGCCGGATCGTCAAGGTCGGTTACGGGGATCAGGTCCATACCGCAAATCGGGCAATCTCCCGGCTCCGGCATGCGCACCTGAGGGTGCATTGAGCAGGTCCAGGTCGTCGCCCCCTCGTCTGAAGGCGCCGTCTCGGCGCGCTCGGCGCCACGGCCATCGCGCGCGACATGATCGGTCGACTCGCCCGCGAACCACAGACCAAGGATGAAGGCGACCGGCAGACCGGCAATCGCCAGTGCCGAAAGGAGTTTCGTTTTCGTTGCTTTGGTCATTGTGTTTTCAGAAGTGTCACTTTACCCGATTGGCCGCGCCACCTGTCAGTCGTTCCAATTCGGCCAGACGCTGAACATGGTCGGCGACCGCGCGGCGGCCGGAGAGCTCGACATCGAGCAGCGTCCTTTGCGCTTCAATCAAATCGACAAAATCCGATTCGGCGGCACGGTAGGCTCCCGCGAGCGAATCGTAGCTCTGCCGTGCCAACGGCTGAAGCGATTGCCTGTAAAGCCGGATCTTTCGCTCGGCATCGCGAACGCGAAAGAGCGCCATGCGTAGGTCGGACTCCAGGTCGCGTTCCAAGCTCTCCCGGCGTGCGACGGCAGCGTTGCGATTGGCCAGCGCCTCCCGGCGGGCTGCAGCATAGTTGTTTCGCCAGATGGGGAGGCTGATGCCGACCATGAGCATCCCTTCGGTATCTTCGCCGCGCCGTTCCAAAACGTCGGCCCCCACCATGAAATCCGGCCAGCTCTGGCGCCTGGCAAGCTCGATCCCGATCTCGGCTCGCGCAATTTCACGTTCTCCGGCGCGCAGCTCCGGATTGGCGGCGAGCCAGCGCTCGAACTCCTTCTCAGCCGCTTCATCGAGCACGGGCAGCTCCGGCAACCGCGGAGTCGGCAGCGGGGCGCCATCGGGGCGTCCCAAGGCGGCGTTCAGCGCTGCCGCTGCCGGTGCGCGTCTCGCTTGCATGGTGCGCAACTGGTCGCCGATCCGCTCGCCTTCCATTTCAACGCGGAGGACGTCCGCACTGCCAACCTCCCCGGCCCGATACCGCGCCATCGCGACCGCCTCAAACTGCCGCACGAGCTCGCGGACCTCGCGAAGCACCTCGATGGCTTCTTGGACGTAGGCGTATTCGGCGTAAGCGCTCTTCACTCTCGAGAAGACGGCAAGGCGCGCCGCTTCCAGCCGTTCCTCGGCGACTTCGCCACCGCGCTCGGCCATATCAGCACGGAGGCCCCGTTTGCCGAATCCAGGGAGCATCTGCGTAATCGATATCCGCTGCCGTCCCATCATCCCCATACGCTCGACGGAACGCTCGACGAAATAACCGTAGCTTAACTGTGGATCCGGCAGGGCTCGCGCCTGTGGTGTCCTCTCCACAGCCGCGCGCCACGCCTCGAAAGCCGCGCGCAGCCGGGGACTGTGCTCGGCCGCATAGCGCAGAAGATCATCCAAGGTGGCATCGGATGGGATCTCGGTCTCATCTATTCTGACCGAGCGAGACGCCGACGATCTTGGCATGTGCTCGTGCGATGAATTTATACCCGCTGCCTGGGAACGAACCGGTGATTCGGAACCCGGCGATTGGCCGTCTGTTGCGCAACCGGCCAACACCGCAAGGCTCGCCAGTCCAAGTAGAGGGAGGTAGGATTTCATTCAATCAATATTCTCATACTGGTGATCGTGCACCACCTTCTCCACACACATGGCGGTCTTCGACCAAACCGTTGGATCCGGTCACGAATGCGATCATCTCGCAAATCCCTCCGGAACCGAGCGCATATGAAGGCCGCACGAGCAATTGTTGACCCAAGTATCCGACTTTGCAGTCACCGTACCGGGAGCGCAAGGTCGATCAATGCTGGTGACCATCCTCGTCTGGACCGGTGGTCCGTGCGACACTGCCGCACCGGACCATGCGCTGACCCATGTACGGGTTGCGCACCTCGCGTTCACTCTGGAGCCACTGGCCGTCCTCAACCATCGGGCAATTCATGACATGGAAACCGTCGTGGTCGCTGACGCGCTCGATCACCGCGTGACTCAGCAGCCGGAACGCGCTGCGCGCCGCCTCCAATGTCTGCGCCTCGGCGACATCCTCGGCGTGCCGGTGAATCCTCTCGTACCCCTCGAAGGCCTGCAATGTCCGGGCAAGCCCCTGCGCTTCCTCCTTCGCGGTGTCCAGTTCATCCTCTACGAGGGCTTCGGAAACGCCTTCGTAAGATTGCACCCACGCCTTCCGAGGGTCTTCGACGGCATCTCCGGAGACCCCTTCAGCGGATGGGTTGCCGTGCGCGTGCGCGCCCCCACCGCAGCAGGCCGGACCGGCTTGCAGTGAAAACGGGAGCGCCAGGAGCGCACCCAGAGTGAAAATGGAATATTTGAGATGGTTCATAACAACTTGGATGTTTGGGAGATGGAGCACGTGCCCCGTCGCGTATCCAACGCCCGCTCGTTTGAGGCGTTCGGCACTCGACTGCGCACCTGCTCCTTTATCGGTTCGATGGCGACCGAATCGGTCCAGCCGCCTCCCCTTCTCAACGGCATCCACCCGCCCCACCCCTCAAAAATATTCGAGAAATGTTCGCGAATTTGCAGAGCGCAGGGACGCGACACGATGGATGGGTGAAGCAGGCTTTCAGCCTGCGGATGGGGGATTCCGTTGTCCTGGGGCGTTGCCCCAGGCTACGGTGATTGAGCGCTTTCAGCGCGGGGGGGTTGAACGAATGGGCGTTGCCCCAG
>SLNJ01000076.1 GCA_007133065.1 Opitutales bacterium
CCAGCACTTTATAAAAAGTGCCCGGTACATGGAGTCCAAGAGCAATACCAGTATCGATATTTTCTTTGTCCATTTGTTCCGGAAGAAGCCATTTTCGATCCGAACATGAGAATTCCATCTTGTTTCGATACTCAAAAATCCTTGGGGATTCCAATGTTGGGTTTACCTTGGTATTTTGGATACCGCCGATGTGCTCCAGGGCTTCTTTTACATGCCTGCGTTTGTATTGGACCTGTACCTCATATGACAAATGCTGCCATTTACATCCTCCGCAATGACCGCTATACGGACATGGAGCCTCCACCCTTAGCGGAGAATGGCTAACCATCTCGACAATACGGGCCTCTGCATAATTTCTTTTCTTTTTGACCACCCGGGCTTTTACGACATCCTGGGGTATTGCCTGGTCCACAAAAACAGCAAATCCGTCAATTTTGGCAAGACCTTTTCCGCCAAATGCCAGACCGGATATGGTCAATTCATATTCTTTCCCTTTTTTGACAGGAATATCTGTGTTTCTCAAAAATTATCCTATGGTTTAATTTTTTATGCTATAAAACCTGTGTGATCATAACATACACTTTAGCTGGTCACAATCCATCTTTAAACAGAATCAAAGGATAACGGATATGACATTATCGGATTCGACTTGCATAGAACTGGAGTTTTTTAGCGGCGGATACCGGATAAAGGGCAACCTTCATCTGCCGTCAGTAAAAAACCCGCCGGTGGTTATTGGTTCCCACGGATTGTTTTCCAAACAGGAATCACCCAAGCAGATAGCGCTTGCCAAGGCCTGCAATTTACTCGGCATGGCTTTTTTCCGGTTTGATCATAGGGGATGCGGACAAAGCGAGGGGGAAATATCGGAACAAGTCTCTTTCAAGGGCCGGTGCAATGATCTTTTAAAGGCTTGTGAGACGATCCGGGAAAGATCGGACACGGCAAATGAAATTGCCCTTTTCGGAAGCAGCTTTGGAGGTTCCGTTGTATGTGCCGTTTCATCCAGGACACAACCAGAATCACTGGTCACTTTTGCTGCTCCGAGCAGCAGCCGGTGTATATTTTCCGCCATAGACAAATCCGGGTTAGCCACGCAATATCCTCAAACTATTTTTGAAAATTTGACGTTTGATAACGAACAGATTTTGTGCGATATCCAAAACATTCTTATCATTCATGGGGATAGTGATGATGTAGTTCCTGTTTCAGAGGCTCAAAAAATATATAAAAAAGTCAGCCATCCGAAAAAACTGGTCATCCAAAAAAGCGGCGATCATCTAATGAGCGATAAAGCCCATCAGGACTATTTTGTTAAAGAAGCATCAAATTGGTTGGCTAAAGGGTTTACAAAAGAGAAGGTTTGCAAGTGGGAAAAAGTGGTCTTTTAAAATGGAAGAAACTTATTCAGGATGGTGCACAAGCTTTGGGTATTCATGTAAATTCACAACAGGCAGAACTTTTTGAAATTCACAGAGAGGAACTACTTTTATGGAATCGCAAAACCAATTTGACAGCCATCACGGATCCTTTTGAAATTGCCGTAAAACATTTCCTGGATTCAATTGCGGCCACTCCTTTGATACCACCCGGTTCAAAACTCCTGGACATTGGCTCCGGAGCCGGTTTTCCCGGAATTCCCCTGAAAGCCATGCTTCCTTCAAATTCAGTTATGTTAATTGAAGCATCAAGAAAAAAGGCTGCTTTTTTACAACATCTGATCCGGCGTCTGAAACTCACCGGTATTTCGGCACACCATTGCCGGGCAGAAGATCTTGTTAAGAATCCGGATTATGCCCATTGCTTTGATGTCATTACCTGCCGTGCTCTAGGAGATCTGAAGACATTTGTGCAAATAGCTTATCCCCTTCTTGCACACGATGGATTTTTACTGGCCTATAAGGCCAATTTGACGGCATCGGAAATAGAACAAATTCGAGACTCCGATTCTCCTGTCACTGACCTGGCTGTTTCAACCCAAACGTATCGTCTCCCTTTTATTGATCACATTAGAACATTTGTAATTGTCCGAAAAATAAAAGCTAATTATTAAAATTCTTTTTTGACGCCAATAGCTTTTCGATTTCTTTGATATCCAATGGTTTTGCAAATAAATAGCCCTGCCCCATCTGGCAGCTCATTTTTTTTAGCCAATCCAACTGATCTTGTGTTTCTATCCCCTCAGCCACTACATCCAGAGCAATGTTATGGGCCAAAGTAATAATCGCTTTTACCAGATCCTTATTTTCTTTGCTCGACTCTACCTGGTCAATGAAAGATCGGTCAATTTTTAGCCTGTTCACCGGAAAATTCTTCAGGTAACTCAACGAAGAATATCCGGTACCGAAATCATCCAGGGATATTTCCACCCCCAATCCCCGCAAACGGTCAAGCATGCCTCTAGCAATGTCAAAATTTTGCATTACCATGGACTCGGTAATTTCCAGTTCCAGCTTATCAGGATTGATATTGGTTTCATTAAGTATGTGCACCAGTGAACTTACAAAATTTTCACTAATCAACTGGCGTGCGGATATATTCACTGCAATTCTGAACCCCGTGAATCCCGCTATTTCCCATGCTTTGATCTGCTGGCAGACACTACGCAGTACCCATTCTCCGATCTGAACAATTAAACCTGTGTCTTCGGCAAGCCAGATAAAATCGTCAGGAAACAAAAGGCCTTTTTTGGGATGCTGCCAGCGAATCAGGGCTTCCAAAGACATAATTCGACCGCTTGAAAGTGAGACGATGGGTTGATAATGGATGACGAATTCATTTGCTTCAATAGATCGACGCAAGTCATTTTCAAGTTCAAGCTGCGCTACTGCGTGGTGGTGCATAGCCGGATCAAATCTTTGGTGCTGACCGCGCCCCAGAGCTTTGGCCCGGTACATTGCCGTATCGGCATCCCGGAGAAGCTCTTCAGGTCGTTCATAGCTTAAAGCGCCCATCACAAGACCGATACTTGCACTGGTATGAATGCTCTGCTGTTTTTTAATTTCAATTGGTTTTTCAAAAATGGACTGTATTCTGCTGACAACTTTTTCTGCTTCCTGAATGTCCTGAATGCTTTCAAGCAAGACTACGAATTCATCCCCGCCCAGCCTGGCAATAGTGTCACCCGGACGGATACACAACTCGAGAGAACGGGCGACGGCTTTTAAGACGTGATCACCAACCTGATGTCCAAAACTGTCATTGATTAACTTGAATCTGTCAAGATCCATAAAAAGA